>NZ_CAXTHR010000039.1:0-30603 GCF_964244095.1 uncultured Methylobacterium sp. | reverse complement strand
ACCTGAAGAAGCAGGCGGCGCGCTGCATGGATTGCGGCATCCCGTTCTGCCACGGCCCCACGGGGTGCCCGGTGCACAACCAGATCCCGGACTGGAACGAGCTCGTCTACCAGTCCGACTGGGAGGAGGCCGCGCGCAACCTGCACTCGACCAACAACTTCCCCGAGTTCACCGGCCGCATCTGCCCCGCGCCCTGCGAGGAGGCGTGCACGCTCAACCTCGAGAACCAGCCGGTGGCGATCAAGACCATCGAGCAGGCGATCGCCGACCGCGCCTGGAACATGGGCTGGGTCAGGCCCGAGCCCTCAGTCACCCGCACCGGCAGGAAGGTCGCGGTGATCGGCTCGGGGCCGGCCGGCATGGCGGCGGCGCAGCAGCTCGCCCGCGTCGGCCACGCCGTGCACGTCTACGAGCGCGAGCCCAAGGCCGGCGGCCTGCTGCGCTACGGCATTCCCGACTTCAAGATGGAGAAGCGCCACATCGACCGGCGCGTGAAGCAGATGGAGGCCGAGGGCGTGGTGTTCCACTACGGCCAGAACGTCGGCGTCACGAAGCCGGTGGCGGAACTGACGGCGGAGTACGATGCGGTGCTGTTCTCGGGCGGCGCCGAGGACCCGCGCAACCCGGACCTGCCGGGCCAGGAGCTGGAGGGCGTGCACTACGCGATGCCCTACCTGATCCAGTCGAACCGCCGCGTCGGCGCCGAGCCGATGCGCGGCAACGGCGAGGTGCCGATCCTGGCCACGGCCAAGAACGTCGTGGTCATCGGCGGCGGCGACACGGCCTCGGACTGCGTCGGCACCGCCTTCCGCCAGGGCGCACTGTCGGTGACGCAGCTCGACATCCGCCCGCGGCCCCCGGAGCACGAGGACAAGCTCTCGGTGTGGCCGTACTGGCCGACCAAGATGCGGACCTCGTCGAGCCAGGCGGAGGGCGCCGAGCGCGAGTTCCAGGCGGCGACGCTGCGGCTGGAGGGCAAGAAGGGCCGGCTGACGGGCGTGGTCTGCGCCCGCGTCGACGCCCGGCGCCAGCCGATCCCGGGCAGCGAGTTCGTGCTGCCGGCCGACCTCGTCTTCATGGCGATCGGCTTTGCCGGCTCGATGCAGAAGGGCCTGCTGGAGCAGTCCGGGATCACCGTGAGCCGGCGCGGCAACGTCGAGGCCAACGAGGAGGATTACCGCACCTCCGACCCGAAGATCTGGGCCGCCGGCGACATGCGCCGCGGCCAGTCGCTGGTGGTCTGGGCGATCCGCGAGGGCCGTCAGGCGGCGCGCTCGATCGACGAGACGCTGATGGGCGCCTCGATCCTGCCGCGCTGACCGACCGTCCTCGACCGTCGGTGCGGGATGCGGACGCGCGGGTCGGCGCGGCATCCGAGGTTCCCGAGACGCAGCAGAGACCCGGGTCGAACCGAGATGACAGCCACCACCCCGTCGCCCGATGCCGCGAGGACGCGGGGGACGATGCAGGGCGGCCCGGCTTCGATGTCGCGGACGGCGTGGACGGTCCGAACCGTCGCGGCGGCGGCGATCTGTACGATCGTGCTCCTGCTCGATCTCACCAGCTTCTCGCAGCTCATCTTCGCCGGGCCCCTGGCGCCGAGTCTCGTCGCCGGGCTCGGCGCGATGCTGTCGGCCTACATCGTCGGCAGCCTGATCTTCGTCGCGACACGCCGCGCGGCGCCGGTGACGCTGTCCTTCATCGGTGGCGCGGCGATCGTGCAGGCGGCGGTCGCCGCGACGGTCGCCGAGCGCCTTCGCTCCGCGGGACTCGTCGATCCCGACCTGATCGGCCGGATCGTCCTGCTCGTGTGCGGCGTCACGACCTTCGCGACGGGCGCGGCCTTCCTGATGCTCGGGATCGCGCGCGCTTCGCTGCTGGCGCAACTCCTGCCCTACCCGGTGTTGACCGGGTTCCTCGGGGGCGTGGGAATGCTGTTCCTCAAGAGCGGCTCGCAGATCGGCGCACGCGTCGCCGACCCGTTCGGGCCGCACGATCCCGGAATGCTCGCGCGGCTCGGTCTCACGCTGGCGATCGGCGCCTGCGTCTTCTACCTGCCGCGCCGCGTGCCCCACTGGACGGTCTATCCCGGCGTCGTTCTCGGCACCTTCGTGGCGACCCATGCGATGCTGGCGTGGTTCGGCATCGATCCGGCGACCGCGCAACACGACGGCTGGCTGCTCGATCCGCTTCCGGGCGGCACCCTGCTGCGGATGCCCGCGGCTCGTGGGCTCGGCAGCCTCGACCTCGCGCTTCTCCTGTCCCTGCTTCCGCAGATCGCCACCCAGGTCGTCGTCGCGATCGTCATCCAGCTCCTCTACGTCCTCAGCGTCGAGCTGGAGATGCAGAGGGATCTCGACATCGATTCGATGTTCGTTTCCTCGGGAGCCGCCAACCTGATCGGCAGCCTGTTCGGCAGCCCGGCGATGGGATTCGGACGCACTTCGACCCTGCTGCTGCACAACCTCGGCGGCGGCAACTGGCTGGGTTGGTCGCTGACCATCGTCGTGATGGCGGCCCTGCTGGCGCTGGGCGCCGCGCCCCTGGCGCTGCTGCCGCGGCCCCTGGCCGGGGGCACGCTCATCGCCATCGGCCTCGGCCTGATGGCGACGCTGGCTCTCGCCTACCGCTCGATCTCCCTCTGGGAGACCGTGATCGCGCTCATCGTCGCCGCCGCCACGGTCCTGTTCGGCGCGACGCAAGGGTTCCTCGTCGGCATCGCGCTGGCGATCCTGATCTTCGCGGTCCAGTATGGGCAGATCCCGGCGATCCGATTGGCCCAGTCCGGAATCGAGCGTCCGAGCAGCGTGATCCGTGCGCCCGACGCCACGCAGGCGCTGCAGGGCGCGGGCCGACGAACCCTGATCTACACGCTCCAGGGCTACCTGTTCTTCCTCAACGCGCAGGCGGTCTACCATCGTGCCGCCGCGACGGTGGCGGTGCAGCCGGATCTGCGTTTCCTGGTCCTGGACTTCCGCGAATGCGTCGGCCTGGACAGTTCGGCGCTGATCGCCTTCCGCAAGGTCGCTCAGCTCGCCGAGCGGCACGGCTTCGACGTCCTGCTCGTCCATGTCGCGCCAACGGCCGTTCGCCAGGTCACGCGCGGCGGCCTCGCCGCCCGATCGCGAATGCGGGTTCTCGGGACCCTCGACCACGCCCTCCTGCACGCGGAGGCGGTGCTGCTCGCCGAGGTGGGCCTCGCGACGGACCGCGCCGATGCCACCTTCGCCGAGCAGTTGGGGCAGCGGTTGCACCGCACGGTCGTGCAGGCCGACCTCGCCCCCTACCTGACGTCGCGGACGCTCGACGCCGGCGAGACCCTGCTTCGGCAGGGCGGGGAGGCCGACACGCTCTACTTCGTCGAGAGCGGGGTGGTGTCGATCGAGCTGGAGGTCGAGAACCGGCCGAACCTGCGGCTGCGGACCACGATGGCGGGGACGGTGATCGGCGAGGTTGCGATGATGCAGGGCGGGTTGCGTACCGCGACGGCCGTCGCCGAGACCGGCTGCGTCGTGGTCGGCGTCAGCCGGGACGCCCTCACCCGCATGGAGCACGAGCGTCCGGACCTCGCCCTGTTGCTCCAGCGGTTCCTGATCCTCGAACTGGCGAGCAAGGTCGCGGACACGAACCGGCTGCTCCAGGCGACGTTTCGCTAGAGCATTTTCCATGATTCTTGAATCACGAAAAATGCTCTAAGTCTTTTTGTGGTCGCATTTTCTTCACGCGAGCCGATATCCACCTCGCTGGAAAATGCTCTCGCGCTCCGGGCAAGCGGAGGCCTGGTCCGCCTCACGGCGCGCGAAGAGACGACGACCTGGGGCCGTCCGCGATCAGCCCGGCGGCCAGCGGAAGTCGTCGGCGCGGCCGGGCTGCGGCATCGGGGCGGCGCCGCGCAGGAGCGATCGCTCGACGATGCCCGTCGCGTCGCCGTCGCGCGGGCGGCCGCTGGTGAGGACGCCGCCGGGCGAAAGCTCTGCCCGTCCGAGCGGGACCACCGGACCGGCCACCGGCTTGACCGGGAGCGCCGGTACGCCGGGCGGCTCGGGCAGGCTCGGCAGCATCGCCGTGATCTGCCGATCGATCGCCGCCACGTCGTCGAGCTTCGGGGCCGCCCCGTCGAGGGCCGGCATCGGAACCGCCGAGACCGCCGCGGCGGGTTGCTCGGGCGCGACGGGGCTCGCGCCCATCAGCCGCTTCAGCTCGACATCGACGAAATGCGCGAGCTTGCGCGCGCCGGCATGGGTGAAGTGCACCCCGTCCGCGGTGCGAAGCTTGGCGGTCTGGCCGTCGAGGTCCGGCCCGGCGACGGCGTAGCGGTTGCGCTCGTCGGCAAAGCCCGGCCAGACGTCGACATAGGTCCCGCCCGCCTTCGCGACGGCATCGCGGAACATCTCGTTGAAGCCGGTCAGGTCGCGGGTCAGGGTCTCGTTGCGCATCGGCGGCGTGCCGACCCAGACCAGCGGGATCCTGCGGTCGGCGAAGACCTTGATCAGCGCGTCGATCCGGCCCCGGTAGACCTCGCGCCAGCGGTCGGAGAGCGGGTCGAGGCTCTGGTCGCCCTCGCGGATCGGCTGGCGGTCGTTGGCGCCGATCATCACCACCGCGTAGCCGACCTTCGGGTTGGCTCTCAGGTACTCCTCGGCGGCCTTGGGCCAGTCGACCACGTCCTTGCGCACGAGGCCGCTGTCGCCTTTGGCGCGGTCGATCACCGCCACGTCGGAATTGTCCTCGAACACCTCGCCGAGCCCGCGGCTGAGATGGTCGGCCAGCGAATCGCCGAACACCGCGACCTGCACCCTCGGTTCGGTCTTCGGCGCCGCGGGCTGCGGTGCGGCCACCGCCGGGGCCGGGCGGGTCTGCGGGCGCCGGACCGGACGGTAGCCCTCGGCACCGGACGGCGCGCGCGCGCGCGGCTGGCGATAGACCGGCTCGGCCTGGCGCGGGGCGTCCTGCCGGGGCTGGTCCTCCCACGGCCAGTAGAACTGGCGCGGGGCGTCCTGCGGCGCGGCGCGGCGCGGCGCCCGCGCGTAGCCGTCGTCGTCGCGATAGGCGGCGTCGCGCGGGCGGCGGCGCGGCGGCGCGGCGTAGCCGTCGCCCCGCGGCTGGTCGTAGCCGTCGCCCCATTGGGCGAGCGCCGGCGGCACCGGGAACAGGACGAGGGCGAGGATCGGAGCCAGGGCCAAGGCGGAACCGCGGGCGGGCCGACGCTTCGGACGCATCCGGCCGGGACGCGGAGCGAGGGCGTCGCCTCGGTTCGTCGCATCGCGCTCCATGAATCCTCCGCGTCCGTCCGGGCCGACGGCCCGCCGCCGAGCATAGCGGAGCCGGGGCCGTGCGTCTAAGGGCGGGCGAGGCGGTCGCGCAGCGCCGGCGTCGCGTAGCCGTCGGCGGGGAGGCCTTCGCGGATCTGGTAGCGGCGCACCGCGTCGCGCAGAACCGGCCCGGCCCGGCCGTCGGCCTCGCCGGAATAGAGCCCTTCCGAGGCGAGCCCGCGCTGGAGCGCCTGAAGGCCGGCCCTGTCGAGGCGCGCGGCCCCGCTCGGCCAGGGCGCGGCGAGGGGCGGCCCGCCCGCGAGCCGGTCGGCCAGGTGGCCGACGGCGAGCGCGTAGGCATCCGAGGTGTTGTAGGCGCGGATCACCGCGAAGTTGTCGGTGATCAGGAACACCGGACCGCCCGCACCACCGGGCAGGAACAGGGCGGCGGCGCCCGCTTCCGGCAGCGATCCGCCGTCGACGCGGCGCACGCCGCGCCGCGAGAACTCCGACAGGTCGCCGGCATGGCGGGCGAGGTCGAAGGCCTCCGGCAGGCGCACCGCGTAACCCCACGCGACGTTCGGGTTCCAGCCGAGATCCTTGAGGTAGGCGGCGATGGAGGCGAGGGCGTCGGCCTCGCTCGTCCAGATGTCGCGGTGGCCGTCGCCGTCGAAATCGACCGCGTGCGCGAGGAAGGTCGAGGGCAGGAACTGCACCTGCCCCATCGCGCCGGCCCAGCTTCCGCGCATGGCTTCCGGCGCGATGTCGCCGCGCTCCAGGATGGCGAGCGCGGCGAGCAGCTCGTCGCGAAACAGGTCGCCGCGGTGGCGGGCGGCGGCGAGCGTAGCCAGCGCCCGGACCGTCGGCACGGTGCCGCCGCTCGCGCCGAAATCCGACTCGACGCCCCAGAAGGCCAGGACGATCGAGGCCGGCACGCCGGTGCGCGCTTCGATGACCGCCAGCGTCGCACGAAGCGCCGCCCCGCGCGCGCGGCCGCGCGCGATCCGGCCGGGCGAGACCGCGCCGACGAGGTACTCCCAGACCGGCCGCCCGAACTCGCCCTGGCCCTTGATGCGCGCGAGCACCGCGGGATCGGGGCCGGAGACGCCGCGGAAGGCGGCCTCGAAGGTCTTCGGCGAGATGCCCCTGGCCAGCGCGTCGGGCCGAAGCGCCGCGACGAAGGCACCGAACGCCGCCGCGTCGCCGCGCGCGCTCTTACGGACGGCGGCGGGACCCGGCGCGGGCTCGGCCAGCGCTGTGCTCGCGCAACAGCCGATGCACCCTGCGAGGATGGCGATGCGGGCGGATCGCATCGCGTCAGCGCCGGTTGCGCTTGCCCAGCGCGTCCTCCCAGGCGAGCGCCTGGGCCACGATCGCTGCGAGGTCGTCGTGCTTCGGGCGCCAGCCGAGGCGGTCGCGGATGCGCGACGCCTCGGCCACGATCCGCGCCGGATCGCCGGGGCGGCGGGGCGAGAGCCGGACCTCGAAGTCGCGGCCCGACACGCGCCTGACCGTGTCGATCACCTCCAGCACCGAGTAGCCGGTGCCGTAGCCGCAATTGAGCGTCAGGCTCTCGCCGCCCGCGCGCAGGTGTTCGAGCGCCATGCGGTGCGCCTCGGCGAGGTCGGAGACCTGGATGTAGTCGCGCAGGCACGAGCCGTCCGGCGTCGGATAGTCGGTGCCGAACACGTCGAGATGGCTGCGCTGCCCGAGCGCCGCCTGCGTCGCGACCTTGATCAGGTGCGTGGCGTTCAGCGTCGACTGCCCGGTGCGCCCGCGCGGGTCGGCGCCGGCGACGTTGAAGTAGCGCAGGATCACGTAGCTGAAGCCGTGGGCGGCGGCTGCGTCGCGGATCATCCACTCGCTCATCAGCTTCGAACGGCCGTAGGGGTTGATCGGGGCGGTGGGCAGGTCCTCCGGCACCGGCACGGTCTCGGGCTCGCCGTAGACGGCGGCGGTGGAGGAGAAGATGACGTGCTTCACGCCGGTGCGCACCGCGGTCTCGATCAGCGCGCGGGTCTTGACCGTGTTGGCGAGGTAGTAGTGCAGCGGGTCGCTGACCGAGTCCGGCACCACGATGCGGGCGGCGAAATGCGCCAGCGCGTCGATGCGGTGCCGCACGATCGTCTCGGTGACGAGGCCCTGGTCGGCCACATCCCCGCGCACGAGCCTCACCTCCGGCGGCAGTGCCCAGTCGAACCCGGTCGACAGGTCGTCGAGCACGACGACCTCCTCCTGCCCGGCATCCTGCAGCGCCAGGACCATGTGGCTGCCGATGTAGCCGGCGCCGCCCGTCACCAGAACCGCCATCGCGTCCCCCCGGATTAAGAAACCGCGCGCCCGCCCGCGACGGCGCTTGCTTTTAACCGGCAATGCTTAATCGTGCGCCTCATCGGCGCCTAGCCGATCGACACGCCGTGCTATCGTCGCCGGGAAGGCCAAACCCGTCCGACGCCCGCTCCGTTCAACTGCCGTTCCTGGGTTCCCGCTCGATGAAACCGATCCGCAAGGCCGTCCTTCCCGTCGCGGGCCTCGGCACCCGCTTCCTGCCCGCCACCAAGGCCGTCCCGAAGGAGATGCTGACGGTGGTCGACCGTCCGGTGGTGCAGCACGTGGTCGACGAGGCGCGCGAGGCCGGCATCGAGCACTTCATCTTCGTCACCGGCCGCGGCAAGGCGGTGATCGAGGACCATTTCGACATCGCGTTCGAGCTCGATCACATGCTGCGGGAGCGCGGCAAGCAGGCGGCCTACGACGAACTCAAGCGCGACCTGCCCGTCGCCGGCCGGACCAGCTTCACCCGCCAGCAGGCGCCGCTGGGGCTCGGCCACGCGGTGTGGTGCGCCCGCGAGATCGTCGGCGACGAGCCCTTCGCCGTGCTGCTGCCGGACATGCTCAGCCGCGGCTGCATGGGGCAGATGCTCGCGGCCTACGAGCGCCACGGCGGCAACGTCGTGGCCGTCGAGGAGGTCGCCCCGGAGGAGACGCACCAGTACGGCATCGTCAGCGTCGGGCAGACCTTCGGCCAGACCTTCGAGGTCACCGGCATGGTGGAGAAGCCGAAAGCCGGCACCGCGCCCTCGAACTTCATCATCTCCGGCCGCTACATCCTCCAGCCCGAGATCTTCGCGATCCTGGAGCACGGCGAGACCGGCGCCGGCGGCGAGATCCAGCTCACCGACGCGATGATCAGGCTGATGGCCGACCAGGATTTCTTCGGCATGCGCTACGAGGGCCGGACCTACGACACCGGCTCGAAGCTCGGCTTCCTCACCGCCAACATCGCCTACGCGCTCGACCGCAAGGATCTCGCCGGGCCGCTGAAGGCCGAGATCGCCAAGCTACTTGCCGAGCACTGAGGCCGAGCTTGCGTTCGGCGCGGCCGGGGCATGCGCCACGTGCGTGACGAAAGTCCTTGCGTTCTGTGCAGCGCACTTTATTTTGTGCATTGCGGGATCGCGATGGCGTCGCGGTCCGGCAGCCCTTCTTGGGCGTTTCCTCCCTAGACTTCGGGCCGCTCCCTCGGGAGTGGCCTTTTTTCTTGTCCGGATTTCTTGTCCGGAGGGTACGCCCGGGGCCGCCCTGCCTACTCCGCGGCGATGCCGAGCGGCGTCTCCGAGCCGAGGTCGTCGGCGACCGCGACGACCACCGCGCGCAGGGCCTCGACCAGACCGAAGAAGCCCGGCGTGATCGCGAGGCTGGCCTCGTTCATGTAGAGCGCGCGGTTGATCTCGACCTGGAGGGCGTGCCGGCCGATGTTCGGCTCGCCGTAATGCTCGGTGATGTAGCCGCCGGCATAGGGCTTGTTGCGCACCACCTTGAAGCCGCGGGCGCGGAACGCGCCCTCGAAGGCGTCGATCAGGCCCGGCTCGCAGGCGGTGCCGAAACGGTCGCCGAGCACGAAGTCGGCCCGCGCGTCGCCGTCGCGCCCGAGGCTCGACGAGGGCATCGAATGGCAGTCGATCAGGATGCAGCGCCCGAAATCCCGCGCCGTGCGCAGGATCAGGCCGCGCAGCGCCCGGTGATACGGCTTGTACAGGCCGTCGATGCGCGCGACCGCGTCCTCCACCGGCATGCGGCCGGCATAGATCTCCTGCCCGTCGGCGACGACGCGCGGCACGGTGCCGAGCCCGCCCGCGACTCGCATCGAGCGCGTGTTGGCAAAAGCCGGCAGCCGCCCCTCGAACATCCGCGGATCGAGTTCGTAGGGCTCGCGGTTCACGTCGAGGTAGGCGCGCGGGAAGTTGCAGCGCAGCAGCGGCGCGCCGAGCTCGACCACGGGGGCAAACAGCCGCTCGACATGGGCGTCCTCGGAGCGGCGCAGCGAGAGGGCGTCGAGGCGCGACGCCTTGAGGAAGGCATCCGGATAGACAGATCCGGAATGCCCGGTGTTGAACACGAAGGGCAGGGTGTGCCGCACCGGCTCGTCCACCGCGAAGGCGGGCGCGAAGCCGAAGGCGTCTGTCTGGTCCGGGGAGGGCGTTGTCATCGGCGGGAAGGCGCACCGTTGGGCGAGCACGAGGGAGCCCTACTCTGGGGCGCGGGGGCCGGGCTGTCCACCGTCCGGAAGGTCGGCGCAGCGCCCGGGTGGTGCGCCCCGTCACGCTGCCCGGACGCGCGATCCTAACGCCTTGTTTACCACCCGCTCCCTTTATGAAAAGAACGTGATGAACCGAGGGTCCGGAACCGTCCGATGAAAATCCTGCTGGCGGAAGACGACAACGACATGCGCCGGTTCCTGGCCAAGGCGCTGCAGAACGCCGGCTACGACGTGCTGTCGTTCGACAACGGCCTTTCGGCCTACAACCGCTTGCGCGAAGAGCCGTTCGAACTGCTGCTCACCGACATCGTGATGCCGGAGATGGACGGGATCGAACTCGCCCGCCGCGCGACCGAGCTCGATCCCGACATCAAGGTGATGTTCATCACGGGCTTCGCCGCCGTGGCGCTGAACCCGGACTCGAAGGCCCCCAAGGACGCCAAGGTCCTGTCCAAGCCGTTCCACCTGCGCGACCTCGTCAACGAGGTGGAGAAGCTGCTGGCCGCCTGACGCGCGCCGCAACGTTCCGGCCATAGGCAATCGGACGCGCCGGCCCCTATATGGTCGGCGTCATCCGCGGGACGCGAGCACTCCGATGCAGCCGGTCACGATCTACACCACGGCCTGGTGCCCCTACTGCTCGGCGGCCAAGAGCCTGCTGAAGGAGAAGGGCGCCGCGTTCCGCGAAGTCGACGTCGAGAAGACGCAGGGCGCGCGCGCGGCGATGGTCGAGCGCGCGGGCGGGCGCACCAGCGTGCCGCAGATCTTCGTCGGCGAGACCCATGTCGGCGGCTGCGACGACCTCTACGCCCTGGAGCGTGCGGGCAAGCTCGACCCGCTGCTGAAGGCTTCCGCGGATGCCTGAGCCGCGCTTCGTCGCCGCCTGCGTGCAGATGCGCTCGGGCCGCGACCCGGCCGCGAACCGCGACGCGGCGGTGGCGGGGGTGCGCGAGGCGGCTGCGCGCGGGGCGCACTACGTCCAGACGCCGGAGATGACCGCGCTGGTGGAGCGCGACCGGGCGCGGCTGTTCGACCGGGTGCGGACGCAGGACGCCGACGAGACGCTGGCGGCGTTGCGCGACACGGCGCGCGCGACCGGCACGGTGGTGCACATCGGCTCGCTGGCGATCCGCGCCGGCGACAGGATCGCCAACCGCGCCTTCCTGATCGACGCCGAGGGCGCGATCACCGCGGCCTACGACAAGCTTCACCTGTTCGACGTGGACCTGCCGAGCGGCGAGCGTTGGCGGGAATCGGCGACCTATACCGGCGGCGCCTGCGCCGTCGTGGCGCCGACGCCCTGGGCCGAGATCGGGCTCGGGATCTGCTACGATGTCCGCTTCCCGGCGCTCTACCGGGCGCTGGCCGAGGCGGGCGCGACGGTGCTGACGGCGCCCGCCTGCTTCACGCGGCAGACCGGGGAGGCGCATTGGCACGTGCTGCACCGGGCGCGCGCCATCGAGACCGGCTCGTTCATGATCTCGGCGGCGCAGGGCGGGCGCCACGAGGACGGGCGCGAGACCTACGGGCATTCGCTGATCGTCGATCCGTGGGGCCGGATGCTGGCCGAGGCCGGCGGCGCGGAGCCGGGCGTGATCCTGGCCGAGATCGACCTCTCGGCCGTCGCCGAGGCGCGCGCGCGGATTCCCGCCCTTCAGCACGCCAAGCCCTTCACGGTGGAGCGCATCGGCTCGGCCCGAGGCGTGCGGCCATAGCACCGACGGCTCTTACGTTCGACACCGCCCCGATCGGCCGTCGGCAAGCGCCGACGCCTTCGGCCGATCATGGTCGCTGGCAACGGGCGAAGGCCACAGGTATGAGATCATGATCCGGTACAGTCTGGTCTGCGCGGCCGGGCACGGCTTCGAGAGCTGGTTTCCCTCCTCCGATTCGTTCGACGATCAGGCCGCCCGCGGCCTCGTCACCTGTCCGGTCTGCGACTCGCCGAAGGTCGCCAAGGGGCTGATGGCGCCGAGCCTCGCGCGCACCGACCGCGCACGGGCGCCGGACCCTGCGCCCGGCCCGGACGCCGCCCTCGCCGCGCTTCCGATGATCGCCGAACCGGAGCGCCGCCTGCGGGCGATGCTGCGCGCGGTGCGCGCGCGGGTGGAGGCGACGGCCGAGCCTGTCGGGGCACGCTTCCCCGAGGAGGCGCGCAAGATCCATTACGGCGAATCGGCGGAGCGCCCGATCTACGGGCAGGCGAGCCCGGAAGAGGCCCGCGCGCTCATCGACGAGGGCATCGACGTGGCGCCGCTGCCGCCGATGCCCGACGACCGCAACTGACTCAGCCCTTCGCCGCGGCCGTGCCGGCCAGACTCGCGAGGAGGACGGCGATCAGCGCGTTCCAGCCGGCGAGCGAGATCCCGAGCACGCGCAGCGCCGCCGTCCCGCAATCGACCACCCGGGTCGCCTTGAGCGCGTCGAGGAAGGCGCCGACCTCCGCCGGGTTGGCGCCGCTGCCGCCGCCGCAATCGGTCGGGCCCGGCCAGAGGCCCCATTCCGCGCCCGCATGGTAGGCGCCGAGCCCCGCGCCGTAGACGAGGCCGGCGGCGGCGAGCCCGAGCGCGAGGCGCGCGAGGCGCTCGGGCAGGAACAGGGAGGCCAAGCTCAGGGGCAGGGCGGCGTAGTAGGGCAGCCGCTCGGCGAGGCAGAGCTTGCACGGAACGTAGCCGTAGCCGAACTGGAGCACGAGCGCGCCGCCGACCGTCAGACCCGAGCCGATCAGCACGGCGAGTGCGGCGCGGCGCAGGCGCAGCAGGGCGGCGTCATCCATCTACAGGATCACCTTGAACAGGACGAAGCCGAGCACGATCATCCCGATCGAGATCGCCGCCACGGCGTTGAGGTGCCGGTCGAGCACCCCGCGGATCTGGATGCCGTAACGCCCGAGCAGCCCGGCAAGGATGAAGAACCGCGCCCCGCGGGTGACGATCGAGAGGATCGTGAACCAGAACAGGCTGTAATGGGCAAAGCCCGAGGTGATGGTCACGAGCTTGTAGGGGATCGGCGTCAGACCTTTCAGCAGGATCACCCAGTGCCCGTACTTCGCGTAGGAATCCTGGAAGGTCGAGGCCGAGTTCTGCAGGCCGTAGAGGGCGATGAGCCATTGCCCGAGCGAATCGAACAGCAGCGCGCCGATGGCGTAGCCGACAAGCCCCCCGAGCACGGACGCCACGGTGGCGATCAGCGCGTAGCGCCAGACCCGGTCGGGCCGGCTCACCGCCATCGGCACCAGCATCGCGTCGGGCGGCACCGGGAAGAACGAGCTCTCGGCAAAAGCCACCGCGCCGAGCACGTAGGGCGCCGACGGCTTGCCCGAGAGCGCGAGTATCCACTCGTAGAGGCGGCGGATCATCGGGGCTGTCTGCGTCCGGGGAAGGGAGGGCGGCGCCCTTTGAGCATAGCCGCCCGCCCGGTGCCAGCGCGGCGAGCCTGCGCGGGGAACGGCGTGGAGGAGGCTTGAGCGGGAATGGGGCTTGAGCGGGAAGGGGGCTTGGCCCGAACGCCGAACCTGTGCGAAGAGGCGGCCGCTGCGGGTATGGCGGAATTGGTAGACGCGGGCGACTCAAAATCGCCAGCCGCAAGGCGTGGGGGTTCGATTCCCTCTACCCGCACCAGAACGCTTCACCCCGCCTCCAGGAACCTCCGAATCCAGCCGCCGACCCGGACGCGGTCGTCCGGTGCGTCGAGGGAGGCCAGGGCCGCGTCCGCTCGCTCCGGGTCGGCGCGCGCGTCGGCGTGTCCGGCGATCAGGGCGCGGGTGTAGGCCGGCTCGAATTCGGGGTGGAACTGCACCGAGACCGCCGCCCGGTCCGCGTAGGCGAGCATCGCGTGGGGCGTGAAGGCGCTGGCCGCGAGGATGCGGGCCGCGGGCGGCAGCGCCACGACCTGATCCTGATGGAACGCCGCCACGGCGATTTGCGCCGCGTCGTCCATGAACGGGGCCCGCTCCCGCACCGCGTAGGCGTGCAGGCCGAGCGCACGTCCCTTCGCCGAACGCTCGGCACGGCCGCCGAACGCCTCGGCCATGATCTGATGGCCGAAGCAGATGCCGACGAGCGGCCGGTCCGGCGGCACGGCACGCACGAACGCGACCAGCGGCGCGATCCAGGGCAGCGGATCGTAGACGCCCGCGGCCGAGCCTGTGATCGCGTAGGCCTCGAACGCGTCCGGGCGGTCGGGAAGGCGCCCGGCGCGCACGTCGAGGATCGTGCAGGCATGCGCCGGGCCGAGGAGGCGGGCGGTCATGGCGCCGTAGGACGGGAAGCCGGCAAGCCGCTCCGGTGGGCTGCCCGCTTCGAGGATCGCGATGCGCACGTGTCTGCTCCGATGCCGATGACCAGAGTGCTTCCCGACGAAGTGGACACCGGTTCGTCGCAGGCAAGCACGCCAAAACAACAACGCAGGGCCGTGCCCGACCCGACGTGGTCGGGCACGGCCCTGAGCGACAGCCATCGCCGTTGCCGCGGCGGTGCGCAACCCGGCCGGCCCGCGACCTCCGCGTCAGGCGGGGCGCGCCAGCGGGCTCGGCCGCTCCCGCTTCGCCGTCGCCTTCCGCCGGATATCCATGGTGTTGCCGCGCCAGACGATCGCCCGGCGTGTCCAGGCGGCGCACCACACGAGCGGGATCAGCATGTCGCGCATCAGGAAGGCGAGGACGAGGCGGGGCGAGCGGTGCCAGCCCGCCCGCGCGGCCATCCGGTACTCCGCCGCGTAGCCGAGGACGGCGAGCGCGGCGAGGCCGGCCGCCGCCGTCCAGGTTCCCGCGAGAAGGCCGGCGAGCAGGAACGGCAGCAGGGTGCCGCTCGCGATCTCGGGGGCGAAGAACGACGGGAACGTCACCCGGCGCAGGCGCGCCCAGCGGAGCTGGCGTGCCCAGACCTCCCGCGCATCGCGGCGCCCGAGCGGCTGCGCGAACGGGACGGCGACGAGGTGGACGTGGCGCCCCGCCGCCCGCACCAGCTTCGTCGCGGCGGCATCCTCCGCGATCTCGGCGGCAAGCGCCCGGATGCCGCCCCGCGCCTCCAGGAACGGACGATGCCAGAGCATGCTCTTGCCCTGCGCGAAGCCGAGGCCCAACGCCGCGCCGGCATATTGCCAGCGGGCCTGGAGGGTGTTGAGGAAGGCGCATTCGACCTCGGCCCAGAACCCGTCCGGCCGGGCGCCGACCGGCGTCGAACAGACCAGGCCGGTGTCGCCGCGCCACGCCGCCTGCATCCGCTGGAGGTAGTCCGGCGGCATCAGGACGTTCGAATCGGCCAGCACGATCCAGTCGTGCCGCGCCGCCTCCCAACCGCGCACGCAGTTGTTCAGCTTCGGGTTGTCGCTGACCCGCTCGTCGCCGACGAGGATGTGCGCCGGGACCAGCGGATGCGCCGCGATCAGCCGCCGGACGAGCGGCAGCACGGGGTCGGCGGCGTCGGCCACGCAGAACACGATCTCGTAGACCGGGTAGTCGAGGCGGAAACCGCGGGCGAGCGTCTCCGCGCTGAACGTCTCCAGGCCGCAGAGCGGGCGGACCAGCGAGACCGGCGCGCCGGCGGGAAACGTCGAGGCGCCCGCCGAGCGGCCGATGCGGCGGGCGGCCAAGACCACGCTCGCAAGATGAACGAGCGCCAGGAGCGCGCAGGGCACGAGGCCGAGCGTCGTGCCGTCCGGCCGCGGGATCATCGGGAAACGCTCATGTGAGATCCGCCTTCCGCGCGGCTGCATCGCCGCGAAGACCGCCAGGGCCGGGATGCGCCGCGGCGTGCCGCCGCGCCAGCAGCCTGCCCCTAACAGCCCCGGCGTTTCAGCCGTATGACGGGCGGGTGCGGTGATCGGAGGGGTACGGCTTTGGGCGCAGGCGGGACCGTCGCGGTTCTCGGGGCCGGCATGGCGGGCGCTGCGACGGCGCGTAGCCTCGTCGAGGCCGGACACGCGGTCCGGGTCTTCGACAAGGGCCGCGGCGTCGGCGGCCGCATGGCGACGCGTCGCACCGAATCCGGCCTGCGCTTCGATCACGGCGCGCAGTTCCTCCGCGCCAGGGGCGATGGGCTCCGAGCCCGGCGCGACGCCTGGGTCGCGCGCGGCGTCGCCGCGCCCTGGGGGGGCGAGAGCCGCTTCGTCGGCGTGCCGGGCATGACCGCGCCGGTCCGCGACCTCCTCGACGGGCTGCCTGTCGCGCTTGAGACCACGATCACGCGGCTCGCCCGCGACGCGGCCGGCTGGACGCTGACGGATGCCGAGGGCACCGCGACCGGGCCGTTCGCGGCGGTCGCGGTGACCTTTCCGGCGCCTCAGGTGGCGGCGCTGACGGCGGCGAGCGGACTGCTGCTGCCCGGGCCGGAGCGGGCGGCCTACGCGCCGTGCTGGTCGCTGATGCTCGCCCTCGACGCGGAGCCGGGCTTCCGCGACGATCGGCTCGCCCTCGCGGACGGGCCGATCGCCCTCGTCTCGCGCGAAGCCTCGAAGCCGGGCCGGGACGCCGGGCACCGCCTCGTCGCGCACGCCTCCCCGGCCTGGTCGCGGGCGCATCTCGAAGAGCCCCGCGCGGCGGTGCGCGACGCGCTGATCGCCGAGCTCGGCAAGGTCCTCGGGCGAACCCTGCGCCCGGCCTACGCCGCCGCCCACCGCTGGCGCTACGCCATGGTCGAGACCGCGCTGGGCGAGGCCTGCCTCTACGATCCCGGGCAGAGGCTCGGCGCCGCCGGCGACTGGTGCCTCGGCCCGCGGATCGAGGCGGCGTTCGACAGCGGCCGGGCGCTCGCTGGCCGGATCGTCGCCAACCTGAAGGCTGCCCGGTGATCCCGCCGACGGTGTTCCATCCGGCCTACGAGGCGAGCCTGCCCGCGGGTCACCGCTTCCCGATGCGGAAATACGGCCGGCTCGCCGAGGTTCTGGTCGAGCGCGGCCTCGTCCCGCGGGGCTTTACGACGCCGGAGCCGGCATCGGCCGCGCTCCTGCACTTCGCCCACGACCCCGCCTACGTCGATGCGGTGCTGAGCCTGGCGGTGCCGCGGGCGATCGAGCGGGCGATCGGACTGCCGGTGGACGCGAGCGTGGTGCGCCGCTCGTGCGCCTCGGTCGGCGGCACGCTGCTCGCCGCGCGGCTCGCGCTCGCCCACGGCCTCGCCGGAAGCGCGGCCGGCGGAAGCCACCATGCGCGGCGCGGGCAGGGCGCGGGGTTCTGCGTGTTCAACGACGTCGCGGTCGCCGCCCGCGCGCTCCAGGCGGAGGGTGCGATCGCCCGCGCCCTGGTCGTCGATTGCGACGTGCACCAGGGCGACGGCACCGCCGACTGCCTTTCGCGCTCGCCCGACCTGTTCACCTTCTCGATCCACGGCGAGAAGAACTATCCGACGCACAAGATCGCCGGCGACCTCGATATCGGCCTGCCCGACGGGCTCGACGACGCGGCCTATCTCGACCTGCTCGAAGCGCGCCTTCCCCCGCTGCTCGACGCGCTGGCGCCCGACCTCGTGTTCTACAACGCGGGCGTCGACCCCCACCGCGACGACCGCCTCGGGCGGCTCGCGCTCACCGACGAGGGCCTCTACGCGCGCGACCGCTTCGTCGTGGGGCAGGCCCGCGCCCGCAACATCCCGCTCGTCGCGGTGATCGGCGGCGGCTACGCCCACGACGTCGAGGCGCTCGCCGCCCGGCATGCCCTGGTCTTCCAGGCGCTGGCCGCGAACGCGCTCGGCTAGAGCGCAATCCGACGAAGCGAACACAGGTTCGTCGTGAGAATGCGAGTAAAATTAGTAATTTAGAGCTGCTCCCGACCACGTCGGGTCGCGGCTCCGGCTCGTTGTTTCGACGCGCCCTTTCGCGACGAACCGGCATCCGCTTCGTCGGAATGCGCTCTAATCGTCGGCCAGGGCGTGGGCCTGCGCCTCCAGTGCCTCGAACAGCCGGTCCAACTCCGCCCCGTCGAGCCGGTGGAAGTCGAGCGACCGGCTGAGCATCAGGCCGAGGATCGCCAGGGTGAGCGCCGCACCCTTGCCGGGCCTGCCCTCCAGCGCGCCCATCAACGCCAGTTGATCGGCAAGAAAGGCGGAGACGGCTGCGGCCGCCTCGGCATTGTCGGCCGACGCGATCAGCAGCGCATCCGGAAACCCGCATTCCTCCGCGTAGAGCTTGCGGGCATGCGCGATCACCGCGAGGGGGAACGCCGCCGGACCGTTCGGCGCAGCCTCGAGGGCGGCGGCGATTCCGGCACCGATCCGCGCGACCTTGCGTGCGGCGAGCGCGGTCACCAGCGCGTCCTTCGAGCCGTAATGATGCAGAACCCCGCCCTTGCTCAGGCCGGCCTCCGACGCGACGGCCTCGATGGTCAGCGTTCGGTTGCCGGAGCGCCGAAGCAGGCTTTCTGCGGCATCGAGGATCACCTCGGCGCGATCCCGCCGCCGGCTCCGCGGCTTGGCCATGCGTCGCTATCTCTCCACAATACCGTCTGGACGGTCGGTAAGATAGCGGATATGCCTGCGCCGCGATAGACCGAATGCAGGGAGCGACCGCCGTGCCCGGACGTGTTTGGACGATCACTGCGGCCGCGCTCCTCCTGGCGCCGGCGACCAGCCCGGCCCGCGCCGACGACGCGCCGCCGATGACGCAGTCCCTGGTCCGCACGGTCGTCGCGACCACCAGCACGATCGCCGCCGACGTCGTCTTCACCGGCGACGTCCAGGCCCAGGCTCAGACCAGCGTCTCGTTCCGCACGGCCGGCAAGGTCGCGGCGCGGCTGGTCGAGGTCGGCGACCACGTCGCGGCCGACCAAGTGCTGGCCAGGCTCGATCCGCGGGAGCAGCGGGCGAACCTCGCCAACGCGCAGGCCGCGCTCGCCTCGGCCGAGGCGCTGTCGACCCAGGCCAAGCTCGGCTTCAGGCGGCAGGACGCGCTGATGGCGAGCGGCTACACCACGCGGCCCTCCTTCGACAACGCCGAGCAGCAGTTGCGCACGACCCAGGCGGCGGTGGATTCGGCCAAGGCCGCGCTCGGCACCGCGCAGGAGCAGCTCTCCTACACCGAGCTGAGATCGGGCGTCGCCGGGGTGGTGCTGAGCCGCTCGCTCGAGACGGGCCAGGTGGTGCAGGCCGGCCAGTCGGTCCTGAACCTGGCCCAGGACGGGCCGCGCGACGCGGTATTCAACGTCTACGAGGCGCTGCTCGCGAGCCCGCCGGAATCCAGGACCGTCGACGTGACGCTCCAGGGCGACCCGAGGGTCGCGGCCGTCGGCACCGTGCGCGAGATCGCGCCGAGCGTCGATCCGGCATCCGGCACGGTGCGGGTGAAGATCGAGCTGAGGGACACGCCGCCCGCGATGACGCTGGGCGCCGTGGTGATCGGCCGTGGCCGGTTCCGGCCGCACGCGGCGGTGGTGCTGCCCTGGTCGGCGCTCTACCGCTGGGACCGCAGACCCGCGGTGTGGGTCCGCGACCCCGCCAACGGTACCGTCGCGCCCCGCGTGGTGACGATCGACCGCTACGGCCCCGACAGCATCGCGCTGTCGGCCGGCGTCGCGGCGGGCGAGGAGGTGGTGGTCGCCGGCATCCAGTTCCTGCGCCCCGGGCAGGGCGTCACGGTAGCCGAGCAGGTGGCCGCGGGAGCCGCGAAGTGACGCGTCCCGCGGGCTTGCCGCGCGCGGCCGGGCTCCGCGCCGGGCACGTCGCCCTCCCTCCCCGCTCGGCGGGGGAGGGAGGGCGATGCCGCGCGGCTGCCTCGATCGTGGGGGCGGTCCTTGCTCTCGGAGCCTGCAAGCCAGCTGAGGAGGCGAAGGCGCCCCCCGTCCGGCCGGTGCTCTACGCAGTCGCCAAGCCGATCGAGTCGGTGCGGTTCGGGCCCTTCGCCGGCACCGTCGAGCCGCGCTACCAGTCGCAGCTCGGGTTCCAGATCGGCGGGCGGGTCGTCGCCCGGGACGTCACGGTCGGCGACATCGTGAAGACGGGGCAGCGGCTCGCCGCCCTCGACACGGTGGTGCCGCGCTTCGCGCTGACGCGAGCCGAGGCGGACGTGACGGACGCCCGCGCCCAGGCCGAGAACGCGGCCGCCACCGAGGCCCGCACCCGCCGCCTGATGGAGGGCGGCAACGTCACCCAGGCCCAGCTCGACGGCACGGTGGCCAGCCGCGACACAGCCCAGGCCCGCCTCGCCCAGGCGCAGGCGAGCCTGGAGAAGGCCCGCGACCAGATCGGCTACACGGAACTGCGCGCCGACTTCGACGGCGTCGTCACCCAGCGCAGCGCCGAGGTCGGCCAGGACCTCGCCGCCGGCCAGACGGTGATCACCGTGGCGCGGCCCGAGGTGCGCGAGGCGGTGGTCGACATCCCCGACGACCTCGTCGGCGCCATGCCGAAGGACGGCCGCTTCACCGTCGCCCTCCAGAGCGCGCCCGCGATCACCGCCGCGGGCACCGTGCGCGAGGTCGCGCCCTTCGCCGATGCGAGCACGCGCACCCGGCGCATCCGCATGTCGCTGGACAACCCGCCCCCCGCCTTCCGCCTCGGCGCGACGATCACCGTGTCGCTCGCGCAGAGGATCGCGCCGCACTTCGTCCTGCCGGACACCGCCATCCTGAGCGCCGACGGGCAGGACGCGGTCTGGATCGTCAACGCGGCCGGCGATGCCGTGACGCGCCGTCCGGTCGAGATCGCCGAGCGCAGGGGCGCGTATGTCGGCCTGAGAAGCGGGCTCAGCCCCGGGGACCGGGTCGTGGTCGCAGGCGTCCACGCGCTCGCCGAGGGCCAGACGGTCCGCCTCGCCGACGCGCCGGTCGCCGTTCCCGGCACGCAGGGGCCCTGACCGTGAACCGCTTCAACGCATCGGAATGGGCGCTCTCGCACCGCTCGTTCGTGTGGTTCCTGATGGCGATCTGCCTGGTTGCCGGCGCGCTGGCCTATCGCGGGCTCGGCCGCGAGGAGGACCCGCCTTTCGCGATCAAGACCATGGTGGTGCAGGCGACGTGGCCGGGCGCCACCATCGGCGACACCCTGGAGCAGGTCACCGACCGGATCGAGAAGGAGCTCCAGCAGGTCGCCACGCTCGACTACGTCCGCAGCTACACCACGCCGGGGCAGGCGACGGTGTTCGTGCAGTTGCGCGACACCACGAAGCCGTCCGAGATCCAGCCGTCGTTCTACCAGGTGCGCAAGCGCCTCGGCGACATCCTGGGCAGCTTCCCCCAGGGGATGCAGGGGCCGTTCTTCAACGACGAGTTCGGCGACGTCTACGGCAACGTCTACGGCTTCACCGCCGACGGCCTGAGCCACCGCCAGTTGCGCGACTACGTCGAGGGCGTGCGCGCCGAGATCCTGAAGGTGCCCAACATCGGCAAGACGCTCCTGCTCGGCACGCAGAAGGAGACGATCTTCCTCGACTTCTCGACCCGCAAGCTCGCCGGCTACGGCATCGACACGCAGTCGCTGATCCGGACGCTCCAGAGCCAGAACGCGATCTCGCCGTCCGGCGTCGTCCAGGCCGGGCCGGAGCGGGTCTCGGTGCGGGTGAGCGGGCCGTTCTCCTCCGAGACCTCGCTGGAGACGATCAACCTGCGCGTCAACGACCGCTTCTTCCGCCTCTCGGACGTCGCCGAGATCAGCCGCGGCTACGAGGACCCGCCGGCCGCCCTGTTCCGCGTCGAGGGACAGCCCGCGATCGGGCTCGCCATCGCCATGCGGCCGAACGCCAACCTGCTGCATTTCGGCGAGGACCTGAAGGCGCGCATGCGCCTGATCGAGGCCAAGCTCCCGCTCGGTGTCGGCATCCACCTCGTCTCGGACCAGCCGCGGATCGTCGAGGAGGCGGTCGGCGGCTTCACCCAGGCGCTCGTGGAGGCCGTGGTGATCGTGCTCGCGGTCAGCTTCATCAGCCTCGGCATCCGCGCCGGGCTCGTGGTCTCGATCGCGATCCCGCTGGTGCTCGCCATCGTGTTCGTGGTGATGCAGGTGATGGGCGTGACCCTTCAGCGCATCTCGCTCGGCGCCCTCATCATCGCGCTCGGGCTGCTCGTCGACGACGCGATGATCACCGTCGAGATGATGGTCGCGCGCCTCGAACTCGGCGATTCGCTGAAGAAGGCGGCGACCTTCGCCTACACCTCGACCGCCTTCCCGATGCTGACCGGCACGCTGGTGACGGTGGCCGGCTTCCTGCCGATCGGCTTCAACGGCTCGTCGGCGGGCGAATACACCTACTCGCTGTTCGTGGTGATCGCGGCCGCCCTCCTGGTTTCCTGGGTGGTGGCGGTGCTGTTCGCGCCGCTGATCGGCGTGACGCTGCTGCCGGCGACCATGAAGACGCACGGCCACGAACCAAGCCGGATGGGGCGCCTGTTCCTGCGCACCCTCGTGCTCGCGATGCGCTTGCGCTGGGTCACGGTGGGACTGTGCGTCGCCCTGCTCGGCCTGTCGGTCTACGGCTTGACCTTCGTGCAGCAGCAGTTCTTCCCGGCCTCCGACCGCACCGAGATCCTCGTCGACTTCACCCTGCCGCAGAACGCCACCATCGCCGAGACCCAGGCGCAGATGGACCGCTTCGAGGCCACGTTGAGGGGTGATCCCGACATCGATCGCTGGTCGTCCTACGTTGGCCAGGGCGCGGTGCGCTTCTACCTGCCGCTGGACCAGCAGCTCGCCAACAGCTTCTTCGGGCAGGTGGTGATCGTCACGCGCTCGCTCGACGCGCGCGACCGGGTCTTCCCGAAGCTGGAAGCGCGGGCCAAGCGCGACTTCGTCGGCACCGACGTGTTCGTGAACCCGCTCTCCCTCGGTCCCCCGGTCGGGCGGCCGATCCAGTACCGCCTCGGCGGCCCGGACCTCCAGACCGTGCGCGAGCGGGCGCTGGCACTTGCCGGGATCGTGGCCAGGAACCCGCATGTCGGCGTGCCGACCTTCGACTGGAACGAGCCCGGCAAGGTGCTGCGGGTCGAGATCCTCCAGGACAAGGCACGCCAGCTCGGCGTGACCAGCCAGGACATCGCCGGCCTCCTCAACGGCGTCGTCGGCGGCGCCTCGATCACCCAGGTGCGGGACGCGATCTACCTCGTCAACGTGGTCGGCCGGGCGCAGGCCGCGGAGCGGACCTCGCTCGACACCCTCCAGAGCCTCCAGGTGACGCTCGCCAACGGCGCGGTCGTGCCGCTGCTGGCCTTCGCCCGGATCGACTACGACCTGGAGCAGCCGATCGTCTGGCGCCGCGACCGGACCGCGACGCTGACCGTGCGGGCGCCGATCATCGACGCGACGCAGCCGCCGACGATCGTCGCCGCCCTGGCATCCGACGTCGCCGCCTTCGCCGCCGCCCTGCCGGACGGCTACGCGCTCGCCACCGGCGGCGCGGTCGAGGAGGCGGCCAAGGGCCAGGGGCCGATCGCCGCGGTGGTGCCGGTGATGCTGCTGACCATGGCCGTGTTCCTGATGATCCAGCTCCAGAGCGTCCAGAAGCTGTTCCTGGTGTCGAGCGTCGCCCCGCTCGGATTGATCGGCGTGGTGGCCGCGCTGCTGCCTTCGGGCAAGCCGATGGGGTTCGTCGCGATCCTCGGCATCCTCGCGCTCATCGGCATCATCATCCGCAACGCGGTGATCCTGGTGAGCCAGATCGAGGCGTGCGAGGCGGACGGGCTCGGGCCCTGGGACGCGGTCGTCGAGGCGACGCGCCACCGCATGCGGCCGATCCTGCTCACGGCGGCGGCGGCGAGCTTCGGCCTGGTCCCGATCGCGCGGGAGGTGTTTTGGGGCCCGATGGCCTACGCGATGATCGGCGGCATCGTTTCGGCCACCTTCCTGACGCTGTTCTTCCTGCCGGCGCTCTACGTGGGGTGGTATCGTATCCGCCCGCCGGCGCGGGAGCGCGCCGCGGCTTGAACCGGCATCGCGCCGATCCCGAACAGGGCTCGATCGGATGCGTCGAAGGCCGGCGCGGTCACGCGGCAGGCACCGGTCGACCGGAGGCGGCCGTATGACGCGCGCGGATCGGGCATCGCCGCCGCGCGGATCAGGTGCGCGAGAGCCCGGAGCGGTCGACCGTGGCGTCCGGCCGGGAATCCGTGGTGGCGTAATAGGGCTTGATGTCGAGGAGCGGCGTGCCGTCGAGGCAGTCGAGACCGCGCACGTGCAGGCTCGGGCCGTCGCGCGACAGGAGTTCGACCACGGAGAGCGCGATCGGGTTCGGACGTGCCGGCGAGCGCAGCGAGAACGTGCCGCGTCCGCCGTCGGCGTGGCGCGGGCGCTGGACCAGCAGGCCGCGCTCGGCCCGGTCCATCCAGTAGAGCAGGATCAGGTGGCTCGCGCCCTCGACGTCCTTCAGGCCCGCGGCGTAGAGCGGATCGACGTGCACGATGCAGACCGCATCGGTCTGGAGCCCGTTCTTCGGGCAGTCGCCGCGCAGGGACCACGGCGTCCGGATGCGGCCGATGAAGTGCACGCCGGCATCGGGCCGGCCGGGCAGGGCCACGGCCTCCTCCCCGGGCCGGCGCCCGAAATCGTTCCCGGCTTCCACGTCCGCTCCATCCATCCCGGCCCCTCCGCCGGCTTTCGGCCAAGCCGGCCCCGCGCGCAAGCCCGTGCCGGGTCGCGCGGCGGGCCGCAGGGGTGTAGAGGCTGGCCGCGACCGTGGAGGGGCTCAAGCGTGATCGAGGACGAACTGCGTCCGATGGAGGCGGTGGCCGACGTCGCCACCGCGGTCGATCGGCTCGTCGCGCTGCATGCCGGCGCGACGCGGGCGTTGCGCGACGCGCTGACCCGCACCCTCGACGGCGGGCCGCCGCCGGACGCCGCCGAGCGGCTGCAGTTCCGCTATCCCGAGTTGCGCGTCACCTACCGGCCGGTCGGCCCGGTGCCGCGGATCAGCCGGGCGACCGCCAAGATGCAGGCGCCGGGCACCTACGCCACGACCGTCACGCATCCGGCCGACTTCCGCGACTACCTCGTCGCGCAGCTCGCGCCCCTGGTCGCCGATTACGGTGTCGGGCTGGAGGTCGGCCTGAGCGCGCAGGAGATCCCCTACCCCTACGTGCTGGAGCCGGGGGCCGACCTCGGCGGCGGGCGGGTGAGCGCAGCCGAACTCGCCACGTGGTTTCCCGTGCCGCTGCTCTCGCTGGTCGGCGACGAGATCGCCGACGGGCTGTGGCGGCAGCGGGCCGACGAGCCGCGCCCGCTCGCCCTGTTCGACGCGGTGCGGGTCGATTATTCCCTGCGCCGCCTCGTCCACTACACCGGCTGCGACTGGCGCGAGGTCCAGCCCTGGATTCTGTTGACCAACTATCATCGCTACGTCGACCAGTTCGTCCGCCACGGCCTGGAGCGGCTCGCCTCCGGCGCGGACGGTTTCTCGAGGCTGGTCATGCCCGGGGGCATCGCGGTGTCGCGCGCCGAGGCGGCCTCGGCCGACCCCGCCGCGCTGATCGCCGCCTCGCCCTGGCACCGCTTCCAGATGCCGGCCTACCACCTCGTGGCGGAAGGACCGGACGGCACCGCGCAGGGCACGACGCTGGTCAACATCGGCGTCGGCCCGTCCAACGCCAAGACGATCACCGACCATCTGGCCGTGCTGCGCCCGCACTGCTGGCTGATGGTCGGCCACTGCGGAGGCCTGCGCCAGTCGCAGACCATCGGCGACTACGTGCTGGCCCACGGCTACATGCGCCGCGACCGCATCCTCGACGAACTCGTCCCGCCGGACGTGCCCGTGCCGGCGCTGGCCGAGGTGCAGCTCGCCCTCCAGGCCGCCGCCGCCCAGGTGACGGGGGAGCAGGCGGACGCCCTGAAGCGGCGCCTGCGCACCGGCACGGTCGTCACCTACGACGACCGCAACTGGGAGCTGCGCTTCAGCCAGGAGCGCCGGCGGATCAACCTGTCCCGCGCCATCGGCGTCGACATGGAGAGCGGGACGATCGCGGCGCAGGGCTACCGCCTGCGCGTCCCCTACGGCACCCTGCTCTGCGTCTCCGACAAGCCGCTGCACGGCGAGATCAAGCTGCCGGGCGCCGCCGACGCCTTCTACGCCCGGGCGGTGGCCGAGCACCTGCTGATCGGCTTGGCGGCGCTCGACATCCTGCGCGCCGACCGGCACGGGCTGCACTCGCGCAAGCTCAGGAGCTTCGACGAGCCGCCGTTCCGGTGAGCCGGGCGACTCAGGGTTCCCACGGACGGCCTTCCCGCGTCCGGGTGGTGGTATGGCTGCATGATGGTCGCGCCGCCCGCGCGCCCGCCGCCGCGAGCGGCTCCCGCGCCGCCGCTGGCGGGCAGCGGGTCGCCCGGAGGCGGCCGATCCGGTTCGGGAGAACGCATCGCGACCTCGATTCGCTACCGGATGACTGCATCCGCCCCTTGGGCCGGCGGTCGTCCTGAGCGTCATTGCGCGGCGTGTCCCACGGTTCGCGCTCGAACACGATGGGGCGACATAAAGCCTGCTTCGCCGCGGCTCCAGGCGCCGCAAGGCGTCCGCCGCGTTCGGACCTGCGCGGGTTCGACACGCGCGGCGCCATGCCTTAACCGCGGTGCAAGGGCCCGACAGAGCCGAGCCGCAGGAGGGGACGCCGCCGTGCCGCACATCGTCGAACCGAGGGCCGCCTTCGCGCTCCTGTCGATCCTCGTCCTCGCGACGCCGACGGACGCGGCCGAGCCCGCGGGCGAATGGCCGATGTTCGGGCACGACCATTCCAATCGCAACTTCTCGGAGCTGTCGACGATCGACCGGACCAACGTCGCGCGCCTGCGGCCGGCCTGGATGTTCCAGACCGGGATCACCGGCTACTTCCAGGCCCAGCCGGTGATGGTCGAGGGCACGCTCTACCTCTCGACCACGCAGAACAACGTCGCCGCCTTGGACGCGAAGTCCGGCAAGGTCGTGTGGACCTACACGCACAAGGCGCGCACCGGGACGATCTTCGGGCCGCCCTCGAACCGCGGCGTCGCGGTGTCCGGCGGCCGCGTGTTCCAGGCGACCATGGACGGACGCGTCATCGCCCTGGACGCCAAGTCCGGCGCGGTGGTCTGGGACCACGAGGCGGTGCGGCCGGAGGACGGCGAGTCGGAGACCGCCTCCGGGCTCGCGGCGCAGCTCGGCGGCAGGCCGGTGCAGGGTTCGAGCCGGCTCGGCTTCAAGATGCCGCCGCTCGTCGCCGACGGCCTCGTCATCGTCGGCGTCAGCGGCGCCGGCTACGGCCTCCACGTGGAGGACGAGAAGGGCGGCCTCGACGGCGGCGCGGTGGTCGGGATCGAGGGCGGCTACGGCCGCCGCGGCTGGCTCGCCGCCTACGACGCGCGGACCGGCGCGGAGCGATGGCGCTGGTACGTGACCAAGGCCGACGGCTGGGAGGGCGATTTTTCGGAGTCGACCGCCGATGGGCTCCCCCTGCACCGGGACGTCGCGGCCGAGCGGGCAGCGGCGCCCGCCAACCGCGAGGCGTGGCGGGTCGGCGGCGGCTCGCTGTGGATGACGCCGGCCTTCGACCCCGATCTCGGCCTGATCTACGTCGGCACCGGCAACCCGGCGCCGCAGAATTTCGGGCTCTCGCGGCCGGGCGACAACCTCTACACCATGAGCCTCGTGGCGCTCGACGCGAAGACGGGGCTGCTGCGCTGGTACCACCAGCAGGTGCCGCACGACGAGTGGGGCTACGACGTGGCGAGCCCGCCCTTCCTGCTCGACCGTGCCGGGCCGGACGGCCCGGTGAAGGCCGTGGCCTCGGCGAGCAAGACCGGCTGGATCTACGTCCACGACCGCGCGACAGGCACGCTGCTGGAACGCTCCGCCCCGCTGATCGCACAGAAGAACCTGTTCGCGCCGCCCAGCGCCGAGGGCACGGTGGTGGCCCCCGGGCCGCTTGGCGCGGTCTCCTGGCCGCCGACCGCCTACGACCGGGCGCGCGGGCTCGCCTACGCGCAGGTCCGGCACGGGGCGACGACCTACACCGTCAGGACCGTGCCCGGCGGCCCCGGCCGGCCCGCGATCCGCTACACCGAGACCGGCGAGGCGAAGGGTGAGCCGAGCTTCAGCACGCTGACCGCCGTGGATCTCGCGAAAGGCGGGGCGATCGCGTGGTCGGTGAAGTCGGAGAGCCGGCTCGCAGGCGGGACGCTTGCCACGGCGGGCGGCCTCGTCTTCTCCGGCGAGGAGGACGGCCACCTCGACGCGCACGATGCCGGCACCGGCCAAATCCTGTGGCGCTTCCAGTGCGGGGCCGGGATCAGCGGCCCGGCGATCACCTACAGCCTCGGCGGCAGGCAGTACGTGGCGGTCGCCGCCGGCGGATCGTCCTTCACGAAGGGGTCGGGGTTCGGAACCGGCGACGCGCTCGTGGTGTTCTCGCTGCCCGACTGACCGGTACCGGCTCAGCCCTTCGGCCGCGCCAGCAGGATGGCCGCCCGCACGAACGGGCGCTTGAGCGCCGGCCCGACATCGGACCGCTCCATGAAGACCCGGGCGCCCGGGTGGTTGCGCACCGCCTTGAGCAGGTTCAGCCGGTAGCCGTGCCGGAACACGAACATCGGCGGCAGCGGATCGGCCATGAAGGCGTCGACGGCGGCCTCGACCTCCTCGTCGGTGATGCGCTGGGCGGTGCGGAGGTCGCCGACGGTCCGGAGATCGATCATCCCGCCTCAGTTAGGGCGCCGGGCGCGGATATCCGTCCGACATGGTTTTCGGTTGATCGGTTCGGTTGCGTCCACCCTCCCCCCTCTGCGGGGGAGGGTGGCCCTCGGCCGACGCGAGGGTCGGGAGAGGGGAGCGCCGTATCCGGACAACGCGCTCCCCTCTCCCGACTTAGCTCGCGGCCCACCCTATCCCGCAGAGGGGGGAGGGAAGGACGCGCGGATGGCGGGACGCGACGTCCCCGAACCGATCAGCGGGACACCGTATGCGTCAGCCCCTGGCCAGCCGGTTGCGGGTGCGCAGGCGCAGGCCGAACACCGCCATCATGAACATGCAGCAGGTGGCGTTGTTGCCGTTGTACAGCACGGTCTCGAACGAGGCCGAGACCAGGCCGAGGAACCACAGCCGCACGAACAGCATCGTCGCCGGGTCGAGGTCGCGCCTGCCGGCCACCGCCTGAAGGTCGCGCAGCGGCATCAGCATGAAGGCGACGAGCGTCAGGGCGAGGCCGGGAAAGCCCATCGTCAGGGCGGTGTCTAGGTAGGCGTTGTGGGCGTGGTTGGCGGTGTTGACCCAGGTCAATTGCTCCGAGCCGGCATACATCGTCCGCTCGGTCATCCAGAACGCGCCGTAGCCCCAGCCGCGGAACGGGCGGATGAAGATGTTGTCGATCGCGAACTCCCAGATCTCGTTGCGCCCGGTGAAGGTCGCGTCGGTCATCACCGCGCCGAGCCGCTCCCGGATCGCCGGCACGAGGACCGAGCCGATCGACACCACCGAGAACGCGACCACGGGCCCGAGCAGGAGCAGCGTCCTGCCGAGGTTTCCCCGAAACACCCGGCACAGGGCGGTGACGGCAAGGAGCACCGGCAGCACCAGCAGCGCGGTCTTCGAGCCCGAGGCCACGAGGAAGCCGGCCGCGAGCAGGACGACCGTCCAGCCGAGCAGGCGGCTGCCCGCCGCCGCGACGTAGAGGCCGACGACCACGAGGATCACCATCGCCGCCCCGGCCTCGTTCTTGTGCGGGAAGATGCCGCGCCACAGGCCGGGATGGCTCGGATCGGAGTTCACGTCGAAGGCCGAGTGCACCGCGAGGTTCGGCACCAGCGCCACGGCGCAGTAGGACGCCGCGAGGATCACCAGCGCGCCGGCGCCGAGCGTCAGGGCGAACTGGCGCGGCGAGCGCGCGACGACCGGCACGCCGGCCGCGAGCATCGCCGCGATCGCCATCAGCACGGCGCGGCGGATCGACAGGCCGGGCTCGACCGAGAGCAGCACCGTTATGCCGAGCCAGCCGGCGCAGAGCAGGAGCGGCCACGTCGCCAGCGGGCGCAGGCGCTCCGTGCCGAGGCGCCAGAGCGCCGCGGCCATCGCCGCGCCCAGCGCGACGAAGGTCGCCTGCGTCAGCACGCTGCCGTCCTCGGAGGCCAGCAGCAGCGCCCGGTTGGCGAGGTCGTGGAACCAGAGATGGTTCCACAGGACCACGAGCACCGTGCCGTTCAGGAGCACGCGCATCCAGTCCGGCAGGTCACGCGCGCCGGCGGCGGCGGCTCGCGTCCGTCCGATCCGCGAGGCGAGCCCTGAAGCCGATGACACGAGGCGGTCCCATCCTTGATCCGGCCGCATCGTAGTCCGGAACCGGCACCGCGGTCACCGCCATTGATCGAGGCCGGGCGCCGCGCTGGCGGTAACCTTGACGGCCGGCCCTCAGCGCCGGCCGATGGTCGCCTGCCGCCGGTTCGTGGTCTGGCCCTTGAGGAAGGCCGCCATCTCCGCGAGTTCGGGAGCCTTGGTGCGGAAGGTCACCGAAAGCGCGAGCAGCGTGTCGGCGTGGTCGAGGCCCGGATAGATCCGCTCCTGCACCGGGACGCGGGCGGCGCGCAGCCTCTCGGCGAGGCTCTTCGTGTTGCGCGGGCGCACGATGGTGTCGTCCGCGCCGCTGGCGAGGAAGGCCGGCGGCGCGTCGGGGCCGGCGAAGGTCACGGGCTGGGTCGCGGCCTTGTCCGGCGCCTGTCCGAACACCTTGCGCGTGGTGTCCTGATCGAAGGGCAGGAAATCGTAGGGGCCCGACAGGCCGGCCACGGCGCGGATCGTTCTCGGATCGACGCCGGCGGCTTCGAGGTAGCGCGTGTCGAGGCCGAGCATCACCGCGTTGTAGGCGCCGGCCGAGTGCCCCGCGAGCACGATGCGGCGCGGGTCGCCGCCATAGGCCGCGATGTTGTCGCGCACCCAGGCGACGGC
>NZ_CAXTHR010000038.1:0-30877 GCF_964244095.1 uncultured Methylobacterium sp. | reverse complement strand
TCTCGACGTCCTCGCCGACGTAGCCGGCCTCCGTCAGCGTCGTCGCGTCGGCCATGGTGAAGGGCACGTCGAGGATGCGGGCGAGCGTCTGCGCCAGCAGCGTCTTGCCCGAGCCCGTCGGGCCGATCAGCATGATGTTGGATTTGGCGAGTTCGACGTCGTTGTGCTTCGTCGCGTGCGCCAAACGCTTGTAGTGGTTGTGCACGGCCACCGAGAGGACCTTCTTGGCGAAGTCCTGGCCGATGACGTAGTCGTCCAGCACCCGCCGGATCTCCTTCGGCGTCGGAACGCCGTCGCGCGACTTCACCAGCGAGGACTTCGACTCCTCCCGGATGATGTCCATGCACAGCTCGACGCACTCGTCGCAGATGAACACCGTCGGGCCCGCGATCAGCTTGCGGACCTCGTGCTGGCTCTTGCCGCAAAACGAGCAGTACAGCGTGCTCTTCGAGTCGTTGCCGCCAGTCTTGCTCATGTCGGTCTCCGATCGTCTCGTGCGCTGCCAGCCCGGGGCGCACGCGCATCGTTCACAGGTAAGGGAATCCGCCTAAAGAAAAAGTCACCTGCGCGGCTTTGCCAGGGTCCGTAGCAAGGGCCCATACCAGGGGTCCGTGCGATCCCCGATGCAAACACGCGGCCGCCGCGGGATCAAGGCCGCGAGCGCCGCAGCGCGCCCGGCCGGGACGGGCGGGCGCGGATGCGCGTCAGGCCGCGGCCGGCTCCGGCCGCTTCTGGATGACCTCGTCAATCAGCCCGAACTCCCGGGCTGCGTCGGCGGTCATGAAGTTGTCGCGCTCGAGCGCGGTCACGATGGCGTCGTACTCGCGGCCGGTGTGCTTCACGTAGATCTCGTTGAGGCGCTTCTTCAGCGCCTCGATCTCGCGGGCGTGGATCAGGATGTCGGTGGCCTGGCCCTGGAAGCCGCCGGACGGCTGGTGGACCATGATCCGAGCGTTGGGCAGGGCGAAGCGGTGCCCCGGCTCGCCGGCGGTGAGCAGGAGCGAGCCCATCGAGGCGGCCTGGCCGACGCACAAGGTCGTCACCGGGCAGCGGATGAACTGCATGGTGTCGTAGATCGACAGGCCCGAGGTCACCACGCCGCCGGGCGAGTTGATGTAGAAGGAAATCTCCTTCTTGGGGTTCTCGGCCTCGAGGAACAGGAGCTGGGCGACGATCAGCGAGGCGCCGTAATCCTCCACCGGTCCGGTGAGGAAGATGATCCGCTCGCGCAGCAGCCGCGAGTAGATGTCGAACGCGCGCTCGCCGCGGCTCGACTGCTCGACCACCATCGGCACGAGCGCGTTGTTGTAGACGTCGATCGGATCTCTCATCATGGCCCCAGGCTCCAAGGGGCCCGGCCCCGCGCGAATCACGCGGGTGGCCGGGCAGGTCAGCGAACAACGGCGATCCTTAACGCCGCCTAACCATAAGGCCCGCTGCCGTCACGTCGGGCGCGGGCTCAGTCGGCCTTCGACTCGACCGACGTGTCGTCGGCCTTCTCGTTCTCGGCGTCACCGGCTTCCGCCTCTTCGTCGGCAAACAGCGCCTCTTTCGAGACGGGCTCCTCGACGAGTTGGACCTGCGCGAGGACGTGATCGACGACCTTCTCCTCGAACAGCGGCGCGCGAAGCTCGGCGAGCGCCTGGGCATTCTTCCGGTAGAAATCCCAGACCTGCTGCTCCTGGCCCGGGAACTGCCGGACCCGGGCGATGAGGGCCTGGTTCACCTCCTCGTCGGAGACCTTGATATCGGCGCTCTCGCCGACCTGCGCAAGCACCAAGCCGAGGCGCACGCGGCGCTCGGCGATCTTGCGGTACTCGGCCGACGCCTTCTCCTCGGTGGTGCCCTCGTCGGCGAAGGTCTTCTCGCGGGTCTTGAGGTCCTGCTCGACCTGCGCCCAGACGCTGGCGAATTCCTGCGCGACCAGCGAGGGCGGCAGGTCGAAGGCGTAGCGGCCGTCGAGCGCGTCGAGGAGCGCCTTCTTGAGCTTGCGCCGCGAGGCTGCCTCGTAGTCGGTGCCGATCGCCTTCGCCACGGCCTCCTTCAGCTTGTCGAGGGAGTCCATCCCCATGCCCTTGGCGAAGTCGTCGTCGATCCTCGCCTCGCCCGGCGCCTGGATCTTGGTGACGGTCACGTCGAACTCGGCCGCCTTCCCGGCCAGCGCCTCGGCGCCGTAGGTCTCCGGGAAGCTCGCGCTCACGCGGCGCTGCTCGCCGACCTTGGCGCCGACGAGCTGCTCCTCGAAGCCTGGGATAAACGAGCCGGAGCCGAGTTCGAGGTCGATGCCCTCGCCCTTGCCGCCCTCGAATTCGGTGCCGTCGATGCGGCCGACGAAGTCGATGGTGACGCGGTCGCCGCTCTCGGCCGCCGCGCCCGCGTCGCGCTCGGTGAACGGCCGGCTCTGGCCGGCCATGCGCTCCAGCGCCGCGTTCACGTCCGCGTCGGAGGGGGTGGCGACGAGCTTGGTCAGGCTCACGTCGGAGAGGTCGGCGAGCGCGAAGCTCGGCAGAACCTCCAGCGCCACCTTGAACGAGAGGTCGGCCTTGGCGTCCAACGCCTTCTCCACCACCGACTGGTCGGAGGGGAACTCGATCTGCGGCTCCAGAGCGAGCTTCAGGCCGTTGTCGGCCACGATCTTCTGGTTGGCTTCGTTGACGGCGTTCTGCACCACGTCGGCCATCACCGAACGGCCGTAGACCTTGCGCAGGTGCGCCACCGGCACCTTGCCCGGGCGGAAGCCCTTGAGCTGCACCTTGTCCTTCATGCCCGAGAGTTCGGTGTTCAGGCGGTCCTCGAGTTCGCTCGCGGCCAGCGACACCTGAAACGTGCGCTTCAGCCCCTCGGAGTGTGTCTCGGTCACCTGCATCGTCGTCGCTCTCAAAGTCCGTGTGATCGTCGGCGCGAGACCCGCACGCGGCCCCGCGGGGCTGGTCGGATGCGCGGGGTCCGGTACGGGGCGGCGGGCGCGCGCGGCCAAGGGCGTCCGGCGGGGCGGGCGGCATCCTCCCGGGGATCAGCCGATCCGTTCCCGACGGCGGGCCTGGTGCGGGCGGAGGGGCTCGAACCCCCACGTCTTGCGACACGGGAACCTAAATCCCGCGCGTCTACCAGTTCCGCCACGCCCGCGAGCGCCGATGCCCGGCGCGCGTCCGGCCGCCGGAGGGCGGGTCTATAGCATGCGGGGCCGGGGCCGCAGCAAAAAACTTACGGACCGTAAGCTGTGGCGCCGGGCGGAGCGCGGGGCTACAAGCGGCAGCCCTGGAAACGCCAGCACAGGTCGCCGGGACGCCCATCGCCACGAGGTTCCATGCCGCCAGCCCGATCCGCGCCGCCGACCGGATTCAGCGGCGCCACGCGCCGGGCTTTGCTGGGCGGCGCGGCCGTGCTGCTGCTCCCACGGGCGGGTTGGGCGCAGGGCAACGCGGCCAAGCCGGCTGCCGCCGCACCCGTAGCAGCGCCGGCCGCTCCGCTCCCTGAACCGCGAGCCCTCGCCGCCGCCCCGGGCAAGGTCCGGTTCAAGCCCGAGCCCGCGCCCGAGACCGCGATCTGGTCCTTCGACGGCCGGTCCGCGCCGCCGGTGCTGCGGGTGAAGCTCGGCGAGGCCGTGCGCGTGCGCGTCGAGAACCGGACCGAGAAGCCGCTGTCGCTGCACTGGCACGGGGTGCGCAACCGCAACGCCATGGACGGCGTCGGCGGCGTGACGCAGCCGCCGATCGCAGCCGGCGGCGCCTTCATCTACGAGTTCACGCCGCCGGATGCCGGCACCTTCATCGTGCGGCCCCTGGTGGTGGGCGGATCGAGCGAGCCCTCCGGCCGGGGCCTGGCCGGCTTCCTCGTGGTCGAGGAGAAGGCGCCGCCCGCGGTGGAGGCCGACGTGACCCTGCTGATGCAGGATTGGCGGCTCCAGGACGACGGGGCGTTGCTGCCCTTCGGCCAGACCGCGTTCGCCGCGAGCAACGGCCGGCTCGGCAACCGCGTCACGATCAACGGCGCCGACGTGCCCGCGACCTTCGAGGCCCGTCCCGGCAGCCGCATCCGGGTGCGGCTCGGCAACGCCTGCAACGCGCGGGCGACCCGCATCCGCTTCGAGGGGCTGAAGGTCTACGTCGCGGCCGTCGACGGCCAGCCGACCGACACCTTCGAGCCCCTACGCGCGACCCTGCCCTTCCCCCCGGGCACCCGCTACGACCTCCTGATCGACCTCCCGGCCGAGGCCGACGCCCGGGGCTCGATCACGGCGCTGGTCGGCCAGGGCTTGGTGCTCGCCACCGTGATCACCAAGGGCCCGGCCATCACCGAGAAGCGCCTGCCGATCGGGCCGATCGGCGAGAACCCGCTGCTGCCGCGGGAGGTCAAGCTCCAGAACGCCCTGCGTCGGGACGTGGTCATCACCGGCGGCGCGACGATCCTCAAGGACAAGCTTGAGGCCGAGCCGACCTATTCCGGAGACCCCGCCCGGATCTGGTCCGTGAACGGTACGAGCGCCACCGCCGGGCTCGCGCCGATCTTCACGGTCAGGCGCGGGCAGGTGGTGGTGCTGGCGTTGCGCAACGAGACAGCCTTCCCGCAGGCGCTGCACCTGCACGGCCACGTCTTCCGCCTGCTCCATCCCCTCGACGACGGCTGGGAGCCCTACTGGCTCGACACCTTCCAGCTCCTCGAAGGCCGCACCGCCCGCATCGCCTTCCAGGCCGACAATCCCGGCCGCTGGCTGATCAGCGCAACCGTGCTGGAGCGGTTCGACGCGGGGCTGTGGACGTGCTTCGACGTGACGTGAGGGGGGCGGTCATCCCGGGTCGATTCGCAGACTTCGCGCGGGGGCATTTCTCCCACCCGCGCCCTCATCCTGGGGTGACCGCGCCAGCGGGCCTCGAAGGAGCCTCCAGATCGCGCGGCGGCCCCTGGAGGGCCCCTTCGAGGCCTCTGCTTCGCGGACGCACCTCAGATGAGGGATTGGGTGGGAACGAACGGAACGGGCCGTCGGATCGATTCCGTCATCAACGACCATCCGCTCAGGAGCCGAACCCCGCCAGCAGTCCCGCCAGCACCGCCGGCATCAGCTCCGGGATATCCTCGGCGATCAGCCCCGGCCCGTGGCGCAGCCCCGCGTCGCCGTGCAGCCAGACGGCGGCGGCCGCCGCCTCGAACGGCGCCATGCCCTGGGCGAGCAGGCCGGCGATCAGGCCGGCGAGCACGTCGCCGGAGCCGGCGGTGCCGAGCCAGGGCGTCGCGTGGTCGTTGATCGCGGCGCGGCCGTCGGGCGCGGCCACCACCGTGTCGGCGCCCTTGAGCACCACGACCGCCCCCGTGATCGCGGCGGCACGGCGGGCCTGGGCGAGCTTGCCGACGTCCGCCACGGCGTCGGTGCCCGCAAAGAGCCTCGCGAATTCGCCCGCGTGCGGGGTGAGCACGGCTTTCGCCTCGCCATCGACGATATGGGCGGCCAGCAGCGCCGCCTGCCCGGAAAAACTCGTCAGCGCGTCGGCGTCGAGGACGAGGCCGCGCCCGACGGCGGCCGCCACCGCGACGCGGTCGCGGGCCGCTTCGCCGACGCCGAGGCCGGGGCCGGCGAGCACCGCGTTGATGCGCGCGTCGGTGAGCAGGTCGTCGAGGTCGTCGGCGTTCTCGCACGCGCGCAGCATGATCGCTGCGAGGTGGGCGGCGTTCTCGGCCAGCGCCCCCTCGGGCGAGGCGAGCGTGACGAGGCCCGCCCCGACCCGGAGCGCCCCCCGCGCGGCGAGCCGCGCCGCGCCGGTGCGGGTCGCGGGCCCGGACAGGACGAGGGCGTGGCCGCGGGTGTACTTGTGGCTCGCATCCGTCAGCCGCGGGAAGGCCGCGGCCCACAGCTCGGGTCCGTTGCGGAACAGCGGCGCGCCGGCGGAAAGCCCTGCGGCCAGGGCGGCCGCGCCGGTGCCGATGTCGGCGACATGCAGCCGGCCGCACAGGGCGCGCCCCGGCTGGAGCAGGTGGCCGGGCTTGAGGGCTACGAAGGTCACGGTCTCGACGGCCCGCAGGGCGATCCCGCGCACCGCGCCGGTGTCGCCGTCGAGCCCGCTCGGCACATCGACCGCGAGCACCGGCCGGCCGAAGGCGGCGACCCGCTCGATCGCGTCGCGCGGCGCGGCCGCGACCGGGCGCGACAGCCCGGCGCCGAACAGGGCGTCGATCACGAGGTCGGCCCGCGCCGGGTCGGCTCCGGCCAGATCCGCGACCGCGCCGTCCCACGCGGCCGCGGCGAGGCCGGCATCGCCCGACAGCGCCGCGCGCGACCCGAGGAGCGCGAGATCGACCGCGTGGCCGGCTTGCGCCAGCAGGCGCGCGGCGACGAAGCCGTCGCCGCCGTTGTTGCCCGGCCCACACAGCACCAGAACCCGCCCGCCGGGCGGCAGGTGCGCGCGGGCGCGCTCCGCCACCGCCGCGCCGGCCGCCCGCATCAGGGCGATGCCGGGGACGCCGCCGGCGACCGCGGCGGCGTCGACCCGCGCCATCGCCTCGACCGTGAGCAGCCGCATGCCGTCCATCGCGCGATCCCGCCGCCCCGCGTGCCGTTCACCCTGCTGCCCGCGCGTCACCCAGCCGATGCCCAAACGATCGGCCGTCCCGATTTATCTGCCTAAACGATTTGCATGGGCTGCAAAACGATGAGGCCGTTTCGGTCGCTCCCTCCGGAAATCGCCGTGGCGGCCGAACCGGCGGGGTGTTAGGAATCAGAGGACAGCGCAGCGCAGGTCGGACCCGTTCGGCATGAAGAAGATCGAAGCGATCATCAAGCCCTTCAAGCTCGACGAAGTGAAGGAAGCCCTCCAAGAGGTCGGCCTCCAGGGCATCACCGTGATCGAGGCCAAGGGCTTCGGCCGCCAGAAGGGCCACACCGAGCTCTACCGCGGCGCGGAATACGTGGTCGACTTCCTGCCCAAGGTGAAGCTCGAGATCGTGCTCTCCGACGCGCTGGTCGAGGGCGCCGTCGAGGCGATCCGCAAGTCGGCCCAGACCGGCCGCATCGGCGACGGCAAGATCTTCGTCTCGACGATCGAGGAGGCGATCCGCATCCGCACCGGCGAGACCGGGCCGGACGCGATCTGAGCGCAGGGCCGGCGCCCGGATGAGCGTCACGCCGCATCTGCGCAGCGTCGTCGAGGAGATCGCCTACGAGATGCGGCAGCGGCCCGACCGCGGGGCGGTGGCGCGCTACATCCCGGAACTCGCCCGGATCGATCCGCAGACCTTCGGCCTCGTGGTGATCGATGGCGACGGGACCATCGCCGCCGCCGGCGACAGCGAGACGCCGTTCTCGATCCAGAGCATCTCGAAGGTCTTCACGCTCACCCTGGCGCTCGGCATGGTCGGGGACCGCCTGTGGCGCCGGGTCGGGCGCGAGCCCTCGGGGAGCCCGTTCAACTCCATCGTCCAGTTGGAGCGCGAGCAGGGCGTGCCGCGCAACCCGTTCATCAATGCCGGCGCCATCGCGGTGACCGACGTGATCCTCTCGGGCCACCAGCCGCGGGAGGCGATCGGCGAGATCCTGCGCTTCATGCAGGCGCTCGCCGGCGACGCGACGATCGCCATCGACGAGGCGGTGGCGGCCTCGGAGAAGCGCACCGGCTTCCGCAACGTCGCGCTCGCCAACTACATGAAGTCGTTCGGCGTGGTCGAGAACCCGGTCGACTACACGTTGGGCGTCTACTTCCACCATTGCGCGATCAGCATGTCGTGCCGGCAGCTCGCCACCGCCGCGCGGTTCCTGGCCCATTCCGGCCGCAACCCCGCGACCGGCCTGTCGGTGATCCCCCCCGAGCGCGCGCGCCGCATCAACGCGGTGATGCTCACCTGCGGCCATTACGACGGCTCGGGCGAGTTCGCCTACCGGGTCGGCCTGCCGGGCAAGAGCGGCGTCGGCGGCGGCATCCTGGCGATCGCACCGGGCCGGGCCTCGATCGCGGTGTGGGCGCCGGGGCTGGACGCGGCCGGCAACTCGCATCTCGGGCGGATCGCGCTGGAGCAGCTCACCAAGCGGATGGGCTGGTCGATCTTCGGGGCGTGAGGCCCAAGGCTCCTGTCCGCAGGCGGCGCCGACCGGCCCCCTCTTCCGTGCGCTACCGTATTCACACCTCTCGCAGCGGGTTCGCGCGATGCGCGGATCTTCCCTCTCCCCTCTGCGGGAGAGGGAAGATCCGCGAGTTAAGTCGGGAGGAGGAGAGCGACGCTGCCGGAGAACGCGCTCCCCTCTTCCGACCCTCGCTCACGCGAGGCCCACCCTCCCCGCAGGGCGGGGAGGGTGGGTGCGGTTGCCGCCCTGCGCGATGTGTGAATCCGGCAGCTTCCAGGGGGAGAAGGGACCCGCGATCCCTCCGTATGCAGTGCAAAGAAAACGGCGCGAACCCGAAGGTCCGCGCCGTCTCGATTCCTCGAAAACTCACCCCCCCCAAAATCAAGTGGTCGGGACCGACTCGACCGTCTTCAGGATCTGCGAGGCGATCTGGTAGGGGTCGCCCTGGCTGTTGGGGCGGCGATCTTCCAGGTAGCCCTTGTAGTCGTTGTTGACGAAGCTGTGCGGCACGCGGATCGAGGCGCCGCGGTCGGCCACGCCGTAGCTGAACTGGTCGATCGCCGCGGTCTCGTGCTTGCCGGTGAGCCGCATGTGGTTGTCGGGGCCGTAGACCGCGATGTGGTCCTCGATGTTGTCCTTGAACGCGGCCATCAGCTTCTCGAAGTAGTCCTTGCCGCCGGTCTCCCGGAGGTAGGTGGTCGAGAAGTTGGCGTGCATGCCCGAGCCGTTCCAGTCGGTGTCGCCGAGCGGCTTGCAGTGGTACTCGACGTCGATCTCGTACTTCTCGCACAGGCGCTGGAGCAGGTAGCGGGCGACCCACATCTCGTCGGCGGCCTTCTTGGAACCCTTGCCGAAGATCTGGAACTCCCACTGGCCCTTGGCCACCTCGGCGTTGATGCCCTCGTGGTTGATGCCGGCGTCCAGACACAGGTCGAGGTGCTCCTCGACGATCTTGCGGGCGATGCTGCCGGCCTCGCTGTAACCGACGCCGCAATAGTACGGGCCCTGGGGGGCCGGGTAGCCGGTCGCGGGAAAGCCCAGCGGGCGGCCATCCTTGTAGAAGAAGTATTCCTGCTCGAAGCCGAACCACGCGCCCGGGTCGTCGTGGATGGTGGCGCGCTTGTTCGACGGGTGCGGGGTCTTGCCGTCCGGCATCATCACTTCGCACATCACGAGCACGCCGTTCTTGCGGGTGCTGTCGGGGAAGTGGCGCACGGGCTTCAGCATGCAGTCGGAGCTGCCGCCCTCGGCCTGCAAGGTCGAGCTGCCGTCGAAGCCCCAGAGCGGGAGCTGCTCCAGGGTCGGGAAGCCGTCGAAGTCCTTGATCTGCGTCTTGCCGCGAAGGTTCGGGACCGGCGTGTACCCGTCGAGCCACAAATACTCGAGCTTGTATTTCGTCATTCCGAATCTCTCGTCCGTTAACGATGCGAAGTCCGAGGAAACGCAGCCGTTTCGTGGCCTCAAGCGGCCGAGCCCGGGCTTGCAGGGAATGTGCCAGCAAAACACTCCCGGCGGGTCGCCTCCGGCCCGGCCCGGCCCGCACGATCACGTCCGCGTGAGGGCGACCGGGCCGCAGGGCCGTCCCGGCGCGTGATTTTCCCGGCGCCGACGGGTGGCCTGCGGTCCGCGCCGGCGATATCAGTTGCCGCAGCCGGCTCCACCGCCCGTCGCGGCCTCTTCGGAGCGGCCCGGCGCGGCGGTGGGCCGGGCCGCCGGACGACGCCGACCGAACCTCCCACGCAAGAAGGCACAGCATGAAGACCGCAGCGGACGTCCTGAAGGAGATCCGGGACAACGACGTCAAGTACGTGGATTTCCGGTTCACGGACCCGCGCGGCAAGTGGCAGCACGTCACCTTCGACGTCGGCCTCGTCGACGACGAGATCTTCGAGGAAGGCACGATGTTCGACGGCTCGTCGATCGCCGGCTGGAAGGCGATCAACGAGTCCGACATGCTGCTGATGCCGGACCCCACGACCGCGACCATGGACCCGTTCTTCTCCGCAGCGACGATGGTCGTCGTCTGCGACGTGCTCGAACCCGCCACCGGCGCGCCCTACGCCCGCGACCCGCGCGGCACAGCCAAGCGCGCCGAGGCGTTCCTGAAGTCGACCGGCATCGGCGACGCGGTCTTCGTCGGTCCCGAGGCGGAGTTCTTCGTGTTCGACGACGTGAAGTTCGGCGCCGACCCCTACCACACCGGCTTCCAGCTCGATTCGACGGAACTGCCGTCCAACGGCTTCACCGACTACGAGGGGGGCAACCTCGGCCACCGGGTCCAGACCAAGGGCGGCTACTTCCCGGTGCCGCCGCAGGATTCGGCGCAGGACATGCGCGGCGAGATGCTGGCCGCGATGCAGGGCATGGGCGTGACGGTGGAGAAGCACCACCACGAGGTGGCCAGCGCCCAGCACGAACTCGGCATGAAGTTCGACACCCTGACGCTGCTCGCCGACCACATGCAGATCTACAAGTACTGCATCCACAACGTGGCGCAGAGCTTCGGCAAGACCGCGACCTTCATGCCCAAACCCGTGTTCGGCGACAACGGCTCAGGGATGCACGTGCACCAGTCGATCTGGAAGGACGGCAAGCCGCTGTTTGCCGGCGACAGGTATGCCGGCCTCTCGCAGGAATGCCTGTGGTACATCGGCGGCATCATCCGGCATGCCAAGGCGCTCAACGCCTTCACCAACCCCTCGACCAACTCGTACAAGCGCCTCGTGCCCGGCTACGAGGCGCCGGTGCTGCTCGCCTACTCGGCGCGCAACCGCTCGGCCGCCTGCCGCATCCCGTGGACGAAGAGCCCGAAGGCCAAGCGCGTCGAGGTGCGCTTCCCCGACCCGATGGCCAACCCCTACCTCGCCTTCTCGGCGCTGCTGATGGCCGGCCTCGACGGCATCCTCAACCGGATCGATCCAGGCGCGCCGATGGACAAGGACCTCTACGACCTGCCCCCGCGCGAGTTGAAGAAGATCCCCACCGTCTGCGGCTCGCTCCGCGAGGCGCTCTCGAGTCTCGACCGCGACCGCGCCTTCCTCAAGGCCGGCGACGTGTTCAGCGACGACCAGATCGACGCGTTCATCGCGCTCAAGATGGAGGAGGTGATGCGCTACGAGATGACGCCGCACCCGGTCGAGTTCGCGATGTACTACTCGCTCTGACCGCGCGGGGCGGCGAGCCCCGACCCGCGACACTCCGACGGCCGCGCGCCGGAGCCTCCCCGAGGCTCCGGCGTTCGCGTGTCGGGCGCCGCGCGACCGGTAAGGTTGCGTTTAAGCAAATATTCCCAATTATATACGTGACAAAGCAGACAAGGGCAACCCTTTGTGGCACAAGCTTGATCCGTTTGCGCTGTTAAAACAGAGGGATGTTCGTCATGGCGGACGGTCCGAAGATCGAGGATTTTAAGCCTGCCATCACAGATGGTGCTAGGTTTTCGACAGGAGCTACGCCCGAAATGGTTCGGGTCGTTGCGGAGTTCCTACACGCCTGGGATCACGAGGAATGGGAAGCACCTGAGGGGGATCTGGATAACGTCTACGATATTCTTGCAAAACAGATTGTTCGGTCGGTGTTGCAAATTGACTCTCACCGTGGCAATCGGCGAATATAAATGCTACTAGTTCCGTCCTTAGATCGGCTATATTTCTAGCTAGATGCAACACATCAGGCAGATCTACTGAATAAATGTCGCCAGTACCATCGGCTTTGCTCGTCAGCGTAATGTATCCGTCTGCCCATCGGCTATCGAACCAAAATCCATGTACAACTACATTGCGTTTTTGACACAAATCGTGGGCGCGGATGCTCAACGAAGAAAGTTTTTCGACCAAAGGCGCGCAATTTTCAAAATTTAAACGCGCGAGATTTCTAAAAAGCTTAGCTCGTTTCGAAAATGAATATGGCCGAGGGTTCGCTATCTTTTCACATTCAGGCGATCTCGACAGAAACGTCGTGACGCCATCAAACTGCATATCGAAATAGCTCCACTGGGCTGCCACCGCACCGATTGCGGCAACGAACTCGTGGGGGAGTGGTAGCCAGAATGCTTTCTCGCGCGGATTTGCAGGGTCGAACATACTGTCAGATAAACCGATCCTATTACCAAACGGGATAAGCCAATGAGCAAAGAGCCTGGGACTGGGAAACCCCTGCACAAGAAGCCCGAACTAACCGACGCCGACAAGCCTCTCATTGAGGTGGACCCGGATTGGGAGCGGGCAGGCCAGATTGCACGACGGCTCATGGCGACGCCGCCAGCGAAGCCCGTCGGTCGGAAGGCCAAGCCTACCGGCGATGCTTCTTGAGCCAGCGCAGGTGCCTCTCAGCCATGTAGGCATCCACCGGTCGCGTCAGCCCGCCGATAGGTGAGGCGCTTGCCCTCAATGCCCCTGGCAAGCTGGCAGGAGCGCTCGTAGTCCGAGAACCCGAGCTTGGTGCGGGTATTATAGCGGAAGTCAAATTCCGCGAGGTAGCGGTGAAGGTGCTTCTCGGCGCAGTGCTGATAGACGCCCTTCATGCCGCGCTTGAAGATCGAAAAGTAGCCTTCGATGGTGTTGCTGTGAACTTCGCCACGGACGTACTCGCCAATCGAATGCTTGACGGTGGAGTGCTCGCCGAAGTGCGCCGAGAGGCCGGTGTAAAGGCGGCTCTCGTCGGTGAACAGCTTCGACTCTTTGGCGATGTTACCTTTCACGATGTCGGTGACGGCGACCTTCGTTGCAACGGCAGGATGGAAGGAGCGGACGGAGCCGCCACGCTCAACCAGGGAGACGATCGCCAGCTTATTGGATGGGCCGCCCTTGCCCTTCTTTGTGAAGGGCCTGCCCTTGCGCTGGGGCGAGACGTGCGTCTCTTCGGTCTTGCCAAAATAGGTCTCGTCGGCCTCTACGATCTTGCCTTCGCCGCAAAGCGGACCAGCCGCCGCATCGGGCGCCATGGCGGCGCGGATGCGGTGGGCCATGAACCAAGCGGTCTTGTAGGTGACGCCGAGCATGCGGTGCAGCTGGTGGGCCGACATGCCCTTCTTGCTCGCCGCCATCAGGTGCATGCCCATCACCCACTTGTTCAGTGGGATCTTGGAACGCTCCATGACGGTGCCGACCGTGACGGTGAACTGCTCGCGGCACTCGTTGCACTGGTAGACGCCGGGACGATGGGCCTTGCCAGCCAGAGCCTTGATCTTGGCCTGATCCGCATTGCCGCAGTGAGGGCAAACCCGACCGTCAGCCCAGCGCTGGTTCTCAAGCCACTCGCGGGCGGCGGCAACGTCGGTGAAGCGGGGATCGGAGAGGTTCATAGCGGTTCGGTCCGTTCGATGGAGCGAACTTAGCCGTTCCGGCCTGCTTTGTCACGTATATAATTGGGCAAATATTCCTTTATAGGAATGCTTGCTGAAACGAGGGGCCGAATCCCATGCCGGCGAGCGCGACCTTCCTCCTGCGGATGAGATGGCAGCTCGCCGCGCTCCGCATCGAGGTCGCATTCCTGCGGGTGCGCCTGTTCCTGCGCGCCTACCATCCCGACCAGCCCCGCGTGCCCGCCGGAAATCCGCACGGGGGCCAGTGGACGGACGGGGACGCAGGTGACGGGCGTCCTGCGGGTGACGATGCTCGAATCGTTCCAGTTGGGGATCGGGACGATCGCCGGTACCGCGTCGATCTCGAAGAGGAGGAAGATCAGGGCCACACGCTCAGGGACCATGTTGGCAAGACCGATGACGCCATGATGCAAAGGGTGCTACGAGAACGGTCGCGGTCCCTATTGGTGAGTAGCGGCCGGAAGCGCGACGGCTCATTCAGTTCGCGCGAAGCCGCCAACGACTTCGTAAACCGGACGCTCCAGAACAATGCGGCGACAGTCGACGCGGTCGCGGAAGGAAAAGTGCTGGACTCGTTCGTGACCTATCGGTTCGGATATCCCACGGGGCGGGAGGCGTATAGCACGGTGGATATCGAACCTTACATGCGCACTACCTACGGCGTCGGCGTCTTCATCGTCCATGATGCGCAGGCGGCACGCGGCTACCGCGTCATCACGGCGTACCCACGCAACGACGGAGATTGACATGAAAATGTCGGAAGAATTCAAAACATTCGGCCTACAATTCATCCAAGATATCGAACTGCGAGGCGAGACCCTCGACGAACTCCTGCAAAGTGTCCTAGGCCCCTTCAAGGGCGATGCAAGGGTGCGTCTGCGTGCCTTCCTCGACGAGGCCGTCAATGCGCGGGTCTCTGACGCAGAACTCCAGACGCTGTGGAACGCGACACCGAGCGACATCTACTTTCGCGATGCCAGCGAGTTGCGCGTGATGCTGACGGCGGCGCGTGATCGGCTCTGACGATCGGTCCGGCAACCCGCGGAAGAAAGCAAAGCGGATGACTTTGTAACCTATCGGTTCGGCTATCCAACCGGGCGAGAGGCGTATAGCACGAAGGATATCGAACCTTACATGCGTACCACCTACGGGGTTGGCGTCTTCATCGTCCACGATACAGGCGCCCCGCGCGGCTATCGCGTCATCACGGCTTACCCGCGCAATGATGGAGATTGAGATGGAGGTATCAAAGGAATTTAAAATATTCGGACTACAGTTCATTGAAGATTTTGAAATGCTCGGCGAGACGATCGACGAAGTTATGCAAAACGCCCTGCGCCCTTTCAAGGGCGAAGCACGCATTCGGCTGCGCTCCTTCCTCGACGAGGCTGTCAGCGGACGCGTCTCCGACGAGGAACTTCAGACGCTCCGGCTCTGACGGTCGGTCCGGCAACCCGCAGGAGGAAGAAAAGCGGATGACGACCGACGGCTGCCGCGCGATGGAAGCCGTTGCGGGCGAGGCCGGCATCCGCACCGGCGTCGGCACCGCGCCCCTCACGGGCGACGAACCCTTCGACACCATCCTCAAGGCCGCCGGGCCCCGAACCCCGTCATCACGGCCGTGGGTCGTGATGACGGGACACTCGTCTCCGGGACGCTCGTCTTGGGCCTGAGATCGTCTCGGTCGGCAGGGGACGGCGCCTGCGGTGCGATCGCTCAGATCGTCTGGCCGCCCGACACCTCGATGCGCTGGCCGTTGACCCAGCGGTTGCCGGGCCCGAGCAGGCTCGCCACCATCGGGCCGACGTCGTCGGGCAGGCCGACGCGGCCGAGCGCGGTCATGGCGGCGAACTGCCGGTTGAGGTCCGGCATGTCGCGCACGGCGCCGCCGAGGAAGTCCGTCTCGATCGCGCCGGGCGCGACGGTGTTGGCGGTGATGCCCCGGCTCCCGAGTTCCCGGGCCATGTACACGGTCAGGATCTCGACCGCGCCCTTGGCCGCCGCGTAAGCCGAGAAGCCGGGGAAGGACACGCGCGTCAGCCCCGACGAGACGTTGACGATGCGGCCGCCGTCCGTGAGCGTCGGCAGCAGGGCCTGCGTCAGGAAGAACACGCCCTTGACGTGGGTGTCGAACAGGGCGTCGAACTGCGCCTCGGTGGTCTCGGCAAGGCTCGCCATCTCGCCCTGGCCGGCGTTGTTGACGAGGTGGTCGAAGGCGGCGCGGTCCCACGTCGTGCCGAGCGCCGCGCGGACATGCTCCGCGAAGGACGGGAAGCTCGATACCCGCGTGACGTCGAGTTGCAGCGCCACCGCCTTGCGGCCGAGCGCCTCGATCTCGGCGACGACGGCCCGCGCCTCGTCGGCGCCATGGCGGTAGGTGAGGATCACGTCGCCGCCGTGGCGGGCGATGCTGGTCGCGATGTTGCGGCCGAGGCCGCGGCTGGCGCCGGTGACGAGCGAGAGGGTGGTCATCGATAACATCCCGGTGGCGGTTGTGCGATGACCCGGCTATGCCCGATGCGCGCCGAGCGGTGTTGCCCGATCGTCGGCCGTTCTTGCCCATTCCTCCGGATGCGATTGCGGGGCCGCGCGGCGCGTCCTAAGACGCCGGCATGACCGGAACGTTGCTCGACGCCGCGCGGCGCTACGCGCAAGCCCATGCCGACGGGGACGGCATCGCCCGGACGCCGGTCTCCGGCCTCACGGTCATCCGCGAGACCAGGCCGGGCGTCCTGCACTACGCAATCTCGCGGCCGCTCGTGGCGCTCGTCCTGCAAGGCGCCAAGCGCGTGAGCCTTGGCGCCAGCACCTTCGATTTCGCGGCGGGCGCGTCGCTGCTGATCACCGCCGACGTGCCCACCGTGAGCCAGATCACCCGCGCGACGCCGGGAACGCCCTACCTCGCCCTCGTCGTGGAGCTCGACCCCGCGGTGATCGCGGAGCTGGTGATCGAGATCGGCCCCGCCCCGTTCGCGGCGGGCATGCCGGTGCGCGTCGATCCCACCGAAGCCGAGGTCGCGGATTCGGCCCTGCGGCTCATGCGCCTGCTCGACCGGCCGCGCTCCTTGCCCGTCCTGCACGGCCAGCTCGTGCGCGAGCTGCATTACTGGCTGCTCTCGGGCCGGCATGGCGGCGCCATCCGAACGCTCGGCGTCGCCGACAGCCACGCGCAGCGCATCGCCCGCGCCGTCGCGCTCATCCGCACCGGCTTCGCGCAGCCGCTGCGGGTCGAGCGGCTGGCGCAGGCGGCCGGGATGAGCCCGTCCGCGTTCCACCACCACTTTCGCACCGTGACCTCGCTGACGCCGCTTCGGTTCCAGAAGCAGCTCCGGCTGATCGAGGCACGGCGCATGATGCTGGCGGATGGTGTCACGATCGGCAGCGCCGCCCACGGCGTCGGCTACGAGAGCGTCTCCCAGTTCACGCGGGATTACGGCCGCATGTTCGGGACGCCGCCGGGGCGCGACATGCGCGCGGTGCGGCAGCGCATGCAGGCGGCGGCGTAGGCTCCCGCGCCGGCGGCGGGCGCCGGTCCGTTGATCGTCTGCTTCCTCGTTCATCCATCTCGAAAGCAGCGCGGACGATGGCGTCAACCGGACCGGCCGCCATCGATCGGGATGCCGCGGGCGCGGATGCCGAACCGGGGCGCGCAGCCCCTCACGCGCTCCCGATGAGAACGCCGACCGCCAGCACCAGCCCGCCGCCGAGCACGATCTGGAGCACCGCCCGGCCGAACGACGTCGCCATGTACCGGGTGCGGATCGCGGCGATCACGACCAGCTCGATTGCCACCACCAGCACCGCGAGCCCGGTGGCCCACGCGAAGGCGTTCGGCCACGCGTCGGGGATCGCGTAGGGCAGCGTGTGGCCCAGGCCCCCGAGTGCCGTCATCGCGCCGCAGACGAGGCCGCGCATCCACGGCGACCCGCGCCCGGTGACGCTGCCGTCGTCCGAGAGCGCCTCGGTGAAGCCCATGCTGATGCCGGCCCCGACGGAGGCCGCGAGCCCGACGAGGAAGGTCGGTCCGTTGCCGTGCGTGGCGAAGGCGGCGGCGAAGATCGGCGCCAGCGTCGAGACCGAGCCGTCGATCAGCCCGGCGAGCCCCGGCTGGACGTAGCGCAGCACGAAGGCGCGATGTGCATCCTGCGGCGCGGCGCGCCCCCCATCGATTGCGGCTGCCATGCTCGGCGGCTTCCTGTTTGGATTCATTCCAATCTATGATCTGGAATCGATCCAAACAAGCGAAATCGTCCCCGTGCGGCGGGGTGCCGTCGCGGGAGGCGCGGGATCGGGCGCGGCGACGCCGGATCGGATCGGTTGCGCCGGCAAGTCGGACGGGTCTAGACAACCGCGATCGGCGCTGCGCCGCCGCCGTTGTTCGCGTGAGACCCCGACCGGCCCCGCCGCCCGCCGGCGGCCGGTCCTGGGAAGCGAGACATGAGCCTGGCCAAGCGCCTCGTCCGCCACCCGACCGTGCAGGGCGCCCTCGGGCGGATCGCTGCCGGCTATCTCGGCCTCGTGCGCCGCACCAACCGCTTCACGGTCGAGCCGGCCGACGCCGACCCCTGGCTCGACGGGCTGTCGCCGTTCATCGCCGGGATGTGGCACGGCCAGCACATCATGGTCTCGTTCGCGGGGCGGCCGAAGGACCGCGTCGCGACGATCATCTCGAAGAACCCCGACGGCAATATCAACACCATCGCGCTCACCCGCCTCGGCGTGCGGGTGATCCGGGCCTCGGGCGCACGGGGCCGGGTGGTGAAGGACGCCAGGGCCAAGGGCGGCGCGGAAGGGCTGCGCGCGATGCTGCGCGCCCTCAGGAACGGCGAGATCGTCGCCTTCAGCGCCGACGTGCCCAAGATCGCGCGGCGCGCCGACGCGGGCATCCTCACGCTCGCCCGCTTCTCCGGCCGGCCGATCGTGCCGGTGGCGGTGGTGACGAGCCGGCACATCCGCTTCGGAAGCTGGGACCGCGCCTGCCTCGGGCTGCCGTTCGGGCGCGGCGCGGTGGTGTTCGGCGAGGCGATCACCGTGCCGCGCGATCCGGACCCGGAGACCTTCGAGGCCCTGCGCGGCCGGGTCGAGGCCGAGATGAACCGGGTCCACGACCGCGCCTACACGATCGTCGGGCGCCTCGACCGGGTCGGCGCCGGCGGGCTCGGCCGGGCGGGCACGGCCCGGATCGCCGAGCCGGCATGAGCGACCCGGCCGAGGCATCCCGCGAGGCATCCGCCGGGAGAACCGCGACGGGGGCGCCCCCCCTCACCCTGGCGTTGCGGGCCTATCGCGGCGGCCTCTGGCTCGGCGAGCCCGCCGTCGCGGGGCTGCTGGCGTGGCGGGCGCGGCGCGGCAAGGAGGACCCGGCGCGCCTGCCCGAGCGCCGCGGCCTGCCCGGCCGGGCGCGGCCCGCCGGGCCGCTCGTGTGGATGCACGGGGCGTCGGTCGGCGAGGCGCTCTCCCTGGTCGGCCTCGTCGAGGGGATGGCCGCCCGCGGCGTCTCGGTGCTGGTCACCACCGGCACCCGCAGCGCCGCCGAGGTGATCGGCCCGCGGCTGCCGGCCGGCGCCGTGCACCAGTACGTGCCGCTGGATGCGCCGCGCTGGGTCGCGCGCTTCCTCGGGCACTGGCGGCCGGACCTCGCGCTGGCGGCCGAATCCGAGATCTGGCCGAACGTCGTGATGGCGCTCGACGCGCGCGCGACCCCGCTGCTGCTGGTCAGCGGGCGGATGTCGGCGCGCTCGTTCGCGGGCTGGGCGCGGGCGCCGCGGAGCGCCGGGGCGCTGTTTGCGCGGATCGCGGTCTGCCTCGCGCAGACGCTGGAGGATGCCGAGCGCTTCGCGCGGCTGGGCGCGCCGCGGGTCGGCGTCGCGGGGAACCTCAAATACGATGCCGCGGTGCCGCCGGCCGACCGGGAGCAGTTGGTGTCCCTCGGCGACCTGATCGGCGACCGCCCGGTCTGGGTCGCGGCGAGCACGCATCCCGGCGAGGACGCGGCCGTGGCGCAGGCGCACGCGGCGCTGAAGGACCGGTTCCCGCGGCTGCTCACCATCGTCGCCCCGCGCCATCCCCGCCGCGGGGTCGAGGTCGCGGATTGCGCGGCGCAGCAGGGGTTGCGCAGCGCGCGCCGGGCGGCGGGGGCGCGCCCGGACCCGGCGATCGACCTCTACGTCGCCGACACGCTCGGCGAACTCGGGCTGTTCTACCGCCTGAGCCCGCTGGTGTTCCTCGGCGGCTCGCTGGTGCCGCATGGCGGCCAGAACCCGATCGAGCCGGTGCGCCTCGGCGGCGCCGTGCTGCACGGGCCGCACACGGAGAACTTCACCGAGGTCTACCGCGCGCTCGATGCCGGCGGGGGCGCGATGGCTGTCACCGACGGCGCGGACCTGGCGGCGACGGTGGGCGACCTGCTTGCCGCGCCCGCGCGCCTCGCCGCGATGGCCCAGGCCGGGCAGCGGGCGCTGGCGCCGTTCGAGGGCGCGGTGGAACGCACGCTCGCGGTGCTCGACCCGTTCCTCGCGCAGATGACGCATTCCGCGCCGCAACGGGCGTGATGCGCCCACCGCGCTTCTGGCAGGCCGCGCCGGACCACCCGGCCGCGCGGCTCCTCGCGCCGCTCGGCCGCGCCTATGGCGGGCTTGCTGCCGCGCGGATGGACCGGCCGGGTGCGCGCGCGGAATATCCGGTGCTGTGCCTGGGTAACTTCACGCTGGGCGGTGCCGGTAAGACGCCGGCCGCGATCGCGCTGGCCCTGATACTGCGCGACCTCGGCCGCCGCCCGGCCTTCCTCAGCCGCGGCTACGGCGGCAGCCTGCCCGGCCCGGTGGTGGTCGATCCCGCCCGCCACGGCTGGCGCGCGGTCGGCGACGAGCCGCTGCTGCTCGCCCGGCATGGCCCGGCGATCGTCGCCCGCGACCGGGTCGCCGGCGCGCATCTCTGCCGTGCGCAGGGCGCCGACGTGATCGTGATGGACGACGGCCTGCAGAACCCAAGCCTCAGCAAGGCGCTGTCCCTCGCCGTCGTCGATGCCGGCACCGGCACCGGCAACGGCCTGCCCTTCCCCGCGGGCCCCTTGCGCGCGCCGCTGGAGCGGCAATGGCCGCATGTCGGCGGCCTCGTGCTGGTCGGCGAGGGCGCGTCCGGCGAGGCGCTGGCCGCCGACGCCGCGCGGCGCGGCCTGCCCGTGCACCGCGCCCGGCTGGTGCCGCAAGGCGCGGCGCTCGCCGGGCGCCGGGTGCTGGCGTTCGCCGGCATCGGCCGCCCCGAGAAGTTCTTCGCGTCCCTGCGCGAGGCCGGCGCCGAGATCGCGGCCACGCGCGCCTTCCCCGACCACCACCCGTTCCGCGCAACTGACCTCGCCCGGCTCGCGGCGGACGCCGAACGGCTCGGCGCCGGCCTCGCCACCACCGAGAAGGATGCTGCGCGCCTGCCCGATGCGTTCGCCGCGCGGGTGCGCGTGCTGCCGGTGGTGCTTCGCTTCGCCGATCCGGACGCGGTGCGGGCGCAGGTGCGCGCGATCCTGGGCGGCCGGCAACCGGCGTGACACGGCCGGCCCGGCGAGGCGGAACGCGGGCGTCGGCGCAAGGGTCGTCGGCGCAAGGGTCGTCGGCGCAAGGGTCGTCGACCCCGGTTCGGCGCCCGGAACCGCCGATCGGCGCGATTGCCATCGCGGACCGCGGCCGCTATAGGCCGGCCTACGCCCGCCAGACACCCTTGGAGGCACGGGCGCGTGGGCTTCGGTCGTCGGGCCGTCCGTTTCGGGCGGCCTTCGTCGTTTCCCCGATCAACCATGACAGAAGGATCACGCCATGAGCGCAGTCAAGCCGCTTGAGGCCGTGGCACGCGACCGGGTCGGCAAGGGGGCCGCCCGGGCCGTTCGTCGCCAGGGCCGCGTTCCCGCCGTCGTCTACGGCGGCGGCCAGCCCCCGCAGGCGATCAGCATCGACCTCGTCCGCGCCCGCACCCTGATCTATGCCGGCGGCTTCAAGACCACGCTGTTCGAGATCGAGGCCGGCGGCCGCAAGACCCGCGCGATCCCGCGCGACTTCCAGCTCGACCCGGTCTCCGGCGTGCCGATGCACGTCGACTTCCTGCGCGTCGTCGCCGGCCAGACCGTCACCGTCGAGGTGCCGGTGCACTTCCACAACGAGGACGCGGCGCCCGGCATCAAGCAGAAGGGCGGCACACTCAACATCGTGCTGCACACGCTGCCCGTCGACGTCGCCCCCGACCAGATCCCCGACGGCATCGAGGTCGACCTCACCGGCCGCGAGATCGGCGACGTGATCCACGTCTCCGACATCGCGCTGCCGGCGGGCGTCACCTATACCGGCGCGGCGACCGACCCGGTCGCCAACGTCGTGCCGCCGACCGTGCTCGGCGCCGAGGTGGAGGCCGAAGAGGCCGCCATCGCCGAGGCGCAGTCCTCCGAGGCCGCCGAGGAGAAGGCCGAGGCCGACGCGGCCGAGGGCGACGCCGAGGAGAAGAAGGAGGACTGAGCCCAGGCTCAGGGTCCCGCCGCCGCGCCCCTTCGCGGCGGCATCTCCCGAAGGAATGCCCCGGCCCCGCGGCCGGGGCGTTCGTGTTTCTGAGGCGGGGAGTCAGTCGCCATGCGGCTCATCGTGGGCCTGGGCAATCCGGGCCGCGCCTACGCGCGCAACCGCCACAACATCGGCTTCCTGGCGCTCGACGAGATCGCCCGGATCCACCGCGCGAGCCCGTTCCGGCGCCGCTTCCAGGGCGAGGCCGCCGAGGTGTCCCTCGGGCCGGAGCGCGCGATCCTCCTGAAGCCGCAGACCTTCATGAACGAATCCGGCCGCGCGGTCGCCGAGGCGCAGCGTTTCTACAAGATCGCCCTCAACGACGTGATCGTGCTGCACGACGAGCTCGATCTGGCGCCGGCCCGGATCCGGGTGAAGTGTGGGGGGGGCAATGCCGGCCACAACGGCCTGCGCTCGATCACCGCGCATTGCGGCAACGACTACCGCCGGGTGCGCCTCGGCATCGGGCACCCCGGCGACAAGGCGCTGGTGCACGCCTACGTGCTCAACGATTTCGCCAAATCCGAGGAGCCCTGGGTCGAGGACCTGTGCCGGGCGGTGGCCGACGCGGTCGCGCTGCTCGCGTCCGGCGAGAACGAGAGTTTTCAGAACGGGGTGCATCTCGCGATGGTCGGGCGCGGCTGGGCCGACGCGGCGCGGCCCGGCGGCAGGAATTGACACGGAAACACGAGAACACGATATCGATGCGCGTGAGGGCCCGCCGATGAAGAACGTGACCGTGACGATGGACGAAGTCGTGCTGCGCCGCGCGCGCATCGCGGCCGCGAGCGAAGGCAAGAGCCTGTCGAAGTTCATCAGTGAGACGGTCGAGCAGCGCATCGGGCGGCCGATGACGCAGAGTGAGGCGCTGGAGCAGTTCCTGGCGGGGCCGCCGCTTCACGTCCTCGATGAGAATGGGAAGGCGCCGACGCGCGATCAGATCTACAATGACGATTGAGGTCGGCCTCGCCGCGATCCGGGGCTTCGTCGATACCCGGGGCTTCGTCGATACCCGGGTCTTCGTCGATACCAACGTGTTTCTCTATGCCCGCGACGATCGCTTTCCGGAGAAGCGGGAGACGGCTCGGCGCTGGCTCGCGATGCTGGCGACGCGGAATCTGATCGTGGTGAGTCCGCAGGTTCTGGGCGAGATCCATGCGGTCGTCCTGCGAGGCAAACTTCGGCTCGAACCGGAGGAAGCGCGGCGCACGACGCTCGCGCTGGAGGTATGGTCGCACGGCGTGACCGATCTTGAGCTGATCGCGGACGCATGGTCTCTGCACCAGCAGACCCGCTTCCAGTGGTGGGACTGCGTCATCCTCGGCGCGGCGATCCGAACCGGATGCCGGTTCCTGCTCTCCGAGGATTATCAACACGGCCGCGAGGTCGAAGGTACGACGATCGTCAACCCATTCCGGGTTCCGCCCGAGACGATCATGACGGATTCTTGAGGAATATCATGGGCTTCAAATGCGGCATCGTCGGCCTGCCGAACGTCGGCAAGTCGACCCTCTTCAACGCGCTGACGCAGACGGCGGCGGCGCAGGCCGCCAACTACCCGTTCTGCACCATCGAGCCGAACGTCGGCGACGTGGCGGTGCCCGACTCGCGCCTCGACCACCTGGCGAAGATCGCGTCCTCGAAGGAGATCGTCCCGACGCGGCTGACCTTCGTCGACATCGCGGGCCTCGTGCGCGGCGCCTCAAAGGGCGAGGGCCTGGGCAACCAGTTCCTGGCCAACATCCGCGAATGCGACGCCATCGCCCACGTGGTCCGCTGCTTCGACGACGGCGACGTCACCCATGTCGAGGGCAAGGTCGACCCACAAGCCGACATCGAGACCATCGAGACCGAACTGATGCTGGCCGACCTCGACAGCCTGGAAAAGCGCGTCTTCGCCCTGGAGAAGCGGGCCAGGGGCGCCGACAAGGAGGCCAAGGAATTTCTGGACCTCGTCAACCGCGCGTTGCCGTACCTGCGCGAGGGCAAGCCCGCCCGCATGGTTGACCGCAAGCCGGACGAGGAGAAGCTGTTCCAGCAGCTCGGCCTGATGACGGCCAAACCCGTGCTCTACGTCTGCAACGTCGACGAGGCCGACGCCGACAAGGGCAACGCCCATTCCGCCGTCGTGCTGGAGCGCGCGAAGGCCGAGGGCGCGCAGGCGGTGGTGGTCTCGGCCAAGATCGAGAGCGAGATCGCGGTGATGCCGGCCGCCGACCAGGGCGACTACCTCGAAGCCGTGGGGCTCGCCGAACCCGGCCTCAACCGGGTGATCCGCGCCGGCTACGACCTGCTCGGCCTGATCACCTACTTCACCGTCGGCCCGAAGGAGGCCCGCGCCTGGACGATCACGAAGGGCACGCGGGCGCCCGCGGCGGCGGGCGTGATCCACACCGACTTCGAGAAGGGCTTCATCCGCGCCGAGACCATCGCGTTTACCGACTACACCGCGCTCAAGGGCGAGGCCGGCGCGCGCGACGCCGGCAAGCTGCGGCTGGAGGGCAAGGACTACCTCGTGCAGGACGGCGACGTGCTGCATTTCCGCTTCGCCAACTGAGCCGGGGCGCGCCCATGTCCGGCCTCGAATTCGAGGACTTCTCCGCCGGCCAGGTGATCGTCGGCGCGCCGCTGACCGTCACCCGCGACGACATCGTGCGGTTCGCGCAGGAATTCGACGCGCAGCCCTTCCACCTCGACGAGGCGGCGGCGGAGAAGACCTTCGCCGGCCGGCTGATCGCCTCGGGCTGGCACACCGCGGCGCTGGGCATGCGGCTGCTGCACGCCGGGCCGATGGGCGGGCACTCGTCGCTCGGCTCCCCCGGCGTCACCGAGCTGCGCTGGCTGAAGCCGGTGCTGCCGGGCGACGCGCTGCGGGTGTCGCTGCGGGTGGAGGAGACCCGGATCTCGGCCTCGAAGCCCGACCGGGGCTTCGTCGCCTGCGCCATCGGCCTGGAGAACGGGCGCGGCGAGACCGTGATGAGCCAACGCTTCACCATCATGCTCGCCCGCCGGGGCGCCGAACCGCCCGCCCCGCGGATCGTCGAGACCGGCGATCCGGCCCCGGTCGCCGAGCCGGAGGATGCCGAGACCCTGCCGTTCCTGAAGGACGCCGCGATCGGCGCGACCCGCGACCTCGGCACCTACGCCTTCACTGCCGAGGCGATCACGACGTTCGCCCGCGCCTACGACCCGCAGGTGTTCCACACCGATCCGGAGGGCGCCCGGCACACGCATTTCGGGGGCCTGTGCGCCTCGGGCTGGCACACGGGCGCCGCCTACATGAAGCGCCTGCTCGCCACGCGCGCCCGCGACCACGCCCACACCGCCGCGCGGGGACCCGCCCCGGCGATGGGGCCGTCGCCGGGCTTTCGCGCGTTGCGCTGGCTTCGCCCGGTCTATGCCGGCGACACGGTGCGCTACGCCACCACGCTGACCGACAAGCGCGCCTCCGGTTCGCGCCCCGGCTGGGGCCTGGCGTTCGCCGACAACACGGGGACCAACCAGCACGGCGAACGGGTGTTCTCGTTCTCCAGCTCGGTGTTCCTGCAATGGGAGCCGTGAGCGCGCCCGTGCGCTGCGTCCAAGGCGCTTACGGCCGCCCGGTCCGCCTCAGCCGCTCTAGCACGGCCTCGGGGCTGGCATAGGCTTCCTGGCGCACGGCGCTCCAGTAGCGCAGATCGTCCAGGGCGATCTCGGCGCCGGTGACCGCGCAGCGCACGAAGGCGCCGGGCTTGACCACCCGCATCGTGCCGTCGCCGTAGGCGACCACCGCCTCGCCGCCCGCCCCGCGCTCGTACCGGCCCAGCATCCGTCGTCCCCGGTTCGTGACAATGCCGTCGCCTCTTAGGAGCCCGGCGCGCGCCTGTCGATACGATCGCCCCTCGACAGGCCGGCAGGGCCGGTGCCAAAGCTTGCGGGATGCAAGGCCCCGCCCCCCGCGAGACCCCGGACCTCGCCGCCCTGTTCGATGCCGCCGCCGCGGCCCGCGGCCGGGCGCACGCGCCCTATTCGCGCTTCGCCGTCGGCGCGGCGCTCCGTGACGAGGCGGGCGCGATCCATGCCGGCTGCAACGTCGAGAACGCCGCCTATCCGGTCGGCACCTGCGCCGAGGCCGGGGCGATCGCCGCGATGATCCTCGCGGGCGGGCGGCGCATCCGCGAAATCCTGGTGCTCGGCGGCGGCGGCCTCGTCACGCCCTGCGGCGCCTGCCGCCAGCGCATCCGCGAATTCGCGGGCCCCGACACGCCGGTCCACGCGGCCGGGCCGGACGGCATGGCCCGCAGCTTCACCCTCGAGGAGCTTCTGCCGTTCGCCTTCGGCCCGGAGACGCTCGGTGTCTGAGGCGGCCGACGCCTTGCGCCCGGCGGGCTTTGCCGGCCCGCACGCCTGCGCCATCGTCACCGGGACCGGGCTCGGCGGCATCGCCGACGCCCTCGCGGACGCGGTCGCCCTGCCCTATCGCGACATCCCGGGCTTCCCCGGTTCCGGCGTCGGCGGGCATCGCGGGCGGCTGCATCGCGGGCGGCTGGCCGGACGTTCGGTGCTGGTGTTCGAGGGCCGGGCGCATGCCTACGAGCACGGCGACGCGGCGGCGATGCGCGCGCCCATCGCCGCGGCCGCGGCGCTCGGCGCCGCCTGCCTGCTGCTCACCAACGCCGCCGGCTCGCTGATGCCGGAGGCCGGCCCCGGCAGCCTCGTGATGCTTACCGACCACATCAACCTGTCGGGCCTCAACCCGCTGATCGGCGAGGCGGGCGACGCGCGCTTCGTGCCGATGACGCGGGCCTACGATCCCGCCTTGCAGGGAAGGCTCCGCGCGGCGGCGCGGGCCTGCGGCATCCCCCTCCATGCGGGGGTCTACGCGTGGTTCTCGGGCCCGAGCTTCGAGACACCGGCCGAGGTGCGGATGGCGGGCCGGCTCGGCGCCGACCTCGTCGGCATGTCGACGGTGCCGGAGGTGATCCTCGCCCGCTTCCTCGGCCTGCCCGTCGCCGCGGTCTCGGTGGTGACCAACCGCGCCGCCGGGATCGGCGACGGCGACCCGCACCATGCCGAGACCCGGCAGGCGGCCGCCGCCGCATCCGATGACCTCGTCCGGCTCGTCCGCGCCTTCATCGCGGGCCTGCCGACGGAAGACGGCGCGGGAGGGACGACATGACGCGCGCGACGGCCGAGCGCATCCTGCCGCTCCTCGACCTGACGGATCTCGCCGACACCTGCACCGCGACCCGCATCGACGCGCTCTGCCGGGATGCCCGCGCCGGCGGGGTCGCGGCTTTGTGCGTCTGGCCGCAATTCGTGTCCCAGGCGGCCCGCGCCCTGGCGGGCTGCCCGGTGCGGGTCGCGACCGTGATCAACTTCCCCGCCGGCGCCGAGGATGTCGCGCGCGCCGTCGATGACACGGAAGCCGCCCTGCGCGACGGCGCCCACGAGATCGACCTCGTCCTGCCCTACCGCGCGCTCCTGCGCGGCGACCCGGATACGGCGCGCGGCCTGGTCGAGGCCGTGCGCGAGGTCTGTCCCGGCACGACCCGAACCTGCCTCAAGGTGATCCTGGAGACCGGCGCCCTGGCGGCGCCCGAGACCATCGCGGCGGCGAGCCGGCTGGCGCTCGCGGCCGGCGCCGACTTCATCAAAACCTCCACCGGCAAGACCCCGGTCTCGGCCACGCCCGGGGCGGTGCAGACCATGCTCGGGGTCGTCCGTGCGGTCGGCCGGGGCGGCGTGAAGATCTCGGGCGGCCTGCGCACGCTGGCCGACGCCGCCGCCTACCTCGCCCTCGCCGACCGGGCGATGGGGCCGGACTGGGCGAGCCCCGCGACCTTCCGGATCGGTGCGAGCGGCCTGTTTGCCGCCCTCATGGCCGCGCGGGAGGCGGGGGCGTGAGGCTGCCGCAGGAGACGATCCGGCGCAAGCGCGACGGGCTCGCGCTCGATGAGGCCGCGATCGCCGACTTCGTCGCCGGGCTCACCGACGGGCGGGTCGGCGAGGGGCAGGCGGCGGCCTTCGCGATGGCGGTGTTCCTCCGCGGGATGTCGATCCCCGAGCGCGTCGCGCTGACGCGGGCGATGACGCGATCCGGCACCGTGCTCGCCTGGGACCTGCCCGGCCCCGTCCTCGACAAACACTCCACCGGCGGCATCGGCGACGCGGTGAGCCTCGTGCTGGCGCCGATGGTCGCGGCCTGCGGCGGCTTCGTGCCGATGATCTCGGGACGCGGGCTCGGCCATACCGGGGGCACGCTGGACAAGCTCGCGAGCATCCCGGGCTACGACGCGGCGCCGGACCTCGACCGCTTCCGCACGGTCGTGGCGCAGGTGGGCTGCGCCATCATCGGGCAGACGGCGGAACTGGCGCCGGCCGACCGGCGGCTCTACGCGATCCGCGACGTCACCGGCACGGTGGAATCCCTCGACCTGATCACCGCCTCGATCCTCGCAAAGAAGCTCGCCGCCGGCCTCGACGGTCTGGTGATGGACGTGAAGACCGGCTCCGGCGCCTTCATGGCCGGCCTGGACGCGGCGCGCGGGCTGGCCCGCAGCATCGTCGCTGTGGCCAACGCGGCCGGGCTCGCGACGGTGGCACTGATCACCGACATGGACGCGCCGCTGGCCTCCTTTGCCGGCAACGGGCTGGAGGTCGCCTACGCGATCGACCACCTCGCCGGCCGCCGGCGCGAGCCGCGCTTCCACGCCGTGACCCTCGCGCTCGCAGGCGAGATGCTGATCGCCGGCGGGCTCGCGCCGGATCGGGAGGCCGCGGTCGCGCGGCTGAACGCGGGCTTGGCGTCGGGCCACGCGCTGGAGGTGTTCGCGCGGATGGTCTCGGCGCTGGGCGGCCCGGTCGATCTTGTCGATCAGCCGGCAAAATACATTCCGACGGCGCCGGTGATACGCGAGGTCCGCGCGCCGGGCACCGTGGCACGCGTCGCCACGCGGGAGATCGGACTGGCGGTGATCGGTCTCGGCGGAGGCCGCACCCGCCCGGAGGACGGCATCGACGGACGTGTCGGATTCTCCGAGCTGGCGCGGCCGGGCGATGTCGGCGGGCGGCTCGGGGTCGTGCACGCCGCGGACGAGGCCGCCGCCGACCGGGCGGAGGCGGCTTTGCGGGCGGCCTACGCGATGGGCGATGGCGTGCCGGAGGGGCCGCCGGTGATCGAGCGGATCGCGGAGGGCACCTGAAGGCCGGCCGCGGTGATCCCCCCGCAAAAGGATTGGCTCCCGCCCGCGGAAGAATCCGTCAGGGCCTGCGGTAGACCCAGACGCGGGCCGGCGGCAGGTTGAGCCAGACGCGGTTCGAACCGCTGGCGGTGTAGCTGCCGGCGGCGCAGCGGGCGGGGATCGGGGGCACGACCGCGTAGGTGAACTGCACGAACGGCGCGCCGGGGTGCATCAGGTCGTGGGCGGTGTTGAGCAGGTCGAGGCGCTGCTCCAGCGGCTTGGTGAACAGCGGCAGGCTCGACACCGTGGCGGCGGCGGGCTCGGAGAGCACCGCGCCGACGCTCTCGCGGATGTCGTAGGCATCGCCCCGCAGCACCGTGGCGGCGGGAAAGCGCCGCCGCAGCAGGGTGCAGAAATCCGGGTTGAACTCCACCAGCACGAGGCGCTCGGGAGCGATGCCGCGCCGGATCAGCGCCTCGGTGACGGGGCCGGTGCCGGGGCCGATCTCGATCACCTGGCCGGGGCGGCCGGGATCGACATAGGCCGCCATGGTGCGGGCGAGCATCTTGCCGGACGGGGTGACCGAGCCGGTCACGAGCGGCCGCTCCAGCCAGGACTTGAGGAACCGCGCCTCGTCCTCCAGCGGGTCGCGCCGCTCACCGACGTTCGCGGACGAAGCTTTCGCACTGGAACGACGTAGCGGCGGCAAGTCCGGGCTTCCTTCAGGTCCGATCGTGGCGGGCGGCCGGTCGCGGTCGAGCCGTCTTACAGTCAAGGCACCATCCGTGCCTAGCACAATGCGATCACGGCGACCGCGCAAAGACCTCAACCGGAGACGGGTCGATTCGATCCATCGCCGCCGCGTCCCGCCAGCCGCTCCGTCACTGGCGCGCGGCGCCGCCGAACCCGCCGAGGAAGTCGCGCACCTTCGAGAAGAAGCCCGCGCTCTCGGGGTGGTTCTCGTCGGATGCCGTCTGGTCGAACTCCTGCAGCAGTTCGCGCTGGCGCTTGGTCAGGTTCTGCGGGGTCTCGACGAAGACCTGGATGTAGAGGTCGCCGGCCTCGCGGGTGCGCAGCACCGGCATGCCCTTGCCCTTGATGCGGAACTGCTTGGCGGTCTGGGTGCCGGCCGGGACCCGCACCTGCGTCTGCGAGCCGTCGATCACCGGCACGGTGATCTCGCCGGCGAGCGCGGCGGTGACCATCGAGATCGGCACGCGGCAGAACAGGTCGGCGCCGTCGCGCTGGAAGAACGCGTGCTGGCGGATCGAGAGGAAGACGTAGAGGTCGCCGGCCGGTCCGCCGCGCAGGCCGCTCTCGCCCTCGCCCGCGAGCCGGATGCGCAGGCCGTCGTCCACACCCGCCGGCACGTTGATCGCCAGCGTGCGCTCGCGGTTGACCCGGCCGGCCCCGGCGCAGGCGGCGCAGGGGTCGTCGACGATCTCGCCGCGGCCATGGCAGTTCGGGCAGGTGCGCTCGATGGCGAAGAACCCCTGCGCCGCGCGCACGCGGCCGTAGCCGGCGCAGGTCTGGCAGGTGCGCGGCTTCGAACCAGGCTTGGCACCGGAGCCCGCGCAGGTCTCGCAGGTGATCGAGGTCGGGATGCGGATGGTCTCGGCCTTGCCGGTGAACGCCTCCTCCAGGCTGATCTCCAGGCTGTAGCGCAGGTCCGCCCCGCGCTCGCGGCCGGGCGCGGCGCTGCGCCCGGCTCGCGCCTGCTGGGGCCCCGCGCGGCCGTCGCCGAAGAAGTTGTCGAAGATGTCCGACATGAAGTCGCCGAACTCGTTGCCGAATCCGGGGCCGCCGG
>NZ_CAXTHR010000037.1:29098-31835 GCF_964244095.1 uncultured Methylobacterium sp. | reverse complement strand
GATCAACAAGTTCTACATCCTCGATCTCAACCCGGCCAAGAGCTTCATCAAGTGGATGGTCGATCAGGGTCTGACCGTGTTCTGCATCTCCTGGGTCAACCCGGACGAGCGGCACGCGGACAAGGACTTCGAGTCCTACATGCGCGAGGGCATCGAGGCGGCGATCGACGCGATCGGGGTGGCGACCGGCGAGAACGCCGTGACCGCGGCGGGCTACTGCGTCGGCGGGACCCTGCTCGCGGTGACGCTGGCGATGCAGGCGGCCACCGGCAACCGGCGCATCAAGAGCGCGACGCTGCTCACGGCGCAGGTCGATTTCACCCACGCGGGCGACCTCAAGATCTTCGCCGACGAGGAGCAGATCCAGCAGGTCGAGGCGCGCATGTCCGAGCGCGGCTACCTGGAGGGCACGCGCATGGCCAGCGCCTTCAACATGCTGCGGCCCGACGACCTGATCTGGCCCTACGTCGTGAACAACTACGTGAAGGGTAAGGCGCCCTCGGCCTTCGACCTGCTGTACTGGAACTCGGACGCCACCCGGATGCCGGCGGCCAACCACGCGTTCTACCTGCGCAACTGCTACCTCGAGAACGCGCTGGCCCAGGGCAGGATGGTGCTCGGCAACGTGCGCCTCGACCTGAAGAAGGTGCGCGTGCCGATCTTCAACCTCGCCACCCGCGAGGATCACATCGCGCCCGCCCTGTCGGTGTTCGAGGGATCGAACAAGTTCGGCGGCCCCGTCGATTACGTGCTCGCGGGCTCGGGCCACATCGCGGGGGTGGTCAACCATCCCGCCAAGCCGAAATACGGCTACTGGACCGGCGGCCCGGCCGAGGGCCGGCTGGAGGACTGGATCGCCGCCGCGACCGAGACCAAGGGCTCGTGGTGGCCCTACTGGTTCCAGTGGATCGAGCGCCAGGCGCCGGAGCGCGTGCCGGCCCGCCCGCCGGGCGGGGACGCGCTGGCGTCGCTCGGGCCGGCGCCGGGCACCTACGTGCGGATGAAGGCGTGATCTGAGCGGGCTGACGCATCACTCTATTCTCGCGACCCGTATGACGCTTCGCGAAATGATGCTCAGGCCCGTCCGGCTTGACCAAACCGGCCCTTCGACCACCTTCCGGTCGGCCACGCCACGGGGAGACCGCCATGAAACTGATCCGTCACGGCTCGATCGGCGACGAGAAGCCCGGCCTCGTCGATGCGCGGGGCGGATACCGCGATCTCTCGGCGGTGGTGCGGGACATCGCCGGCCCGGCGCTCTCGCCGGACTCGCTCGCCCGCCTCCGGATGATCGACCCCGAGAGCCTGCCGCTGCTGCCGCCGGGGACCCGGCTCGGCCCCTGCGTCGGCGGCACGCGCAACGTGGTGGCGATCGGCCTGAACTACGCCGACCACGCCGCCGAGACCGGCGCGCCGATCCCGGCCGAGCCGATCATCTTCAACAAGGCGCCCTCCTCCTTGTGCGGTCCGAACGACACGGTGATCATCCCCAAGGGCTCGGCCAAGACCGACTGGGAGGTGGAACTCGCCGTGGTGATCGGCCGCCCGGCGAGCTACGTCCACGCCAACGAGGCGCTGAGCTACGTCGCCGGCGCCTGCATCTGCAACGACGTCTCCGAGCGCGAATGGCAGATGGACCGCGGGCCGACCTGGACCAAGGGCAAGAGCGCCCCGACCTTCGGCCCACTCGGCCCCTGGCTCGTCACCCTCGACGAGATCCCGGATCTCAAGGCTCTCGGGATGAGCCTCGACGTGAACGGCGAGCGCCGTCAGACCGGCTCCACCGCGACGATGATCTTCGACGTGGCGCAGCTCGTGGCCTACACCTCGCACTTCATGCTGCTGGAGCCCGGCGACGTGATCACCACCGGCACGCCCCCCGGCGTCGGGCTCGGCATGACGCCGCCCCGCTACCTCAAGGCCGGCGACACCATGGTTCTGCGCATCGATCACCTCGGCGAGCAGCGTCAGGACGTCACCGCCTTCGACGACTGGACCGCGAAGGTCTCCGCGGGCGAGCCGACCAACTGAGGTCCTGTTTGACGTGATCCGACTTTGCGGCGTCGGCGAGACGACTCGCGCGACGCACGCAGGTCCCATCCTCGCCCTCATCCTGAGGTGCCGCGACAGCGGCTTTGACGGAGCGCTCCAAGTCCCGCGCGATCCCTGGAGCCCTCCTTCGAGGCGGTCGCTGCGCGACCGCACCTCGGGATGAGGGCGGTGGGTGGGATCTCCAGTCAAACAGGCTCCGAACGGCGCGCATGCTGCGGCGGGCCCCGCGAGGCGGCACCAGCAGGTCGGCTCAGTTCTACACCGTCCTAGCGAGCGCCGCGGATCGATCCTGAAGGGGCGTCATGCCCACCCGAGGCTCGCTTCCGGGTCACTCCGCTCCGCTCGGGATGACGGCGGGGTGGACAGGCGCTCCGGCAGAGCCGCGCCGACCCGATCCTCCGGAAGACGCATCGAACCTCGCTGAGGCTATAGACCGACAGGATCGGCCGATGGGAGCGGAGTTAAGACAATTTAAACCGGCTGAAGAGATGTTGGACCTTCTTTGGACGGGTTGACGAGATATGCACGCTGCAGTTTTGTCGTCACACGACGCCCAGCCGAAAGCAGACCAAGCGCCGACGACGCTTCACGCCATATCCGCCCTCACCCGGGAGGTCGCGGGGATCGCCCGGGACAAGACGGGACAGATCCAGCGGATCACGGGCCAGACCCGGATCCTGGCGCT
>NZ_CAXTHR010000037.1:22680-29088 GCF_964244095.1 uncultured Methylobacterium sp. | reverse complement strand
CCGGCGAGCAGGGCCGCGGCTTCGCGGTGGTCGCGCAGGAGGTGAGGGCGATCGGCACCGAGATCGAGACGCTCGCCCGCGAACTCGAGACGCACCTCTCCTCCCGGATCGTCGACCTGCAGCGGGCGATCGGCGCGATGGCCGGGCGGGCGCAGGAAGAGCGCCTCGTCGACCTCGCCCTCAACGCCGTCGAGTTGATAGACCGAAACCTCTACGAGCGAACCTGCGACGTGCGCTGGTGGGCGACCGACGCGGCGATCGTCGACTGCACCGGGGATGATGCCACCCCGGCCGCCGCCGCCTACGCCTCGGCGCGCCTCGGCGTGATCCTGTCGGCCTATACCGTCTATCTCGATCTGTGGTTGTGCGATCGGTCGGGGCGCATCCTCGCGAACGGCCGGCCGGACCGCTATCCAGACCTCGTCGGCCGCAGCGTCGCGAACGAGCCCTGGTTTCAGGAGGCGCTGGCGCTGTCCAGCGGCGACGATTTCTGCTGCGCCGACGTCCGCCAGGAGCCCGCCCTCGCCCACGCGCAGGTGGCGACCTACGCGGCCGGGGTCCGGGCGGAGGGCGAGGCCCGCGGGACGCCGCGCGGGGTGCTCGCCATCCATTTCGATTGGGAGCCTCAGGCACGCGCCATCGTCGAGGGGGTGCGGGTCGCACCCGAGGACCGCGCGCGAACCCGGGTGCTGCTCGTCGATGCCAAGCGCCGGGTGCTCGCGGCCTCGGATGGCCGCGGCGTCCTCACGGAGACCGTCGCGGTCGATCCGCGCGGCGCGGTCAGCGGCTTCGCGCGGGACCCCGCCGACGCCCGCGTCACGGCCTACCATCGGACGCCGGGCTACGAGACCTATCGCGGCCTCGGCTGGTACGGGATGATCGTCCAGACCGAGCCGTCCGCGCACGGCGGTCCCGCGCGGGGCGCTTGATTTTTCGCGCCCGATCGCCCTCAAAGGCGGCATGAGCCAGCCCGCCGCCGAGCACGAATCCCGGACGATCCGCCACGACTGGAGCGTGGCCGAGATCCGGGGGATCCACGATCTGCCGCTGATGGACCTCGTGTTCCGCGCGGCCGACCTGCACCGGCGGCACAACGACCCGGCCGACATCCAGCGGGCCTCGCTCCTGTCGATCAAGACCGGGGGCTGCCCGGAGGACTGCGCCTACTGCCCGCAATCGGCCCACCACGGGGGCGCGGGCGTGGCGCGGGAGCGGCTGATGCCGGTCGACGCGGTGCTCGCCGAGGCCGCCGCCGCCAGGGCCGCCGGGGCGCAGCGCTTCTGCATGGGCGCGGCGTGGCGCCAGCCCAAGGACGGCCCCGAGTTCGACGCGGTGCTCGCGATGGTGCGCGGGGTGCGCGGCCTCGGGATGGAGGCCTGCGTGACGCTGGGCATGCTCACGCCGAGCCAAGCCGGGCGCCTCGCCGAGGCGGGCCTGACCGCCTACAACCACAACCTCGACACCGGCCCGGATTTCTACGGGTCCATCATCTCCACGCGGACCTACGACGACCGGCTGAAGACCCTGGAGGCCGTGCGCGCGGCCGGCATCGGCGTGTGCTGCGGCGGCATCGTCGGCATGGGCGAGGGCGTGAGCGACCGGGCCGCGATGCTGCAGGTGCTGGCCAACCACGCGCCGCACCCGGAGAGCGTGCCGATCAACGCGCTCGTCGCCGTGCCGGGCACGCCGCTCGCGGACCGGCCGGCGATCGACCCGTTCGACCTCGTGCGGATGTGCGCCACCGCCCGCATCATCATGCCGCGCACCCGCGTCCGCCTCAGCGCCGGGCGCAAGGGGCTGACGCGCGAGGCGCAGGTGCTGTGCTTCCTGGCCGGCGCCAACTCGATCTTCTACGGGGAGCGCCTGCTGACCACGGCCAACAACGGGCAGGACGACGACGCCCTGCTGCTGGCCGATCTCGGGATCCGGCCGCCGATGGAGCGGCTTGCGGCGGCGGAATAGGGCCTCACCCCTCCGGCAGCACGATCCTGGAGCGTGCCCCGCCTTCGCCGTCCTCGCGGGTGAGCGTGCCGCCGTCGATGCCGAGCGGCTGCGGGTCCGTCACGCACGCCGAACCCGTCGGCTCAACAGGAGGCAGCCCAGGGCGAACAGCGCGAGCATCGCGAGCCCGGCGACCATCTTCGGGGTGATCAGGGCGCGCAGCGACAGGGCGTCGTCGCAGGCGCCACCGCCGACGGAGAGGCAGGCGGCCTTGGCGCTCTCGTGCGCGGCGACGACATCCTCGATCCCCGCACCCATGGACGCGTAGACCAGGGCGCCGGGCAGGAGTCCGAACAGGGTCGCGGCCGCGAAGACCCGCATCGTCACCCCGCAGGCGGCCGGCGCGAGGTTCGTCATCCAGAACGGGAAGAGGGGCAGCAGGCGCAGCACCATGATGTAGCCGAAGGCGTCCCGCCGGAAGCCCGCGGCGAGCGGCGCGATCCGCGTGCCGCCCATCCGCCGCAGCAGGTCCGCGCCCGGCCCCCGCCCGATGGCGAACACGATCGCCGCGCCCGTCGTGGCGCCGGCCACGGCGGTGAGCGCGCCCGGCACGATCCCGAACAGGAAGCCGCAGACCATGGTAAGGACCAGGGTCGCCGGCACGGAGACCACGACGGCGCCGACATAGACGAGGTAGGCCGAGACCAGCGCGCGGACGAAGCCGGCGTCCACGAAGCCGCGCAGCCACGCCCGCGAGGCGAGGAGCCGGTCGAGGCTCAGGAGATGCGCGGCGCCGGAGAGGAGCACCGCCAGGGAGATGCAGACGAGGATCGCCAGCGGCGACCAGCGGCGCAAGCGCCGCCAGCGGCCCTCCGCCGGGCCCGGGGCCTCGACCGGGCTGCTCACCCGGGCTTGCGCATCCGCAGGATCTTGAAGAAGCCGCCGGGGAAGGTCGGGGCGAGGCCCATCACCTCGACGCCGTTGCGCCGGGCCCAGGCCTCGATCCGCGTCGCCTTGAAGTCCGACGACCAGCCGATCCTGGTGCAGAGCGGCGCCACGATCTCCTCGACGCGGGCCACCGGCCCCTCGCTCTGGCCGAAATGGTTGCAGAGCACGATGCCCCCACCGGGGCGGACCACCCGGAGGAATTCGCAGAGGGCGACCTCGGGATCGGGGACAAGGGTGATCAGGAACTGCGCCACCACCGCGTCGAAGCTCGCATCGGCGTAGCCGAGGTGGCAGACGTCCATGACCTGAAGCCCGCGGACGTGGTCGAGGCGCCGCCGCCGGACCTTGGCGCGGGCGCGCCGGAGCATGTCCTCCGAGAGATCGACGCCGCAGACGAAGCTGCCCTTCGGGTAGTAGCCGAGCGCGAGCCCGGTGCCGACGCCGGCCTCCAGGATGCGCGGGCCGTGCACGGCCGCGGCCTCCACCGCGGCGCGGGCGGCCGGCTCGGTGAGCTTGTCGTAGACCACGTCGTAGACGGGGGCCCAGCGGGCGTAGGCCTTGCGCATCAGGGCCGTGCTCGGCCCGGCCACCTGCGGCTCGCTCAGCATTTTTTCGGACGTTTCCTGTAGAGGGTCTTCTAGGCGGCTCGCGCCGGCCGGGCCGACAACGCGTCGATGCGGCGGATGGTGCCGCCGCCGAGCACCCGGGCGCGGGGGCCGTCGTCGGCATAGATCGCGCAGGCCTGCCCCGGCGAGACGCCGTCCTCGGGCTCCGTGAGCACCACCTCGGCGCCGCCGGTGGCCGGATCGTGGGAGAGGAGCGCCGGGCGCGGCGGCCGGGTCGAGCGCACGCGGACCGCCACGGGCAGGTCGATCACGGCCGCGAGCGGTCCCGCGCCGAGCCAGTTCAGGTCGCGGATGCGGATGCGGGTGGTGGCGAGCGCCGCGCGGGGGCCGACCACGACGCGGGCGGACTCGGGTTCGAGGCGGACGACGTAGAGCGGCTCGGGGCCGGCGAGCCCCAGGCCGCGGCGCTGCCCGACGGTGTAGTGCACGATGCCGGCGTGGCGCCCCAGCGCGCGGCCGGCGAGGTCGACGATCTCCCCGGGCCGGGCGGCGTCCGGGCGCAGGCGGGCGATCACGTCGCTGTAGCGGCCCTGGGGCACGAAGCAGATATCCTGGCTGTCGGGCTTCTCCGCCAGCGACAGGCCGAGGTCGCGCGCCAGCGCCCGCGTCTCGCCCTTGGCCATCTCACCGAGCGGAAAGCGCAGGAAGTCGAGTTGCTCGGCGGTGGTCGCGTACAGGAAATAACTCTGGTCGCGGGCGGCGTCCCGGGCGCGGTGGAGCGTCCGCCCGCCGCCGGGCAGCGCCCGGCTCGCGACGTAGTGGCCGGTCGCCAGCGCGTCCGCGTCGAGGTCGCGGGCCAGCCCCAGGAGGTCGCGGAACTTGACGGTGCGGTTGCACGCGACGCAGGGGATCGGCGTCTCCCCGGCGAGGTAGCTCTCCGCGAACGTCTCGATGACCGCCTCGCGGAACCGATCCTCGTAGTCGAGGACGTAGTGCGGGATCCCGAGGCGGTCGGCCGCCGCTCGGGCGTCGTCGATGTCCTGGCCGGCGCAGCACGCGCCCTTGCGGTGGCTCGCCAGCCCGTGGTCGTAGAGCTGGAGCGTCACCCCGACGACATCGAAGCCCTGCCGCTTCAGCAGGCCCGCGACCACGGAGGAATCGACGCCGCCGGACATGGCGACGACGACGCGCGTCTGCGGGGCGGGCTTCGGCAGGTCGAGGGGGTTCATCGCGACGGGTCCGGCGGCCGCGTATGCGAGGCTTTCCGGCCACCCAGCCCGTCTATAGCGGGAGTCGGCGGCGCTTTCCAGGCCGTGGCGTGCGCGTCCGGGCGCACCCGGCAGTTCCTGCCGGGGAGGGATCCCGGCGGCGGCAGCTTCGGCCCCGCCGGCCGGTATCGAAGATGGACGATCCTGTCTTTTTATCATTCAGGACAACGCCTTGCCTGATTCGGCAGACTGGCGTGCGGCTTGCTCCCGTCGAACCTTCGAGGAGCGCGTGCATGGCGGTCGGCGGTTCGGATTGGGCGGATGCGGGGGCGTGGGTCCAACCCGCGCGGAGTTCGGCCGCGGCGCGTCCGAGGCGCGACGCGGCCGCCTGGGACCGCGCGGGCACCCGGTCCCAGGCGCGCTTCGGCGACGCCCTGGGCGCCGCACGCGGCCGCGACGAGACGGCGACCCGCCCGACGGCGGCGCGGGCATCGGCGGCGCGGGCGGCATCGGGCGATGCGCACACCGAGATCGCAAGGAAAGCCGGCGCGGCGCGGCGGGTCGCCGACGACCGGGCGGATGCGGCGCGGCACGCCGACCCGGCGCCGGCCGGACGCCGCGGCAGGGCCGGGCCGGCCGCGGAGGATCCGGTGCGGCCCGAGCGGGCGGACGACACCGCGAAGGCGGACGACACGGAGGCGGCCGAGCCGCGCGCCGATCCGAAGGAGGCCGCGACCGGACAGGCTGCGGCGACCCCGACCCAGCAGCCGGGTCTCCTCGCCCTGTTCGCGGCGTTGGCGGGGGGTACTGCCGCCGCCGCGCCGGACGGGGCCGCGGCCGATGCCGCGGGTGCTTCAGGCGACGCGCAGATCCAGGGGACGCCCGGCGCGTCGTCCCCCACGGGGGGGGGGCCTGCGGCCGTCGAGGGTGCGGCCGGGCCGCATGCGGGTGCCGGGCCCGCCACCGATGGAACCGCCGCCGCCGAGGCGGTCCACGCCGAGCCGCGGGCGGATTCCCTCGACGGGGCGGCCAAGCCGGATTTCTTGACCGCCCTGGGGGATGCGAACCGGGACGCGGCCCAGGGCGCCACCGGTCCGAACCCGGCCGCGGCGAGCCCGGCGGGCGCCACGCACGCGGCGTCATCGACCGCCCCCGCGGCTCAGGCCGCCGCTTCGCAGCCCGCCCCCGCCGTCCAGATCGGACAGGTGCCGATGACCATCGGCCTGCGCTCCCTGCAGGGGTCGAGCGAGTTCCAGATCCGCCTCGACCCGGCCGAACTCGGCCGCATCGAGGTCAAGCTGGAGATCGACAAGGCGCGGGGTACGGTGATGGCGCATCTGGTGGTCGATCGGCCCGACACCCTGGCGATGCTCCAGCGCGATGCCGGGCAGTTGCAGCAGGCCCTGTCGCAGGCCGGGCTCGACGCGTCGGGCGGCGTCGGCATGTCCCTGCGCGGGGACGGAGGCACCCGGGACGGCTCGCCGAGCGAGGGCGGGAACCGATCCCGCGGCGGCGGCGCCTGGACCGCGGAGACGGCGGAATCGCCACAGGAGGCCGCGCCGATGCGTGCGGTGCGCGGCTACGGCGGCCTCGATATCCGGATCTAGAACGATGTCGCGTCATCCGAACCACACCGAACGTTTCCACGGCGGGGCGATCACCCCGGCCGGGGGCCAGGAGAACCAGCCATGACCGCAGGCCTGTCGAGCCTCGCCAGCACCGCCGCGTCCACGAAGAGCTCCGGC
>NZ_CAXTHR010000037.1:0-22670 GCF_964244095.1 uncultured Methylobacterium sp. | reverse complement strand
GTCGTCGAACGCCACGGAGATCGCGGGCAACTTCACGCAGTTTCTGACGCTGCTGACCACGCAGTTGAAGAACCAGAACCCGCTGGATCCAATGGACACCAACCAGTTCACGCAGCAGCTCGTGCAGTTCGCGGGGGTGGAGCAGCAGCTCAAGGGCAACGACCGCCTCGACAGCATCCTGGCGGCCTCGAAGGCCGCGAGCGCGGCCTCGGCCACGAGCTACATCGGCCAGACGGTCTCGGCCGACGGCACCACCGCCCAGCTCGCCGACGGCTCCGCGACCTGGAACCTCACGCCGGCCCGTGCCGCGACGAAGGCCACGCTCACCATCTCGGATGCCAAGGGCAACGTCGTCGCCTCCCAGAGCACCGCGCTCCGGGCCGGGCAACAGACCTACACCTGGAACGGCAAGACCTCCGCCGGGCTCTCGGCGCCCGAGGGCACATACGCCATCAAGGTCGCGGCCCAGGACGCCACCGGCGCCAGCGTCAGCGTCGACACCGGCCTCACCGGCAAGGTCATAGAGGTCGATCTCAGCGGCGGCGCGCCGGTCCTCCTCGTCGGGACGCAGAAGGTGCCGCTGTCCAGCGTCCAGAGCATCGGCCAGGGGACGGGGTTGTCCACAAGTGGCTCCTGACGGATCACATCCGAGTGACCGGCTTCAACATGTTTTAAGCGGGCGCAAGTACCTTCGGCATTCGACAGGTCAGTCGAGTGTAGAGCGTATCATGACCGAACCACACCGGCCGCGCGTGAAATACGTGATCGGGCCCGACGGCAGCCCCCTGACGATCGCCGACCTTCCGCCCCCCAGCACCCGGCGCTGGGTGATCCGTCGCAAGGCCGAGGTCGTGGCGGCGGTGCGCGGCGGCCTCCTCAGCCTGGAGGAGGCGTGCAACCGCTACACGCTGACCACCGAGGAATTCCTGAGCTGGCAGTTCTCCATCGATCAGCACGGGCTCGCGGGCCTGCGCACCACCCGGATCCAGCACTACCGCCACTGATCGTTCGGAAGACAGCGCGTCGGCGGATCCAGGTCCGCCGACGCGGGCGAGGTTCGTCGCAAACCGCGTCCGGGTAATCCCGGGGCGGCGTTCGCGTTTTCAGGGACGGCCCGCAGGCGGTGCGAGGCGACCCAACCGGGGATCGTAGAGCCACCTCCTGACCTTGCGGGCGCGGATCCGTCCCAGGTCGGGGTGTTCCGGATTGACGAGGATGTCGGTCTCCTCCGGTACGATCACCGAGGGAACGCAGAGCAGCAGCGAGCGCCTGCTCCGGACCCAATCGCTCCCGAACGCGATGCTGACCCTGCCTGCGGGCTCTGCGTCCCATCCGATCCTGAATGATGCGACGGCGGGCACCTCCGCCGCCGCCCAGACATCGTCCGGCACCTCGATCTCGACCAGATAGCGATTGAGCGGCAACCCGCCGGCGTTCAGATGCACGACGGTTTCCAGGCACGCGAGGCTCCGGCTTCCCGACGCGTAGAGCATCGGAATGCCGATCGCGTTCCACCGACCGCCCGTGATCTTCGCACCCGCGCCGGAGAGATCGTCCGCCTCGTAATCCCGAGCATCGGTGGCGATCCGCCAAGCCGAGCGACTCACGCATAGGCCCCGCTTTGAATTTGGGCGAGCGCCTGCGAGACGAGCGACTGTCCTTCCATCGTGTCGAGCAAGCCGATCGGCTTTACGCCGCCCAACGATGGCACCGGCTCGCGCAACCACTGCGACAACCACGCGGGCCCATCGAAGGTGCCGGGGCCGCCCGACTCCTGAAGCATGGCTTCGAGCTGTCCGACCAATTTCGCGATACCGATCACCCGTTCGCCGTCTTCCGGCGACAGCGCCTCGTTCCGAGCCGCCTTCCTGTTGACCGTCGCGGTCTTCAGGTTCAGCGCGCCGAGCAGGACGCGCTGGTCGAAGTGCAGATCGGTGATCAGGCGCTTGGCTTTCGACGCGGGTACGCCGCTCTTGATGATCTTGATCCGCTCCGTCGGCGAGGCGTGGAAGATGTCCACGTAGCGGAAGGGGCTCGGAGCGGCGGGGCTCCGCTTCGTGATGGCGGTCGCGGCCGCCGGGGCTCGCCTCCCCCGGGATTTGACCGTTGCGTCCGACATGGGTCGCTCCTTCGCGCAGCAGCGTAGCTCATTCGAGCCGCGCATAGAAGCGGTCCCCGCGCGGGGGCGAATCGCGGCGGCGCACGCGGCGAGGGCGTCGATCCATGCCGGTCGAAGGTCGCCCGAACGCCTCGACCTCCGGCATTAACGGCCCGCTAACCACGAAGCGGGCAAATTCTGCCGGGCGGGCCGTCGGGGTCCGCCCCGCGTTCAGAGTGCAGCAGACCACCGTGAAGCCGGTCCTCGATCTCGTCGCGAAGCTCGGACCGGCCCGCCTCGCCGCCATGGCGGCGGTGACGCTGACGCTGGTGGGCTTCTTCGCCTTCATCATCCTGCGCGTCTCGCGCCCCGACATGGGCGTGCTCTTCGCCGACCTGTCGATGCAGGATTCGGCGGCCGTGATCCGCGACCTCGACGCCCGCGGCATCCGCTACGAGACCCGGGGCGATGCCGGCCAGACCATCCTGGCCCCGCGGCCCGACCTGCCCCGCCTGCGCATGGACCTCGCCGGCAAGGGCCTGCCGGTCCAGGCCGGCGTCGGCTACGAGATCTTCGACAAGGGCGACGCCTTCTCCTCGACCAACTTCGTCCAGAACGTGAACCACCTGCGCGCGCTGGAGGGCGAGCTCGCGCGCTCGATCCGGGCGATCGGCCGGGTCCAGGCCGCCCGCGTGCACCTCGTCCTGCCGGAGCGGCGCCTGTTCGAGCGCGACCGCGAGACGCCGTCGGCGGCGATCGTGCTCAAGCTCGTGGGCGAACTCGATGCCGGGCAGGTGCGCGCGATCCGGCATCTGGCGGCCTCGGCCGTCGAGGGCCTGCGCCCCGAGCGCGTCTCGATCGTCGACGAGCGCGGGCGTCTGCTCGCGGACGGCGCCCGCGGGGCCGAGGGCGAGGCGGGGTCCGGATACGAGGACCGGCAGGTCGGCCTCGAACGGCGCCTGCGCGCGCAGATCGAGGACGTGGTAGCCGGCATCGTCGGACCCGGCCGCGCCCGCGTGCAGGTCAACGCCGAACTCGACCTCAACCGGATCGAGAGCCGCTCCGAGACCTTCGACCCCGAGAGCCGCGTGGTGCGCTCCTCGCAGACCCGCACGGAATCCACGCTCACCGGCGGCACGGAGGGCCAGGTCAGCGTCGGCAACGAGCTTCCCGGGGCCAACGGCGGCGACAAGCCCCCGGCCCAGAAGGACGCGACCAACAAGAACGAGGAGACGACGAACTACGAGATCTCCCGGGTCACCAAGACCGAGATCGCGGAGAGCGGCCGGATCAGGCGCCTGTCGGTGGCTGTGGTGGTCGACGGGGCCTACGCGACGGCGCCCGACGGCCGGCAGACCTACACCCCCCGCGCGCCCGCCGAGATCGAGCGGATCGCGGCGCTCGTGCGCGGCACGGTGGGCTTCGACAAGGGCCGGGGCGACCAGATCGAGGTGGTGAACCTGCGCTTCGCCGAGGGTCCGAGCGTGCCGGTCTTCGTCGAGCCGACCCTGATGCAGGCGCTCCTCGCCCCGAGCAAGGAGGACGTCCTGCGCATGGTGGAACTCGCCGTGCTGGGGCTGCTCACGTTGATCGTGCTCCTCGCGGTGGTCCGCCCGCTCGTGCGTCAGGTGCTGGCGCCCGGCCCCGCGACGCCCGCCCTGGCGGCGCCGGGCGGCCTCGACCCCGCGCTCTCGGGGATGATCGCCGGGTCGGCCGGCGCCGCGGTGATGGTGCCCGATCGCGACAACCCGACCGCCCGCCTGATGGAATTCGCCAAGATCAACGGCCAGGTCCAGGCCGAGACGGTGCAGCGCGTGGTCGACATGGTCCGCGCCAGCCCCGCCGAGACGGTCGAGGTGCTGCGCACCTGGATCCAGGAAGACTGAGACGGCACGGGGAGGGGAAGGAAGCGCGATGACGGCGGGTCTCGGCATGGCGATGCAGACGATGGGCGGCGACGCCTATGCGGGGATGCCCGGGGCGCAGCGCGCCGCGGCGCTCCTGCTGATGCTCGGCGAGGAGGAGGGCGCGCCGATCTGGCAGATGCTTGAGGAGGAGGAGGTCAAGAAGGTCAGCCACGCCATGGTCCAGCTCGGCACCCTGGAGTCTCAGACGGTCGACAAGCTGATCATCGATTTCGTCACCAAGCTCGGAAACAGCGGCGGGATCTCCTCGAATTTCGACCGCACCGAGGCGCTGCTGCTGAAGATCTTCCCCACAGACCAGGTGTCGCTGATCATGGCCGAGATTAAGGGCGCCTCGGGCAAGCGGGTCTGGGCCTCGATCGCCCAGGTCGATCCGGAGATCCTGGCCTCGTTCCTGCGCAACGAGTACCCGCAGACGGTGGCCGTCGTGCTCTCGCGCGTGCGGGCCGACTACGCCGCCAAGGTGCTCACCATCCTGCCGGAGGAGTTCGCCATCGACGTGCTCAACCGCATGCTGCGCATGGAGACGGTGCAGAAGGAGGCGCTGCGCCACATCGAGGAGACGCTGCGCGTCGAGTTCGTCTCGACCATCGCCCAGACCCAGCGCCGCGACGCGCACGAGATGATGGCCGACGTGTTCAACGCCTTCGACCGCCAGACGGAAGGGCGCTTCCTGGCCGCCCTCGACCAGGGCAACCGCGGCTCGGCCAAGCGCATCCGCGAGCTGATGTTCACCTTCGAGGACCTGCTCAAGCTCGATCCCGGCAGCGTGCAGACGCTGATGCGCAAGGTCGACAACGAGACCCTGTGCCGCGCGCTCAAGGGGGCCGACGAGCGCGTGCGCGGCTTCTTCATGAAGCAGATGTCGACGCGCGCCGCCAAGAACCTCACCGACGAGATGGGCTCGATCGGCCCGATCCGCCTCAAGGAGGTCGACGAGGCCCAGGCCAAGATGACCGAGCTCGCCAAGGATCTGGCCGAGAAGGGCGAGATCATGATCGCCAAGAACAGCGCCGAGGAGGAACTGGTCTATTGAACGCCGCATCGTCCCAGACCAAGACACCGTTCCTGTTCGAGACCGATTTCCGTCGGCCGCAACCGAGCCGCGAGACCGTGCGCGCGGCCGAGGCCGCCGACCAGGCTACCGCCCAGGCCCACGCCCGCGGCGTCCAGGAGGGCCGCGCCCAGGCCGAGGCGCAGGCGCAGGGGCGGCTGTCGGACGCGATGACCCGCCTGTCGCTCGCCGCCGCCGGCCTCATCGCGCAGGCCGACGCCCGCGACGCCGAGCGCGAGGCCCAGGCCGTCGAAGTGGCCGTGCTGCTCGCGCGCAGGATCGCGGGCGACGCCCTCGACGCGCGCCCGCTCGCCGCGATCGGCGAGGCGGCGCGCGCCGCGCTCCAGCATCTGCGCGGCGTGCCCCACTTGGTCGTGCGCGTCCACGACGCCCTCGTCGAGGACGCGGAGGGGCTGATGAAGCGGCTCGCGCGCGAGCGCGGCTACGAAGGCCGCCTCGTCGTGCTCGGCGATCCCGACATGGCCGCGGGCGACGCCCGGATCGAGTGGGCCGACGGCGGGATCGTGCGCGAGCGCGCCCGGATCGAGGCGGCCGTCCTCGACGCCCTCGGCGCCGCCGCCCATCCCTGAACAGATCGAAAGCCCCCGATGTCCGACGATTTCAGCCTGCCGCAACTCGGCGACCACGACCCGGCCTTCGTAGGCCCGGATTCGATCCGCGACGCGCCGACGACGCCCAAGAACGCGTCCGACCTCGAACAGCTCTTCGATGTGCCGGTGATGGTCTCGGCGGTGCTCGGCGCCGTGCGGATGCCGATTGGCGACCTGCTGCGGCTCGCCCCCGGCGCGGTGCTGGAGCTCGACCGCAAGGTCGGCGAGGCGATCGACATCTTCGTCAACAACCGCCTCGTCGCCCGCGGCGAGGTCGTGCTGGTCGAGGACCGGCTCGGCGTGACGATGACCGAGATCGTCAAGGGCGACCACTGATCTTTCGCGACGCTGCCGGCACGGGTTCCCGTCGATGACGGCGAGGCCCGGCGCGGCCAGACAGTTGGAATGGAGACACCGCGATGCGGCTCTTGATCATCGGACGGCTCAACGGCGAGCTGATCACCGCCTCGAAGATCGCCATGAGCCGCGGCGCGGCGGTGACCCAGGCCGACGGCGTGGCGCAGGGGCTCGGCGTCCTGCGCGCCAAGGGCGCCGACCTGATCATGATCGATGTCGGCCTCTCGATCCGCGACCTCGTCGCGGCGCTGGCCGAGGAGCGCATCCGCACCCCGGTCGTGGCCTGCGGCGTAGCCACCGACGCGAAGGCCGCCGTCGCCGCGATCCAGGCGGGCGCCAAGGAGTACATCCCCCTCCCCCCGGACCCCGACCTCATCGCCGCGGTGCTGGAGGCGGTCTCGGCGGACGGCCGCGCCTTCGTCTGGCGCGATGCGTCGATGGAGAAGGTGGTGCGGCTCGCCGAGCAGATCGCGCGCTCGGAAGCCTCGGTGCTGATCACCGGCGAGAGCGGCACCGGCAAGGAGGTGCTGGCCCGCCACGTTCACGCCAAGTCGAACCGCGGCGCCAAGCCGTTCGTCTCGGTCAACTGCGCCGCGATCCCCGAGGCGCTGCTCGAATCCGAGCTGTTCGGCCACGAGAAGGGCGCCTTCACCGGCGCGGTCGCCCGCCGCATCGGCCGGTTCGAGGAGGCCAACGGCGGCACGCTGCTGCTCGACGAGATCTCCGAGATGGACGTGCGCCTGCAATCGAAGCTGCTGCGGGCCTTGCAGGAGCGGGTGATCGACCGGGTCGGCGGCTCCGCCCCGGTCAAGGTCGACATCCGCGTGCTCGCGACCTCCAACCGCAACCTCGCCGAGGAGGTGCGCAAGGGCACGTTCCGCGAGGACCTGTTCTACCGGCTCAACGTCGTCCACCTGCGCCTGCCGCCCTTGCGCGAGCGCCCGGCCGACATCCTCGAACTCGCCGCCCACTTCGCGAAGAAGTACGCCGACGTGAACGGACTGCCGATGCGTCCGCTCGGCCGGGCGGCGCAGGAGGTCGTCCTGCGCAATCCCTGGCGCGGCAACGTGCGCGAGTTGGAGAACACCCTGCACCGGGCGGTGCTGCTCGCGTCGGGCGGCGAGATCGGCGCCGACGCCATCCTGACGCCGGAGGGCGACGCGATCGCGGCGCCGGCCGGCGCCGCGACGCGCGCGGCCCAGGTCGCGGAGGCCGCGACCCGCGGCCTCGTCGGCCGCACCGTAGCGCAGGTCGAGTGCGACCTCATCCTCGACACCCTCGATCACTGCCTCGGCAACCGGACCCACGCGGCCAGGATTCTTGGGATCTCGATCCGGACGCTGCGGAACAAGCTCAACGACTATGTCGGCGCCGGCCTCGACGTCGCCGAGCCCGGCAGCGCCCGGGCGATCGCCGCCTACGGCTGACCCGCGGCGGCCCGGCCCGGCTCTCCGCGCCCGCCGGGGCGGTGTTCGGGCAGCGTCACGCGAAACGTGGTGCCGGCGCCGACCGCGCTCTCGACGGCCAGCCGCCCGCGGTGGCGGTTCAGGCTGTGCTTGACGATGGCGAGGCCGAGCCCGGTGCCGCCCTTCTGGCGGCTCGACGCCACGTCGATCCGGTAGAACCGCTCGGTGAGGCGCGGTAGGTGCTCGGGCGCGATGCCCGGCCCGTCGTCGCGCACGCTGAGCACGATCCGGCGGTCGTGAGGGCCGTCCTCCGCCCGCCCGAGCGCGACGACGACGCTGCGGCCGCCGTACTTCACGGCGTTCTCGATCAGGTTCTCGACGACGCGCAGCAGCTCGTCCGGCTCGCCGAGCACCGGGTAGGCGCCCGCGGGCGCCTCCAGCACGATCGCGATGCCGCGGGCGGCCGCGAGCGCGCCCTGCGCGTCGACCATCTGGCGGGCGACGAGCCCGAGATCGACTACCTGCGTCGGCGCCACGTGCTCGCGCAGCTCGATCCGCGACAGCGAGAGCAGGTCGTCGATCAGCCGCGTCATGCGCTGGGCCTGGCTGTGCATGATCGCGAGGAACCGCTCGCGGGCCGGCGCGTCGGACTGGGCCGGGCCCTGCAGCGTCTCGATGAAGCCGAGAAGCGAGGCCAGCGGCGTGCGCAGCTCGTGGCTGGCGTTGGCGACGAAATCGACCCGCATCGCCTCCAGCCGGCGCGCGGCGGTGAGGTCGCGCAGGAACAGCACGACGTTCGGCTGGCCGTCGTCGGGCATCGGCAGCGCGCCGATCTGCACCTCGAAGGCGCGCTCGGTGGGCACGCGCACGGCATAGGTGGTCTTGGCGGGCGCACCTGTCCGCAGCACCGCCTCGACGGCGTCGAGCACGTCCGGCGCGCGGAGCGCGAAGGAGAGCGGGTGGCGCAGTCGCAAGGCGGGCAGCAGCGCCCGGGCGGCGGGGTTCGCCTCGATCACCACCGCCCGGCGATCGATCAGGATCACCGGGTCGGGGATGTTGGCGAGCAGCGATTCGGCGACCGCGTGGCGATCGGTGGCGAGCAGGCTCGGCGCGGCGACGACCGCGGCGCCCCCCAGCGTCGCGAGGAAGCCTCCGACGCAGATGGCAGCCAGCCCCGCCGCGATCAGCGGTCCGTCGAGGACGCCGCGCTGGAAGGCGGCCAGGCCCACGAGGCCGGCGGCGATGGCGGCCCCCGTCCAGGCCGCCCGGCGGCGCGCGGGATCAGGCATCGGCCGGGCAGGCCGGCGTCACGGCTCGCCGCGGGAGCGCCCGGCCCGCTTCACGATCTCGTAGGCGCCGAGCAGGGCGAGCGCGGTCACGAACGGCACGACGTAGTAGCAGATCCGGAACAGCAGCAGCGAGCCGAGCACCTGGTCCCGCGGCAGGCTTGAGAGCGCGAGCAGGATCGTCGCCTCGAACACGCCCAAGCCGCCTGGCGCGTTCGAGGCGATGCCGAGCATCGCGGCGAGCACGTAGATCGCGAGGAAGGTGGTGAAGCCGATGGCGAGGCCTGCCGGCAGCAGGACGTAGAGCACGGCGGCCGCCGCGCAGACGTCGCCGATGCCGACCACCATCTGCCCGAGCGAGACCGAGGCCCCCGGCAGTTCCAGCCGCCACTGCCGGACGGTGACGCTGCGGCGCTTGGCCGAGACCCAGGCGAGGTAGCCCAGCACCAGGGCCAGGGCCGCGAGGCCGACGCCCTGGTTGATCCGGATCGAGGTGAAGGCGAGGCCGGCGAGCTGGCTCGCCTCGATGATCAGGCTGAGGCCGAGTACCACGCCCATGCCGAGCCAGAAGGTGAAGCCGGCGATGACGGTGAGCGCCGCGATCTTGGCCGCGCTCAGCCCGTGGCGCGCATAGATCCAGTAGCGGATCGTGCCGGCCGTCAGTAGCGGGAAGCCGAGCGTGAAGCTGACCGCGTAGCTCGTGAACGAGGCGAGCGCGGTGATCCGGTAGGGCACCTTGAGCTTCAACTGGCGTAGCGCCAGGGCGTCGTAGCCGGTGAGGAACAGGTAGCTCACCAGCACGAAGCCGAGGGCGAGGCCGAGCTGGTCCGAGCTCGCATCGACGAAGGCTTGGCGCAGTTCGGCCCAGGTGACGCTCTGCACGAGCTTCCACAGCACGCCGAGCGAGACCGCAAATAGCACGATGCTCGCCGCCGTGCCGATCCAGGCGTAGCGGCTCTGCCTGCGCCTGCGCGCCGTCTGGTCGGTGGCGGGCACCGCCTGGGGCGCGACCGCCTCCGCGCGATCGCCCGTTCCGCGATGCTGGTCCTGGACGTTCATTCCGATCGGCGTCCGCCTCCGCCGGATGTCCCGCCCGACCGTCGAGAAGGCCGCGGGTTCGATGCCGGATGTCCCGGGCCGCGACCCGTCGCCCCGCATGTAGGACCATCGACGCTCCAAGGCCAGCGACGGCGCGGGCGCGTCCCTGGCGCGGATGTCAGTCCGGCTGCCCGCGCCCGCTTCTCGCGCCGCCGCGTGTCCGCAGGATGACGGCGGCGCCCGCCAGCCCGGCGCGGATGCGCGCGGGCACCGCTGGCGCGGTGCAGACATAGGTCGGGCTCGGATGCGGGACCGCGACGACCGGCAGGTCCGGCCGCAGGCGCGCGATCGCGTCCTGCGCCGCGCCGGCGACGCGCCCGGCGAGCACCACCACCACGAGCTTTGGCAGCAGGCCGAGCAGCGGCGCGAGCCAGGGCGCGGCGGCCCGCACCTCCGCCTTCCGCGGCGCGCGGTTCAGCGCGCCCTCGGCATGGATCACCCAGGGGATCGCGTTCCAGATCAGCGTGTCGCCGCGCCCGATCTCCGCCTCGGCGAGGAAGCGGAACAGGTTGGCGGCGGTGCCGGTCGGGTTGTCGCGCGACACGAAGCCGGTGCGCACGATCGCCGGTCCCGGCGTCTCCAGCAGGAGCAGCAGGCGCGCGCCGACGCCGCCGTCGAGCGGGTCGGGGTCGGGCACGAGCGCGCGGGCCTCCGCGGCGATGCGGGCCGCCATCGCGCGCAAGGGGGCGACGTGCGCCGCGTCCCGCATCGCGCACCGGGCCGCGAGCGCGGCCGGATCGGCGAGGCTCCTGGGCGCGTCCGGGTCAGGCGGCGGCATCGGAGCCGGGAAACCCCGCGGGCAGGCGTCCGCCGACCGCGAACCGCTCCCACCCCCGCTCCGCGCCGAGCCGTGCGATCAGGCCCTCGCGCCCGCCGAACTGGAAGCCGACCTGCGTGGCGTAGGCCGCGCAGGCCTCGGCCTTGCGCGCCTGCGCGCGGGTGTCGAGGACGACGGCGCGGGCCGGCAGACCGGCGAAGGATGCCTGCAACGGCGCCTTCGGGGCGGCGCTGCGCACGGTGTAGGGGAAGTCGCGCCACCACAGCACCGGCCGGTCCGGCGCGACCCGGCGGAACGCGGCGACCGCCTGGACGTGGTCGACATGGCCGCCGATCGCCTGGGGGGCGAGGATCAGGTCGGGTTCGGTCTCGCGGATCAGCGCGGCGAGCGCCGGGGCCAGCGCGTCGACGATGCGGTCGTCGCTGCGCGGATCGCCGAAGAGTTCGGGCGCCGAGCCGTAGCCGCGATGCGGCGCCTCGCGGAACGGCAGGTGGCGGGGCGCGTCGATCCCGAGGGCGCGGGCCGCTGCCGCGTCCTCGGCCCGGCGCAGGCGCATGTAATCGACCGATGCGTCGAGGCCCTTGTCGGTCTGGCATGCGAGGGCGAAGCCCGTCGGCGCCGCGACGCTCTGCGTGAACAGGGTCGCCATCGCCACGCGCCAGCCGTCGTCGGCGAGCGTCGCCAGCGTGCCGCCGCAGGAGAAGGCGGCGTCGTCGAGATGGGGCGAGAGGGCGAGCGCGGTCGGCATGGCGTCAGAGCAGGTGCGGCTCGGCCCGGAAGCGGCAGGCGGGGTCGTGCGGAAGGGTTTCCGGGAAAGCCGTCGCCGGCGCCTCGCGCGCCACCTGCCCGTAGACCGCCATGATCTGCCGGCCCACCGCCGTCCACGAATAGACCCGGCGGCACTCCTCCAGCCCGGCCGTGGCGAGGCGGCGGCGCAGGGCTTCGTCCGCGATCACCCGCGTCAGGGCGGCTGCCAGCGCCGGCACGTCGCCAGGCATGACCAGCAGGCCGTTCTCGCCGTCGCGCAGGCAATCCGAGACGCCGACCGCGTGGCAGGAGACCACGGCGAGCCCGGCGGCCATCGCCTCCAGGATGGTGTTGGAGAAGCCCTCCGCGTAGGTCGGCGAGACGAACACGTCGGCCTGTGCGTACAGGGCCGGCACGGCATCGTAGTCGGCGTAGCCGGTAAACCGGAGCTCGCGCGCCGAGAACCGGTGTTCCGCCGCAAGCTCTCGCGCGGGTTCCACGTCGGGGCCGATGCCGGAGATGGTGGCGGCGAACGGGGTGCCCTGCGCGCGCAGGATCGCCAGCGCCGCGATGAAGTCGAGCACGCCTTTCCGGCGGTCGACCCGGCCGTGGTAGAACAGCCGCACCGGCCCGTCATGGGGCGCCGGCAGGCCGTCGCCGGCTTGCGCGAAGCGCGTGGTGTCGACGGCGCCCGGCACGATGGTGAAGCGGGCAGGGTTCGAGCCAAGCCGCGCGCAGACCTCGGCGACGAAGGACGCGCCGCCGATCAGCAGGGCGTTGGCGTGGGCGAGCACGGCGCACATCGCGACGCGATGGGTCTCGCAGCACGAGCCGACCCAGTGCCCGTCCCCGCCCTGGATAGAGACCACGCTCGGTACGCCGAGCGCCTTCGACGCCAGCAGGACCGCCCAGCCGGTCGGATAGCCGTACTGGGCGTGCAGCACGTCGAAGGGCGCCGTCGCGTGCTCCGCGCGGATCGTTTGAACCATCGTGTCGATGTCGCGCTCGAAGTCGCCGCCCTCCTGCTCGCCGACCTGTTCGAGCCCGACGACGCGCACGCCCGGCACGGGCGGCGGCGGGCCGCCGCCGTAGACGCGGGTGCCGAACGCGTCGCCGCGATACTGCGAGATCATCGTCACGTCATGGCCGGCCGCGACCAGCTCGCGGAGCAGATTCTGCGCGTAGACGCTCATGCCGGAGATCGCCGGGAAATAGCGCCGGCTGACGAAGCAGATCCTCATCGGGCAGCCCCCGGCATCCATGCCGTGACCGGAAGATCCGGGCGTCTCCCTCCCCCCTCTGCGGGGGAGGGTGGGCCTCGCGTCAGCGAGGGTCGGGAGAGGGGAGCGACAGTTCCGGAGACGGCGCTCCCCTCTCCCGACTTGGCTCGCGGGCCACCCTTCCCCGCAAAGGGGGGAGGGAAGCGGCGGCGCGGCTCGGGCATCGCGTTCATTGCCGCCGGGTCTCCTGGTCCTCCGGCAGCGGCGGGCCGTCCCTGCGGCAGGTGCGGAGGTAGGCGAGCGCCTGCGGGATCATCACGTCGGCGCGGTGGCTCTCGCGCGACAGCTCCACGCAGACGAGCTTGTCGAAGCGGATCGCTTCGAGGGCGTCGAGCACGCCCGGCACGTCCATGTCGCCCTCGCCGAACGGCAGGTGGACGTGCACGCCGCGCGCCATGTCCTCGATCGCCACGGTGCCGATCCGCTCGGCGAATTCGTGCACGGCGGCGGCCGGATCGCGCTCGGCCGTGACGAGGCAGTGGCCGGTGTCGAGGGCCAGGCGCAGGCCCGGCACGTCCAGGGCGGAAAAGTCGTCGAGGGTCTCGATCAGCATGCCCGGCTCGGGTTCCAGGCAGGCCACGACGCCCTTCCCGGCGGCGTAGGCCGCGACCTCGGTCAGCCCCTCGACGAGCCAGCCGTGCGCGTCGGCTGCATCCACGCCCGGCTTAGGCACGCCGGCCCAGAACGAGACGGCCTCCGATTGCAGCACGGCGCCGATGTCGATCGCGCGCTTGAGGAAGCCGACGCGGCGCGCGCGCGCGGACGCGTCGGCGGTGACGAGCGTCGGCTCGTGCTTGGCGCGCGGGTCGAGGAGGAAGCGGGCGCCGGTCTCGATCACCGAGCCGAGGCCGAGTTTTTCCAGCCGGCTCGCGACGCGGCCGGCTTCCGCCGCCCAGTGCTCGGCGAAGGGGTCGAGGTGGTGGATGTCGAGGGTCAGCGCGACGCCGTCGTAGCCGGCCGCCGCGATCAGGTCGATCGCGTCGTCGAGGCGGTGGTTGGCCGCGCCGTTGGTGTTGTAGGCGAAGCGGAGGCTCATGCGGCCCACCCCCTTTGTTCCAGCCGGAACGGGGCGTGGTGTGATTCCGGCTCGCGGTAGAGGGGGTAATGGCGCCCGACGATGCGCTCGGCCAAGCCGGTGTCGAACAGCGGCTGCCCACCGAACCGCTCCAGCGCCTCCGGCGTCAGGCGCACCGGGCGCAGGGTCTCGCTCGCGGTGCCGAAGGTGATCAGCGGATGGTCGCGCTCGATGAGCTTCTTCGTGTTGCGCTCGCCGATCCGGTAGTAGCTCATGGTCTCGACCTCGAGGCCCGGCACGATCGCCTTCACCACGCCGACCGCGGCGCCGGCCGGCGAGCAATCGACGTACAAGATGTCGAAGCCGGCCTGCTCCAGGCGCTCGCAGGCGATCGCGCCGCGGGCGTGGCCGTCGGCGGCGGGCGTCGAGGGCAGCTCCGAGAACCGCTTCGTCGTCCGCTCGGCATAGACCGTGTCCTTGAGGACGTCGCGAAGCCCCTCGGGGGGCAGCACGATCCAGTCGAGCATCGCCGTCAGCGCGCGGCTCTCTTCGAGGTCCAGGCTCGGGAGGGCCTTCCGAATGAACGCGTCGACGTAGCCCGGCGGCGTCACGCGCCCGGCGAACGCCAGCGGGCCGTGGCCGAAGGCCTTGCGCACGCGCGCCGCCTGGAATTCGAGCAGCGCCTTGCGCAGCGCCCGCTCGCGGTCCGGGTCGCAGGCTTCGCCGCAGGCCGAGAGCGCGATCGGCACCGGCGCGTCGGTGGGGTTCAGGTCGTAGCCGACGACGTAGAGGTTGGTCAGGCCGAACTGGTCGGTGGCGAATTTCGGCAGCGCCCGGATGCCGAGGTCGGCCAGCCGCGCGAGCATCGCCGCCGTCTCGGGCCCGAGCCCTTCGGAGCAATCGAGCACCACGCCCTGGTCCAGCGCCCGGAACAGCAGGCCGTTGCCGTCGCGCTGCAGCAGTTCCAGCACGCCGTGGCCGAGCGCGAACGGCACGTCGGGGCCGGCACCGAGGCCGTTGGTGATCAGGTTGGTGAACGGCCTGTAGCCCTCCGACAGCTCGAAGTAATCGGTCGCGGCGATGTCGAGCGGCATCAGGACGATCGCGCCGGTGCCGTGGCGGGTGGCCGCCGTCCATTCGAGCACCGTGTCGCGGTCCACGGGCGATCCCGCCGGCAGGCACAGCGTCAGCGGGTCGGCGACGGAGCCGGCGCCGTAGACCCTGACGAGGTCGTGGTAGCTGGCGCGCTCCTTCTTGCGCGGCATCACCGCGAGCGAGGGCATCAGGTTCTCGGCGATCTCGGCCACCGCGCCGATCAGCGCCTCCTCGTCCGTGGCGCCGTAGCCGATGCCCGACGGCATCGCGCCGACGAAGAACGGGTCCTCGAGGAACAGCGAGACGAACCACACCGGCACGCCGGTGCGGTCGAGCGGCGCCAGCGGAAAGCCGACGATGCGGCCCGGCGGCAGGATGTCGAGATAGGCGCGCACCGGCTCCGGCAGGGTTCCGGGCAGACCCTGGATCGGCCGCGGGGCGCCGAAGCGATAGGGGCGCGGCGCGGTGATGCGGGGGTCGCGGGCGCGGTCGTCCTGGGTGTTCTCGGTCACGTGTTCGATCCGTTCGCTCCGGCGCAGGCATCGTAGGCCCGCGCGATCAGCCGCATGGTGTGGAGGTCGCGGGCGGCCGAGTACGCCGCCCGCTCCGCCGGCCGGCGCAGCGCCGAGCCGAAGGCGCGGACCTGCTCGGTGAAAGGCGAGGCCGCGGCGTCGAAGCGGACGGCCTCCGGCGAGCCGGTCGCACCGTCGATGAACGTCGCCGTGCCACCCGCCGTCTGGCCCATCGTGTCGATCGCGCTCAGCATCCCCTTGGTGCCGACCACCTCCAGGCGGCGGCGGGGCAGCGCGTCCGGGCAGTTGTAGGCGACGGACAGGCTCGCCAGCACGCCGCCCGGCGTCCGCCCGATCAGCACGGCGCCGTCGTCGACCGCGTAGTCCTGCGCGCGGGCCTGCGTGAGGGCGGTGATGTCCCGGATCGACTCGCCGAGCAGGAAGTCGACGAGGTCGAGCCCGTGGGGGGCCAGGTCCATCAGCGCGCCGCCGCCGGCCTGGACCGGGTCGATGCGCCAGTTGTCCTGGCCGGCGAACGAGGCCCAGCGCCGGTCGAGCCAGCAGGCGTAGACGATGCGGATCGCCGTGACGGTGCCGAGGCGCCCGTCGCGGATCGCGGCGCGCATGGCCCGGTGGCCGGGGTGATGCCGCTGATCGAAGGCGGTGCCGTAGAAGATGCCCGCGGCGCGCACCGCCTCCGTCATGGCCTCGGCGTCGCCGAGCCGTGCCGCCATCGGCTTCTCGCACAGCACCGGCTTGCCGGCTGCCGCCAACGCTTCGACGGCTTCGCGGTGGAGGTGGTTCGGCGTCGCAACGTAGACCGCCTCGACCTCCGGGTCGCCGATCAACCGTTCGAGGGTGTCGTAGGCGCGGGCGCCTTCGTCCTGGGCGGCGCGGCGCGAGGTTTCCCCCGGATCGCACACCGCCACGAGCCGGTGGCCGGCCGCGCGGATGCCCGGCGCCATGTAGTCGCGGGCGACCCAGCCGTAGCCGACGATGCCCCAGCCGACGGCGTCGCCCATCACCACCGCTCCGGCAGGTCGACGAACTCGCGGGTCCGCACGCGCGCCGCCTCGGGCGCGGCGATGCCGCCCGCGAAGGTCAGCCGGCCCGGCCCGGGCGAGCGCAGCGGGTAGGTGACGAGCGGCGCGTACTCCGCCGCGTAGCGGTCGGACGGCCAGCGGATGCGGTAGGCGTCGGCGCCGTCCCGCTCGTAGAGCGGGTTCAGCACGAGTTCCGCGCCCGGCCGCGGCAGGGTGAGCCCGTCGACGACCGAGCGCGGCGCCGGGCGCATGCCGGGGCCGGCGACCACCGAGAACGCGGCGCAGGCGCGCAGTTCGGTCGGCTCGCGCGGGCCCGGGGCGCGGGCCTCGACCAGCGCGCGCGTGAGCTCGGTGTCGTCGTAGACGAGCGCGTCCGGAAACAGCTCGGCGATCTCGTCCGCCGAGACGGCGCGGCCGGCCGAGAAGCCGGGGCGCGCGCTGTTGTGGATGTGGCTCAGCGCCAGCCAGCCGTCGTCGCCCGCGTTCTGGCGCAGGTTGTCCAGAAGCGTGGCCTTGTCGTCGAGGAAGTAGAAGGCGTCGTTGCAGACCACGAGATCGACCGGCGCGCCGTCGATCGGCCAGTGCGCCGAGCCGGCATCGAAGCAGGCGAGCTGCGCCGTCCCGCCGACGACCCAGTGCCGGGCGAGCCAGAGCTTGGCGAAGACCACGTCGGCGCCGGCGACCTTGCAGCCGCGGCGGGCGAGTTCGCGCAGGTAATGCCCGATGCCGCAGGCGAACTCGAACACGCAGACCGGGTCGTTCCAGTGCGCCTCCAGCAGCGACAGGCCGGCAAGGTATGTCGGGTCGCTCCAGCGGTGCAGGAAGTAGTCCCCGACGCGGCCCCAGCCGAGCAGGCGCACCGCGTCGCGCAGCGTCGCCGTGGCGCGGCGGCCGGCCAGTTCCCGCAGGTCGGCCGGGTCGGCGGGCGGCCCGGTCCACCAATCGTCCTGGTCGGCGAGGAGGGCGACGAGGGCCGCCTCCCCCTCGCCCGCGTCGAGGTGCGCGAGGACGCGCGCGACGAGGTCGGCGCGGCCGACGCGCAGGTACGGGATGGCGTCGATCACCGGCCAGCGCGCACCGGTGCTGCCGTCGCGCAGGGAGTGCGGCGTGTCGGGCTTCAGGGCGTTGCCGGTCTCGGGCGACCGGAGGTCGAAGGGGATCATGGGGTCTCGTCTGCCGCCGCCGTGCGGGCCGCGCGGTCTCTCAGGGGATGCGCATGTCCGCGAGAACCCGGTCGTGGAACCCCTTCACCGGGCCGGCATGGACGAGGTCCATGTCGTCGAGCACCGTCGTCATGGTCAGCGAGGCGGCGCGCAGATGCTGTGCGATCTGCAGGACGCGGTCGATGCAATCGGCGGCGTGGAAGGCACGGCCCTCCGCAGTCGCGGCATCCGGCAGCACCGCCCGCGCCCGCTCGACGGCTTCGCGCAGGGGCGCGTCGAGTTCGTCGAGCGCCCACCGCGTCGTGCGGGCCATGACCGGACCGAGATGGTCGCCGAGCAGCATCTCGCCGGTGAAGCCGGCATCCGGCATCGCGGCGTTGTGGAGGTGATGCGCCATCGCGGCGAGGAACACGGCCGTGGGGTCGGCCCGGTAGAACGGGCTCAGCACGACGCCGTAGACCGCGACGATCAGGCAGTGCTCGGCGTGGTTCTCCGGCGGCTCCAGCAGGATGCGGGCGCGGCCGGGGCAGGTGATCCCGGCCCGCGGCTGCCGCGCCAGGGCGGCAACGAAGCCCGGCACCGCACCCGGCCGATGCTCGACACGCCGCCGAAGCCGCGCGCGCAGACGATCGCGCAGAGACGGATCGAGCGCGCCGGAGATGCCATCGAAGCCGTCGACCAGCACGCCGGAGACGGCGTCCTCGGACAAGCCGGCGGCGGCGAGGAAGGCGGCGTCGAGGTCGCAGAGACGCGTCGCGGCGAGGGCGGTCGCGGTGAGCTCCAGGGCGACACCCTCGGGCGCGGCACCACCGGTCAGCGCGCCCCACGCTTGCGCGAACAGGCGCTCGGCGATCGAGCCGTCGCGCCCGGCGGACCGGACGCGCTTCAGGTCACCCACCTCGACGAACAGGTCACGGAGCTCGGCGGGCGCGGCGGGCCCGGACCCCGCGCCGCCCGCGGGCGCCGCAGCCGGCATCACTGCACGCCGAGCCAGTCGAGGAGCATCTTGCCCTGCTTGCCGAAATCGTGCTCGGGACCCTTGCCGTTCTTGACCATCGGCGCCTTGAAGAAGGTCGAGAGCTGCTCCTGCACGCCGCCGTCGCCACGCTTCTTGGCCAGATCCAGCACGCGGGCGATCTCGATCACCAGAGGAGCGGCAAGGATCGAGTCCTTGCACAGGAAGTTGACCTTGATCTGCATGCGCTGACCCATGAAGCCGGTGACGTCGATGTTGTCCCAAGCTTCCTTGTCGTCGCCGCGCGGGCGATAATAGTGGATGTGCACAAGGTGGTCCTCGACCGGGTAGCCGAGGATCGAGTCGAGCACCGTGCCCTTGGTGTTGAGCTTAGACTGGAGCGACGAGGGGTCGTTCAGCGCGAGCCCGTCGCGGTTGCCGAGGATGTTGGTCGAGAACCAACCGTCGACATGGAGGGCGCGGGCCTTGAAGGCCGGCGCCAGCACCGTCTTCATCATGGTCTGGCCGGTCTTGCCGTCCTTGCCGGCCACCGGCACGTTCATCTCGGTGGCGAGCGCCAGCAGCGCCGGCACGTCGGCGGCGATACTGGGCGTGAAGTTGGCATAGGGGATGCCGCTCTTGATCGCGGCGTAGGCGTAGAGCATCGCCGGCGAGATGTGCTCGTCGCTCGAATCCAGGCCTTTCTCGAAGGCCGCGGTCGAGTTGAGCACGGCCGCCGTGAGGTCCGGCCAGCTCTCGGTGGAGGCGAGGTTCACCACCACCACCGCGTCGAGGTTGCTCTCCTGGCGGAAGCGCCGGAGGTCGGCGGCGATGATCGAGACCGCCTCGCGGTGGTCGGAGGCGACGATGCGGTTGGCGCCGTCGATGTTCTTGCAGAACTTGGCGCTGCCCACCGCCGGCCACGGCTGGATGCCCTTGAGCACCTGGGCGCCGTTCTCGATGTCCTGCTTGGTCAGCACGCCGTGGCCTTGGGCCGCGGAGGCGAGATCATCCCCGTTGAGATCCCAGCCGGCGAAGACGAGGTCCTTGTAGTCGGCCATGCCGGCGACCGAGACGCCCGCCAGAGGCAGCCCGTCGAGGCGGTTCGACCCGGATTTGATCATCTCGATGCCGGCGATGGCGGTGGTGGCGACGGCGCCACCCATGCCAACGAACGCAACGCCGACGCGGCGACCGGTCTGCATGCTCATGGGAGGGGGAAATCCTTAAACGCTTCGGACGCGGGGACTGTGGACGGGCCGGTATGGGCCTGCCCCGCGTGGCCCATGCTAACTGGCCCCACCGGGCATCGTTCCAAGCCCGAACGCTACATCTTCTTGCCGGCGCCGGACTGAACGCAGCCCGAACGGATCGTTGAAATCGCGTGAAAAGAGGGCGTTAACGCGCCCTTAAGCGTGCCGCGCTTGGATCAGTTGCCGCGCTTGGATCACCCCGCCGTCCCATTGTGGTCACGGCCTCCGGCGATAGGGCCGGCGCTCGATCGAAGCCCGGCCCAGGAACGCCGCGGCACGAAAAGGATCAGCGATGGGGGTTTTCCCGGAGCCGGCGCGTTGCGCCGACGACGTGTGCCGACGCGTGCCCGGCGCGACGGACAATGAGGACAACACCGTGGCGTGGCTGCCGCGGAGAACGCGCCGGAACGAGGCCCGATCCATCCGCTCCGCCGCCCGCCGACGGGCCGCCGCGACCGTGCTGGCGGCGCTGCTCGCGGGCTTCGCCCTGCCGCAGACGGCCTTCGCCCCGGCGGCCTTCGCCCACGACCGCATCGATGCAAGCCCGCGCGCGGCGGCCGAACTCGCTCGCGGCGCGCCATCCGGGAACCCGGCTGCGTGGGCCGGGATTGCCGTGCTCGAGCAGGAGCCGGCGACGACCGCGCTGATCGCGGGCGACCTCGCCGCCCTACCGCAACCGGCCGCCGACACCGACGCGACGATCCGCTTCGGCAAAGTCGGCGTGCCGCGCCGCATCGTCGACACGATCCTGAAAGCCTCGGCCGAGGCCGGCGTCGATCCGGTCTACCTGATGGCGCTGGCCGACAAGGAATCGAGCTTCTCGACCGACGTGAAGGCGGCGACCTCCTCGGCCGAGGGGCTGTTCCAGTTCGTCACCGCGACGTGGCTCGAGATGATCCGCGACTACGGCGCCCGCTACGGCCTGGAGGCCGAGGCCGCCGCGGTGAAGGGCCGCGGGGCCGCCATCACCGTCGCCGGGCCGATGCGCGAGCGCGTGCTGTCCTTGCGCAAGGACCCCTACGTCGCCGCGCTGATGGCGGCCGAGCTGATCAAGCGCGACCGCGGCCGGATCGAGGCCCGCGTCGGCCGGGTGCTGACCACCCCGGAACTGTACGTCGCGCACTTCCTCGGCACGTCGAGCGCCGGGCGCTTCCTCATCATGAGCAGCGACCGGCCGGACGAGGTCGCCGAGCACGCGTTCCGTAGCGCGGCGCGCGCCAACCGCGCGCTGTTCACGCGGGCCGACACGGACGCCGTCAAAGGCACCGGCAAAGGCACCGGCAAGGCGCGGCGGCATCTCACCGTCGCCGAGGTCTACGAGCGGATCGACGGCATGATCGACGAGCGGCTCACCCGCTACGCCGGCGTCGCCGCCGTCGCCGCGCCGGCAGCCGAGCCGGTCGCCGCGGAGCCGGAGGCCCCGCGCGTCCAGGTGAGCGAGGCGCTCCCGCCCGGCGGCGCGTGATCCCGCGTCCCGAACGGTTCCGGCCGCGGCCGTGCGCCCCGGCCGCGGCTCAGGCGCCCGGCCGCTTCACGGCGGCGAGTTGCGCCGGCGTGTCCTGCGCGCCCATCGCCAGCGCCATGTCGGCGGCGGATTTGCCGGAGGCATCGCGGAGGTCCGGGTCGGCGCCGTGGGCGAGCAGCAGGCCGACGATCGCGGTGCGGTCGAACATCGCCGCGGTCATCAGGGCGGTGCGGGTGCCGTCGGCGGTGCCGTCGACCGCGGCGCCGTGGGCGAGCAGCAGTTCCACGATCTCGCGCGCGCCCTTGAACGCGGCGCCGGCGAGCGGGGTCTGACCGCGGTCGTTGGCCAGTTCCGGATCACCGCCGGCTTCGAGGATGACGCGGGTGGTCTCGACCTGGCCGTTATAGGCGGCGAGCATCAGCAGGCTGTCGCCCTTGTCGTTGCGGAGGTTGGCCGGCAGCCCCTGCGCGAACAGCTCGGCGAGTTCGTCGGCGTGGCCCATCCGGACATACTGGAAGACGCGGCCCGCGAAGGCCAGCGTCGCGTCGTCGAGGGCGGGCGGTGACGCGTCTGCGGACATGCTGCGATCTCGGGTGGAATGATCCCTGCGCGAACCTGGCGCCCGAGGCCGGTCTTTTCCAGCCCGTTCAGGCCGCGGCCGAAACCTTCGGCGCGCTCAACCCGCCGAAGCGGCGGTCGCGGCGGGTGAACTCGGTCATCGCCGCGGCGAGGTCGCCCTCGCTGAAATCGGGCCACATCCGCTCGGTGAAGTGGAGTTCGGCATAGGCCGCCTCCCACAGCATGAAGTCCGAGAGCCGCTTCTCGCCGCCGGTGCGGATCAGCAGGTCGACGTCGACCGGCGAGCCGTGCATCGCGCCGGCCACCGCCTGCCCGAACGCGTCGCGCGAGGCCGGCTGACCGGCGAGCCGCGCGGCGGCGGCGAGGATTGCGTCGCGGGCGGAATAATCGACGGCGATGCGCAGGTGCAGCCTGTCGCCCGCGGCGGTCGCGGCCTCCGCCCGCGCGATCGCCTCGGGGATGCCCGCGGGCAGCCGGTCGCGGCGGCCGACGACGCTGAGGCGGGTGCCGGTGCGGGCGAGCCGCGCGGTCTCGGTGCGCAGGTAGGCCCGCAGCAGCCGCATCAGGCCGCCGACCTCCTCGGCCGGGCGCTGCCAGTTGTCGCTGGAGAAGGCGTAGAGCGTCAGCGTGCCGATCCCGAGGCCGGGGCAGGCTTCGGCCGTGCGCCGGATCGCCTCGACGCCGGCGCGGTGGCCGGCGGCGCGCGGCAGGCCGCGCCGGGTCGCCCAGCGGCCGTTGCCGTCCATGATGATCGCGGCGTGAAGCCCCGGCCTGCGGTCGGATGGGCTTTGCATCGTAAAGTCTCCGGACGGATTTCGGCGCGGATGCGGGCCGGCCTTCAGGCCGGCTTGGTGTCGAGGTGCCGGCCTTCAGGCCGGCTTGGTGTCGAGGTGCCGGCCCTTCAGGCCGGCTTGGTGTCGAGGTGCCGGCCCTTCAGGCCGGCTTGGTGT
>NZ_CAXTHR010000036.1:0-31979 GCF_964244095.1 uncultured Methylobacterium sp. | reverse complement strand
GTGGCCTGGCCGATGCGGCCGCCGCCGGCATCGAGCGAGACCGTCACCGCCCCGGCCGAGCCTGAGGCCGCCGGCGTCGCGCCGGCATCCGTGTAGGCGACGCCCGACACCGCCTGCACGCCGTTCGGGAAGAAGTTCGTCAGGTAGGGGTAGAGCCCGTTGGCCCCGCCCGCGAACACGGAGGCCGTGCCGTTGCCGAGGTTCGTCACGGCGGAGAACGACCCGCCGCCCGCGAGCGGGTCGAGCCCCTGCAACTGCCGGGTCGTCAGACCGGTGACGTTGCCGGACTGGCTGTTGGTGTCGACCCCGATGCCGACGCCTCGGCCGCTCGTCTGCGTGTCCCAGTAGGCTTGGCTAACCGTGCCCTGGTTGTACCCGGCGAGACCGCCCACGTTGTTGGAGCCCGATCCGCCCGAGACGGCGCCGGTGGCGTAGGCTTGGCTGACCGTGCCGTTGTTCGACCCGACGAGCCCGCCCAAGAAGTTGGGGGCCGATCCGCCCGAGACGGCCCCGGTGGCGTAGGCCTGCGTGACGGTGCCGTTGTTCGCCCCGACGAGCCCGCCCAAGAAGATGGTGCGCGTTCCGCCCGAGACGGCCCCGGTGGCGTAGGCCTGCTCGACCGTGCCGCTGTTGAACCCGACGAGGCCGCCCACATTGTCGGAGTTCGCTCCGCCCGAGACGGCGCCGGCGGCGTAGGCCTGCGTGACCGTGCCGTTGTTCCACCCGACGAGCCCGCCCACCTGGGATAAGCCCGAGACGGCGCCAGTGGCGTAGGCTTGGCTGACCGTGCCGAAGTTGTTGGTCCCGACGAGCCCGCCCACCGCCTGGGTTGAGCCCGAGACGGCGCCGGTGGCATAGGCCTGCGTGACCGTGCCGCCGTTGTTCCACCCGACGAGCGCGCCCACGATGTTGGTGCCCGAGACGCTGCCGCCGACGAGGCCGAGGTCGCGGATCGTGCCCGACGAGTAGCCGAACAGGCCGGCATAGTTGCCGGTCTTGGCGATCGTCAGCCCGGTGAGGGTGTGGCCGAGCCCCTCGAACGTGCCGGAGAACCGCGTCGCGGTGCTGTTGCTGCTGTTGTTGCCGACGAGCGCGTCCGTGTAGGTCGTGCCGGCGGCGGCGAGGTCGCCCGCCAGCGCGTAGCGGCCTGACAAGCCTCCCGCTTGCGCGTTGATCGCGTTGCCCGACGCCGCCGTGCCGTCGATGCCGTCGAGGTCGGCCATGGAATAGAGCAGCGTGTAGGGATTGCCGTTGACCGTGAGGCTCCGCCCCGCCAGCGCACCCGTCGCCGCGCTGCCATTCGCGTCGACGAAGCTCAGGCCCGATCCTTGCGCGAAGGCGAGGTCCGTGACGGAGGGCGTGGTGGTGTTCCGGTCGTAGGCCAGGGCCACCGGCACCGCGCCCTGCGCGACGACGGGGGCGTTGACCGCCAGGGCACCGGCCGCCGACAGGCTCAGGCTGCCGCCGTTGGCGATCGTGATCGGCTGCGCCACGGTGAGCGGCGCGCCCGAGGCCGTGGTCTGCACCAGGAAGGTCCCGCCCGTGCTCACGGCCTGGTCGATGGTGAAGCCCGAGCCCGTCGCGATCAGGCCGCGGCCGGTGAGGCCGCCGATGAGGGTCCGCGTCGTCGGGCTCGCCGCCGCGTTCGCGCTGGCCTGAGCCTGCACGAGCGTCGGGGCGGTCGAGAGGGTGGTGGCCGTGGTCGGCACGGTGAGCGCGCCGCCATAGAGGTTGACCCCGCCTTGCGCCGGCGTGCCCGCCGTGTAGGTCGAGGCCGCCAGGGTCGCCGCCGCGTTGGACAGGCTGCCGTTGGTCGGCACGGAGGCGACGAAGCTCGTCCCGTTGGCGACCGTGCCTGCGGCTGTGGCGATGTAGTAATAGCCGTTGTTGCCGGTCGTGGCCTGGCCGATGCGGCCGCCGCCGGCATCGAGCGAGACCGTCACCGCCCCGGACGCACCGGAGGCGGCGAAGGTCGATCCGGCATCCGTGTAGGCGATGCCCGACACCGCCTGCACGCCGTTCGGAAAGAAGCTCGTCAGGTAGGGATAGAGCCCGTTGGCGCCTCCGGCGAAGGACGCGCCGAGGCCGCTGGCCGATCCCGACTGGAGCTGAGCCGTGGTCAGCCCGGTGCCGCCGGCGCTCGCCGCCTGACCGCTCGTCTGCGTGTCCCAGTAGGCCTGCGTGATCGTACCGCCGCCCTGCCCCCCGACGAGCCCGCCCACGTTTTGGGAGCCCGATCCGGCCGAGACGGCGCCGGTGGCGTAGGCTTGCCCGACCGTGCCGCCGTTCAACCCAACGAACCCACCCACGTATTCGGAGTTCGCTCCGCCCGAGACGGCGCCGGTGGCGTAGGCTTGCCTGACCGTGCCGCCGTTCAACCCGACGAAGCCGCCCACTGCGCCGGAGCCCGATCCGGCCGAGACAGCGCCGGTGGCGTAGGCCTGCGTGACAAAGCCGTTGTTCAACCCGACGAAGCCGCCCACGTAGCCGGAGCCCGATCCGCCCGAAACGGCGCCGGTGGCGTAGGACTGCCCGACCGTGCCGACGTTGTTGTACCCGACGAGCCCGCCCACGTAGCTACTGGTGCCCGTGACGGCTCCGGTGGCGTAGGACTGGCTCACGGTGCCGCCGTTGTTGTACCCGACGAGCCCGCCCACGTAAAAGGCTCCGCCCGAGACGGCGCCGGTGGCGTAGCTCTGCGTGATCGTGCCGCCGGCGTTCTGCCCGACGAGCCCGCCCACCGCGTTGGAGCCCGAGACGCTGCCGCCGACGAGGCCGATGTCGCGGATCGTGCCCGACGAGTAGCCGAACAGGCCGGCATAGTCGCCGCTCTTGCTGATCGTCAGCCCGGTGAGGGTGTGGCCGAGCCCCTCGAACGTGCCGGAGAATCGCGTCGCGCTGTCGAAGCTGCTGTTCGTGCCGACGAGCGCGTTCGTGTAGGTGATGCCGTCGGCGGCGAAGTCGCCCGCCAGCGCGTAGCGGCCCGACAGGCCGCCAGCGGCTGACTGGTTGGTGATCGTGCCGCCCGAGACCGCCGCCGTGCCGTCGATGCCGTCGAGGTCGGCCATGGAATAGAGCAGCGTGTAGGGATTGCCGTTGATCGACAGCGTGCCGCCCACGCCGGACGAGAGCGCGCCGCCATTCGCGTCGACGAAGCTCAGGCCCGACCCTTGCGCGAAGGCGAGGTCGGTGATGGCCGGTGTCGTGGTGTTCCGGTCGTAGGCCAGCGCCACGGGCACCGCGCCCTGCGCGACGATGGGGGCGTTGATCGACAGCGCGCCGGCCGCCGACAGGCTCAGGCTGCCGCCGTTGGCGATCGTGATCGGCCGCGCCACGGTGAGCGGCGCGCCCGAGGCCGTGGTCTGCACCAGGAAGGTCCCGCCCGTGCTCACGGCCTGGTCGATGGTGAAGCCCGAGCCCGTCGCGATCAGGCCGCGGCCGGTGAGGCCGCCGATGAGGGTCCGCGTCGTCGGGCTCGCCGCCGCGTTCGCGCTGGCCTGAGCCTGCACGAGCGTCGGGGCGGTCGAGAGGGTGGTGGCCGTGGTCGGCACGGTGAGCGCGCCGCCATAGAGGTTGACCCCGCCTTGCGCCGGCGTGCCCGCCGTGTAGGTCGAGGCCGCCAGGGTCGCCGCCGCGTTGGACAGGCTGCCGTTGGTCGGCACGGAGGCGACGAAGCTCGTCCCGTTGGCGACCGTGCCTGCGGCTGTGGCGATGTAGTAATAGCCGTTGTTGCCGGTCGTGGCCTGGCCGATGCGGCCGCCGCCGGCATCGAGCGAGACCGTCACCGCCCCGGCCGAGCCTGAGGCCGCCGGCGTCGCGCCGGCATCCGTGTAGGCGACGCCCGACACCGCCTGCACGCCGTTCGGGAAGAAGTTCGTCAGGTAAGGATAGAGCCCCCCCGCGCCGCCGGCGAAGGACGCGCCGAGATGGCTCGCATCGGTGATCGTGCCGCCGCCCGCGAGCGGGTCGAGCCCCTGCAACTGCCGCGTGGTCAGCCCGGTGCCGGCGGCGCTCGCCGGCTGGCCGCTGGTCTGTGTGTCCCAGTAGGCTTGGCTGACCGTGCCCTGGCTGTACCCCGCGAGACCGCCCACGAAGTTGGAGCCGGATCCGGCCGAGACGGCACCGGTGGCGTAGGCCTGCGTGATCCGGCCGCCGCTATAGTTTTGCCCGACGAGCCCGCCCACGTAGCTGGAGCCCGGTCCGCCCGAGACGGCGCCGGTGGCATAGGCCTGCGTGACCGTGCCGCCGTTGTTCCACCCGACGAGCCCGCCCACGTAGTTGGAGTTCGATCCACCCGAGACGGCGCCGGTGGCGTAGGCCTGCGTGACCGTGCCGCCGCCATTGTACCCGACGAGCCCGCCCACCAGGGATGAGCCTGAGACGGCGCCGGTGGCGTAGGCCTGCCTGACCGTGCCGAGATTGCTCCCGACCAGCCCGCCCACCGCCTGGGTTGAGCCCGACACGGCGCCGGTGGCGTAGGCCTGGGTGACTATGCCACCGACGCCATTGTACCCGACGAGCGCGCCCACGTTGCTGATGCCCGAGACGCTGCCGCCGACGAGGCCGATGTCGCGGATCGTGCCGGTCGAATAGCCGAACAGACCGGCATAGTTGCCGCTCTTGGCGATCGTCAGCCCGGTGAGGGTGTGGCCGAGCCCCTCGAACGTGCCGGAGAACCGCGTCGCGCTGCTGTTGCCGCTGTTCGTGCCGACGAGCGCGTCCGTGTAGGTGGTGCCGGCGGCGGCGAGGTTAGCCGCCAGCGCATAGCGGCCGGCGAGGCCGCCCGCGGCCGTCTGGTCGGTGATCGTGCCGCCCGAGACCGCCGCCGTGCCGTCGATGCCGTCGAGGTCGGGCATGGAATAGAGCAGCGTGTAGGCGTTGCCGTTGATCGACAGCGTGCCGCCGACGCCGGACGAGAGCGCGCTGCCGTCCGCGTTGACGAAGCTGACGCCCGATCCTTGCGCGAAGGCGAGGTCGGTGACGGCCGGCGTGGTGGTGTTCCGGTCGTAGGCCAAAGCCACCGGAACCGCGCCTTGGGCCGTGATGGGCGCGTTGATCGCCAGCGCACCGGCCGCCGACAGGCTCAGGCTGCCGCCGTTGGCGATCGTGATCGGCTGCGCCACGGTGAGCGGCGCGCCCGAGGCCGTGGTCTGCACCAGGAAGGTCCCGCCCGTGCTCACGGCCTGGTCGATGGTGAAGCCCGAGCCCGTCGCGATTAGGTTGCGGCCGGTGAGACCCGCGATCAGCGTGGCCGTCGCGGGGGTGGCCGCCGCCGCGACGCGGCTGGCGATCTCGGTCTGCGCGGCCGAGAGCAGCGTCGTGGCGGTCGTCGTGGTCAGCGCGCCGCCGTAGAGGTTGACGCCAGCCTGCGCCGGCGTGCCCGCCGTATAGGTCGAGGCCGCGACCGTGGCGGCGGCGTTGGACAGGCTGCTGCTGGCCGGCACGGAGGTGACGAAGCTCGTGCCGTTGGCCACGGTACCGGCGGGCAGGGCGAGGTAGTAGCTGCCGTCGACCCCCGTCGTGGCCTGGCCGAGCCTGGCGCCGCCGGCATCGAGCGAGACCGTGACCGCCCCGGCCGAGCCCGAGGCCGCCGGCGTCGTGCCCGCGTCCTTGTAGGCCGTGCCGGAGATCGCCTGCACGCCGTTGGGGAAGAGGATCGTCAGGTAAGGATAGAGCCCGGCGCCGGTGCTCCAGGCGGTGGAGTCGAAGCCCGTCGGCAGCGAGCCTGACTGGAACTGTGCCGTGGTCAGGCCGGTGACGTCGCTGTTATGGATGCTGTCGTCCGTCCCGATGCCGTCGCCCTGGCCGCTGGTCTGCGTGTTCCAGGAGCTGTTCGTGACCGAGGTATAAAAGGCATTGTAACCGACGAGCCCGCCGGAGCGCCATCCGCCCGAGACGCGCCCGCTGGCATACGATTGCGTGATCGTCGACGGTTGTTGGTTCGAGCCGGCGTTCAATCCAACGAGCCCGCCCACGTGGTCGCCGCCCGAGACCGCACCGGTGGCGTAGGACTGGATGACCGTGCCGTCGCGGTTGTTCCCGATGAGCCCGCCCACGTAGCTACTGGTGCCCGTGACGGCGCCGGTGGCGTAGGACTGGCTCACGGTGCCGCCGTTGTTGTTCCCGACGAGCCCGCCCACGGCGTTGTTGGTGCCCGTAACGGCGGCGGTGGCGTAGGACTGGCTCACCGTGCCGCCGTTGTTGAGCCCCACGAGGGCGCCCACGCTGGCCCCGCCCGAGACGCTTCCCCCGACAAGGCCGAGGCCCGTCACGCTGCCCGGGCTCCCCATCCGGCCGATCAGCCCGACACCGTTCTGGCTCGGCCGATTGATCGTCAGCCCGGTGATCGTGTGCCCCGCGCCGTTCAGGCTGCCGGTGAAGGCCGTGGTGCTGTTGCCCACCGGCGCGAACCCCGCCCCGCCGTTCCAGGCTGCGGTGCCCGTGGCGTCGATGTCGTTGGCGAGCCGGTAGCTCGCGCCGAGATTCTGGCTCACCGTGACTGCGACCTGCGTGCCGATGCCCTGCAAGCCGTAGATGTCGGTGAGCAGATACGGGCTCTGGCTCGTGCCCGCCCCGCCTGCGACCCGCCAGAACGAGCCCCCCGTCACCTGGAAGTCGCCCGCCGCGAAGGCCGGCAGGGTGGCGCTGTTCTGCGTCCAGTTGCCGGAGGCCAGGGTGAATCGCGCGACCGACACGGCGCCGTTCGCGGTGATCGTCGCGCCGATCGCCCCGCCGTTCGTCTGGCCGGCTTGCACTGTCAGCCCGCCCGCCGGCGCGTTGATCGCGCTGTTGAGCATGATCTGATCCAACGCCCAAAGCGTCAGCGTCGCCCCCCCGCTCCATGACAGCGGCGTGTTGGCCGCGAGCGTGATGGTGCCCGACTGCCACGAGGCGCCCGATCCCGTCGTGTAGACCGTGACGCTGGCGGTCTCGAGCGCGGTGGTCAGCGTCGTGGCGTTGATGACGCTGTCGGGGCCGGTGGCCGTGAAGCCGGACTGGTTGCTGTCGGGATCGTTCGAGATCGTGACGTTGTAGGGATCGAGTAGCAGGGTGCCGAAGCTACCCTTGGCCGCGGTGAGGATGGTGGTGCCGGTATAGTCCAGCACGCCGTGGCTCGACACCTCGGCCTGTCCGCCGTCGCCGCCCTGCGGGCCGCCTTTCGCCGAGATCGTCCCGGCAAAGTGCGTCGCCACGTCCGACCACACCACCACGTCGCCGCCGGTGCCGGAGTGCGTCGCGTCCGCCCGGATCGTCGTGCCCGCATCGATCGCGACGGTGTCGGCATGCGCCAGCCGGCCCCCGCCCTGGCGCCCGCCACCGACCCGCACCGTGCCGCCGCCGCTCGCCCCGGACGCGTCGATCAGCGCTGCGTGCGTGGTGATCGCCGGCGCCGTCGCCGTGACGCGGCCGCCGCGGCCCGCCGCTCCGGTGGCGCGCACCTGACCCGACAGGGCGAGGCTCTCGCCGCCCCTCACGGCGACACGCCCGCCGCGCGCCCCCGACACGTCCACGCTGCCGGCGAGATCGATCCGCCGGCCCGTCACCCGCACCCGGCCGCCGTCCTGCCCGCCAACCCCCGAGGCGTCGAGCCGCGCCGTGGACGCCACCCGCACCGTCCCATCGCCCCCCGACAGGGTGATGCTGCCGTTGTGCCCCGAGACCGAGCGCGCCTCGACCGTCCCCGACAGGTTCACCGCCTGCCGCGCCATGTCCCGCGCGGCCGCCGCCGTGAGGGTGACGCTGCCCCCGTCCGCCGAGATGACGCCCGAGGAGCGCACCAGCGCCCCGCGGCCCTTCGCATTGGTCGGCACCGCGACCTGCAGGAAGCCGTCGCCGGAGAGATCCAGCGTCGCCCGCTCGCCCGAGCCGAGGCCGACACGCCCCATCGGAACGCTGATCGTGCCGCGGTTCGACACCTCTCCGCCGATCAGGGCCGCGTAGCCGCCCCGCCCGATGGTGATCGTGCCGCGGTTGGTCACGGAAGCCGAGGCGCCCGAGCCCCGGAACTGGCGCCGGCCGGCCCGGAAGTCGTCGTCCGACGTATCGAGCGTCGAGGCGACGAAGCCGGCGGCGTTGACCTTGCCGGTGCGGGTGATGCTGATGCCGTTGGGATTGACCAGATACACTTGACCGTTGGCGTTCAACTGCCCGGCGATGGTCGAGCGGGTGCCGCCCGTCACCCGGTTGAGGATCGCGGCCTGGGCGTTGGGCTGGGCGATGTCGACCCGGTTCTGCTGGCCGATGGAAAAACCCTGCCAGTTCACGATGGCGGTCTGGCTCGACTGCGTGATCGCCAGCGCCCCGCCCGAGGGCGTGCCGATGTTCACGCCCCCCGAGACCACCCGGCCACCGGTCGGAAGCGATTGCGCCACCGCGGGACCAACGCCGACGAGCGCCGTCGAGGCGAGGAGCGCGAACAGGAAAAGAGAGGGCTTGCGCATCGTTCATGGGTCCTGAACGGACGATGCGATCGGCGACACTCCAGCAGGATGAGCGCGGCACCGACACCTGGCGGAACGCGTCCGGCGGTTGCGGAACGCTGCTGCCGGTCAGGCGTCCGTGGCGGCCTCCGTGCGGTCGATCGCACCGCCTGTTCTGCTGACGGAGCGAGTCCCGGTTATGGGATTACTCCACCGTTTTGAACGGAAATTTTTACGTAGATCCGATAACCTTTGCACAAGTCCGACTTGTATTTCAATGACCTGCCTACGCGAGAGGCATAGCCTGCCGCCTCAGGCCGCATCCGCGCGGCCGAGCTCTCCATCGCAGCTGTTCGGCCTCCACCCGTTTCTGCTCAAGCTCTGCCGCCGGGTCGAGGTCGCGATTGTCAAGCGGTCCGATCAGGCCGAAGGCCTCGCCGTTCCCCCCAGCCGCATTCGCCGCGCTCGCCCCGCCCGGCGTCAGGTGCGGACCAGCAGGTGGAGGAGCACGGGAACCAGCAGGGCGGTGACGATGCCGTTCAGACTCAGGCCGAGACTGGCGAAGGCGCCGGCTACCTCGCTGATCTGCAGGGCGCGCGCCATGCCGATACCGTTCGACGAGATGCCGATGGCCAGCCCCGTCACACGATCGTCGCGCAAGCGTAGCAGCCGGGCGGTCCAGGGCCCGAGGACCGCCCCGACCACGCCGCTGAGGATCACCAGCACGGCGGTCAGCGCCGGCACGCCGCCGATGGCCTCCGAGATGCCGACGGCAATGCCGGTGGTGACGGATTTTGGGGCGAGCGACAAGAGCGTGCGCGGGCTCGCCCCGAGGCACCAAGCGATGCCAACGCCACTCAGGAGGCCCGCCGGCACTCCGACTGCGAGCGCGACCAGGATCAGCGGACCGGAGGCGCGGATGAGCTGCGTGTGCCGATAGAGCGGCACGGCGAGGAGCACGACGGCCGGTCCGAGCAGGAAGGCGACGAAGCCCGCCCCGCGCAGATAGGTGGCGTAGGAGATGCCGGCTGCTTTGATCAGCCCGACGACGATCAGGATCGCCAACAGCGTCGGGTTCAGGACCGGATGGTTGCCGCCGAGCCGCGCGAGGCGCACGGCCGCGAGAAACGCCGCCACCGTTAACCCCACCTCAAGGGTTGGCTGCTCCGTGAGGGTGGTCCAGGGATGCGGATCAGGTGGAGACATCGGCGGTTCCCCGGGTTCGTGGCTCGGCTTGCGCCGCTGGCTGGGGGTCGCGGCGCAGCCTTGTCGCGAACAGGTTCGCCGCCACGGCCGTGGCGAGGAAGGTCACCAAAGTCCCGCCGACGACGGCGGCGGCAACCGGCAGCCACTCGGCCTCCAGAATGTCCGCATAGGCGATGACGCCGACACCGGCGGGCACGAACAGCATTCCGAGAAGCCCGAGCAACCGGTCGGCGAGCGCACCGAGCGTCTCGGGCAGGCGGCGGTGCCAGAGAAGGTCGGCATAGAGCAGGATGAGCCCGATCGCGGGCGCAGGGATTGGCAGACCGGCCGCTCGGGTCAGGATTTCGCCGGCGGCCAGCCAACCGAAGACGCGCACGATCGCCTCAAGCATATCGCACCACCGGTTCGTGTCAGAGGGTCAGGGGCAGATGCACAACGCGGTGCAGCGGCCCATCCTTGTTGCCGGCCGGCCGGCCGAGGCTTGCGAAGACGGCCTGCGAGGTTGGCGGTGTAGTGAGCATCGTCGTCCGGAACGAGGCAGTCGCGGCCGTAAAGCCGGCCGCGAGGACCGCCTATATAGATTTACGTTACGGGATTACTCTATCGGTTTGAACGGAAATTTTTACGCAGACCCGATAATTTCTGTGCAAGTTCGATTTGTATTTCAATGATTTGCCTACGCGAGAGGCAATGCCTGCCGCCTCATGCCGAAAGCGCGGCCAAGGCTCTCCATCGCCATCCGAAAGGTCAGGATGTGTCCGACCATGCCGTCGGCGACGAAGCGGTCGTGGGCCGCGAGCAGGGGCGGCCGAAGCAGAATCTCGTGACCCGAGATCGCGGCGAGCCCCATCTCCGCAACGTCCCTGAGAAGATTGCGCACATGCGTGCGGGAAACCCCGAAACGGTCGCCGAGATCGGTGAAGGAGACGGGCTGCCACGCCTCGCCCTCTCGCCCCTCCAGGCCCTGGATCAGCTTCATGAGAATCGGTATGCCGGCCTCCCGGATCAGGAACATCATCGCAACTTGGTTCTGCGCCATCAGAGACGTCGCATAGGCGGACATCTGGATGCTGATCCTGCGATGCGCCCTCTGAAAGGCGGGGTCGCCGTCGAGCGCCGGACCGTAGCCAGGATCGGGATGCAGGATGTCGAGCGGCCGATAATGGACCGCGAGCCAGTCCCGGTCGTGGGCGAGCATCCTCTCGGTCGGCGCGAGGATGCGCAGCCGCCGGTCCGAGGACGGCGTCCGGATGGCGAGGTAGCGCGTCTCGACGAGGCGGCCGATGAGTTCGTCGATGCGACGCTGGCTCGTGATCCCGTAGGTCGCCACCGTTCGACGAAGCAGACCGATCGTCAGCCAGGTTTCGGGATCGTCGTCATCCGACCCGGCATGCAGGCAAAGGATGACGAAGAACACGACCGACCGGCCCGCCTCGCAGATCAGACGGGACAGGAACGGATTGTTCTCGTACAGGCTCATGATCCCGGCGATGTAGGCCGTACGAGCCGCCGGAAACCGACGATGAGCGAGGATCGCCTCCGCGCTCTCGGATGGGTGGAGGAACGAGGCCGGATCCTCGATCTGCCCCTTCGATGCCAGCTGTTGGTCCATACGCGTGCGGCCCTTGCTGGCGGCTTCGCATACTGCGGGCGCCGCGATGTGATGCGCTGCCGGCATCGTGTCCTGCAAGCGATGGACCGCATCGGCTAACCGCAGCCGTCCAGGCTTGATGTCAGAACTGGAGTGCGACCGTGAAGGTCAGGCGGTTGTCGGCGGGTAGGCGGTCGGAGCGCTCGGCCCGGCCGTACTCGACCGTCACCGCGGCGTTGCTGAAGCTCGAAGCGGGCGCCGCCGCGATGCGCAGGCCGGCCCCGTAGGCTGCGCCGCGCATCATGGCGCGCTCCAGCGCCGTTGGATTCTGCTGGCGGACCAGCCCGAATGCCCCGAATCCGTAGGGGCTGACCGCGAAGGCACCCGGCGTCTCGTCGGCGGGCGGCAGGCCCGTGCCCTGCTGGGCCGGGACCGCGGGCAGACCGAACGGCAGCGTGAGCGGTACCACGAAGGGGAACTGGAGCTCGCCGCGGGTAACAAATCCTTCGTCGCCCTGGAACAGGCCGGCGTCGAAGGTGGACAGGCCGGTGAGCGTCGCGAGCCCGATCTGTTCGGAGCGGGGCAGCGCTTGGTTGAATGAGGTCTGGCCGCGGGCGAGAACGGCGAGCGTCAAGTGCTCGGCCAACGGCTGAGTCAGCGTCAGGCTGGCATCGAGCTTCTGGAATTCCGGCCGCGCACCCTGGCGCGACAGCGGAACGCGATCTGAGCCCGCCAGCGGTGGCTCGCGCGCGCCGAGCCCGTCGATGCCGAACGAGCTGGTGAGCCGCCCGCTCAGCACGCCCTCGGTGGGTAGGAACCACAGGACATCCGTCGCGCCGCGAGCGATGCGCAGGCGATCGAGGGAGAACGGCGTCGCAACCGGCACGCGGATGTCGACCCGCTCCTCCTGCGCGTCGAAGGCCGCTTCCGCGTTGAGCGTGAAATCGCGCGAGCGGATCAGCGGGTAGCGCAGGCGGGCGGAGTAGCGCGAGAAGTCCGACCCGAACCCGATCGTGCCGGCCGCCGCGCGGGCGGCGGTGCGCGCGTCGGTGGCCTCGAGGGTCAGGGTCATCCCGTCGAAGCCGAGCGGCAGGATCAGGCCGGCGGCGAGCGCCCGGTTCCTCGGCTCGGGTCCGAGGAAGGCGGCGCTGCCGCCGGTCAGCGGCAGGCCGAAGCTGCGCAGGTACAGGGTCTCGCCGTGGCCCGAGGGCGAGTTCATGTCGAGCCCGAAGCTCGCGGTGTAGGTGCCGAGCGCCTGAGCCAGGGTGTTGTCGACGCCGGTGAAGCCGGTCACCGCCTTGTAGCGGGCCTCGACCACCAGCACGCTGGCGCCGGGAGCGGTGCCGGGCGCCAGCGTCGAGCGCAGCACCGTGCCCGGCGTGTCGCCGGCGAGCAGCAGCTTGCGTTCGAGCAGGCTCAGTCGCAGGCCGCGCTCGCCCACGACGGGGCCGAGCATGGCCGCGACGCGATCGCGGATCTCGGCCGGCAACGCGGAGACGTCGACGCGCTCGATGACGCCGTCGACGACCGTGAGGCGGACGTCGGCCCCGTCGCGCAACTGCTGCGCCGGCAGGACGACGCGCACCAGCGCGTAGCCTTGCGCCGCGTAGGCCTGCTCCAGCTCACGCGCGGCGGCGAAGATCTCGGCCGCCGTGACCGTGCGGCCCGACAGACGCGCCTGGAGGGCGGCGGTGGTCCCGGCCAGCGCGGGCAGGCCGCCCTCGACCGCGACGCGGCGCACGCGCACAGTCAGCCTGTCGGCACCGGCGGGCGCCTCCGGGCCCTGGCCCTCGGGGATCACCAGCCCCCCGCCCCGGCCCTGCACGGGCGGGCTGAACGAGGGCGGCGTGATCTGAGACGCCGTCTGTGCAAACGCCGGACCAGCGCAGAGGCCGGCGAGCAGACACAGACACCGGCCTGCGGCTGGCCGGACACCGCGCAGAAGGGTCGCGAGCGATCCGTGCCGGAAAGCAGGCTCAAACGTCCTCGACACGCTTCGCCCTTTCGTCGCACCCGGCACCCAGGTTTTTCTGTTAGCAATACCGATTGTGCGCGCCACCGGAACTTTTTGCGTACAAGGGACGCGCGCCGACTTCGCAGCCTGAAGAGGCTTTTCGGCATCAGATGCCGCAAAACCGTCCTCCGAGACGGGTGTCGGACATCGGTATCCAGATCGTGCGCCTCTCCTGACCCGTTGCCGGGCCACCGATGTGGGCGTCCGCAAGGCGGGCAGCGGAAATCTCCGCATCGCAGGTGCACAGGTGTGGAAGAAACTTTTTACAACATTTAGCAACATTGCGCTTTGTTGCCTTTCGTGGCGCGCTGAGTTAGATGCGGTTGCCCAGCAAGGGAATGGATCGTGCCATCGGCCCGGATGCCGCGCGTGGATCTCGGCGGATGGAGCCTGGCCGTGACGGATGTGGGTGATCGACCCGACTGGCGGACAACACTGGCAGGTTTCGTAACCGATCTCGGCACCGGAGAAGATCAGGTTCCGCTGGAGCGCGTCCTGCGACGGCACAAGTCCGCCTTCGACGCCGTGCTGGCTACCGGTCGAACTTGGCCGCAGATCGCCCGAGCCCTGACCGCAGCCGGGGCGCGCCACAGGCGGGGACAGCCGATGTCGGCCAAGCAGCTGCGCACCGTCTATGCTCGGTCGTCGGCCGTCGACACCGGTTCGGCAAAGGCGTCCCGCCCGCCGAGCGGCACCGTCCTCGCGGCATCGCCGCTGCGTGCCGCTGCGGCAGCGGCGCAACCGACGATCCCCGCGGCGCAGCCTGCATCGCCGTCCATTGCCTTGACGGAGGCCGGTCGTGATCGCGTCATGCGGCGCCTGACGGAAGCGCGCGCGGCGCGCGCGGCGATCATGCGCGAGTTCGACGAGTGAGGGCGATCCGTTCGATCGTCGCGGCGACCCCGCGTCATCTTCGGCTTCTCGGAGAACTTCGGGAGGCGGTCACCGACGAGTTCGCCAATTCGACCATCGAGCGGTTCGAACCGCCGGCCAAGTCCGTCGAGCGGGCCGTCCTCTCCTACATCGACACCTGCCGCCGGTGGCCACACTCACCCCGCCTGATCTCGCTGGTCACCGAGCTTGAGGCGCTGGCGCGGAGTTTTCAACCCAACCGGCGCGTCCGCGGTCTGCGACGGCTGTCTCCGGAGGCGATTTCGGCGCTCTTGGACGAGGCGCCGAGTGGTCCGGCCGTCGCCGTCCCCGTCGCTCTGGTCAGCGGTCGCGTCGAGAGCATCGGGATGCCGCGTCAGGCGATCGCGACGCTGACCGATCGCCCGCCCGAGGACGCTCGCATGCTCGGCAGGCTCCACGCCGGGGGGCGGGCTTGCGATCCCATCGACGGCGTGGCGATCTTCGGCCTTCCGGTGTCCGACCTGATCCGCCTGCGGGAACTGTTCTCCGATCCGGGCGCGCCCGGCCGGGGCGATCTGGGCGCCTTGAAGCAGGGTCTCGATGCTGCGGACCAAGCCCGCATCGCGGCCGGTGCGGCACGGGCCGTCGGGAATCTGAAGACCGCGTTTCGGATCTGGGACAAGCGCACCGATCACCAGCGCGGCAACACAGCCGCCACTTACTTGGCGCCCGCCCCCCTCGCGCGATTAGCCCTGGACGTCGCCGATCTCGTCCTGCCGCGCGACGCCCCGTTCCTGTTCCTCGGTCGGCAAGTCGGTGCAGGACGGCGCAACGATGGACGGCCGAGCCTCGCAAAACAGCTGCGCGACGTCTTCACCGAGGCGTTGGAGACGGCCCGTCAGATCGTTGCCGAGACCGACGATCTGCACGCCGTGGACCTGTTCTGCGGCATTTCCGTCACACGACGCATCTCGGATCTGACTGCTCAAGCAAGAAGTGCTCGGGAAGAGGACGCGGCGATCGAGGAAGACTTCGACCAGCCGACGACGGCGGCCAGACGCCTGATCGAGAACGTGATGGCCGCCCGAGACACCGTCTTGTTGTTGCGCGCCTATGAGGCGGCGTTCCTGACCTACACCGACAAGGTTCTCGACCTGGATCCGCCCGACGATCTGCGCGCAGCCTGCGATTGGTTCGTGCGCGACGTCTGCGGCGCGCTCCAGTGTCGTTACCGCCTCGCGAAAGCGGATCTCGACGACGGGGTCTTCTACTGGACCGACGTCAGACCTCGCGCGACGGGATCGGCGCAACCGCGGCGCTGGCTTCCCCTCGACGTTGCCTGCGTGCCGATCACGCTCGTCGAGACACCTTTGATGGCGGTGTCGGCGCGCCCCGCGAGAAGCGTTGCTTTCGACGCGCTCGTCGAGGACGTCGCGGCGGAGATCGAAACGTCGGCTGGCGCGGGAGACGGGCCGTCGGGTGATCGGCCTGTCCGGCACGGTCCGTCTCTACGCACCGCCTGGTCGACTTTGAAGCTCGCATACCCCCCGCAAAAAATATTCGCACGCCAAGCGAGCCGTCGGCCTTAACCGGCAAGATCGGAACGAGGGCCACTTCGCGAAGACCGTTTCCTGATCCCGTCATCCACGGCACAGGAAACGGGACCCGATGAACACCCCTACCGCGACCCTAACGCCCGAGCCGCCCGACGGCGGCACCAGTCCGATCAAGCCGACCGCGCCGCGGCGGGTGCGCCGGGCGGCGCAGAGCCGACGCAAGCTGCGCGTCTACTACACGATGGGTCCGAAGGGGGGCCTGGGCAAGACCTTCACCGCGCGCGCCCTGCTCGACCTGGTCGTGACCCTCGGGCGCCCGGTCCGGATCGTGCAGATCGATCGCGGCACCGTCTTGCCCGACCTCTACCCCGGCCTCGCGCAGGTCGTCCACCCGCCCGGCGCGGAGGAGATGCGCGCCGACCCCTTGGCGGCGATCAAGACCTTCGCGCCGCTGGAGGAGGCAGTCGAGCGCTGCCTCGACGACGGCGCTGACCTGTTCGTCGACGTCGGCGCCGCCCAGAACGCCCGGGCATTCCTGAGCTTTCTGGCGAAGTCCCGTTTCGACGCCTACCTCGCCGGCCACGGCGTCAGCCCGATCGCTCTGCTGCTGTTCACCGCGGAGGTCTCCGCGATGACCCAGAGCGCCGATCTTGCCGAGATCCTCACTGCGATCCACCCCGGCGCCGAGATCGTGCCGGTACTCAACGAACGCGACGGGCCCTTCAGCTTCCGCGAGGCGTCGCAGGCCGGTCGGATCTGGCGAGAGCGCGTCGTGCCGCTGCTGACTGGGCGTCGGCAGGTCGTCATCCCGGCGATGGCCGCCGGCGCATGGGCGGCCTTCGAGGAGCACGGCCTGACCTTCCGCGACGTGATCGAGTCCGACGAGCGCGCGCTCGGTCGGCAGATCGGCGAAGGCCGAGCCATGACCGCCGCCCTCCAGGGCGACGTTGCGGCCTGGATCGACGTCGTCTGGACGGCCCTGACCCCGCTCCTGGCCGAGACTTGTGGCGGGGAGGTCGGCGATGCGGGCGCCTGATCGTCTGCCGCCGGAGACACGGGAGCGTCTCCACCATCGCCGGCGCCGTGCCGAGCAGGCCCGGGCCGCCCTGGTCCGCGACCTCGCCGGCCGTGATCTCGCTACGCTGTCGAGGATGCCGGCACGCATTTGGGACCGCCTCGGTCCGCAGGGTGTCGTTGCGCTGATCCGTGCCCATCGCGATCTCGACCATCTCGTCCTTCCGTTGCCCCCTGGCGCTTCCGTAAGGGCGACAGCTCCGGTCGGCGGGCTTGTCGACATGCTCCGCGCCCGGCTGGCCCATTGGCGGTCCGTCCGGCCGCTCCCGGTCGTGACCGTGGCGGCGCTCCTGCGCGGCGGAGCGGTCGCCGTCCTGCTCGCGGCTGCGGCGCTCCCCGCCAGGGGACTGCTCCAGGAAGCGGAATGGATCACCCGCCCCGCAGCCTGCCCGCGCCTCGACCGCTGGACCGGCGACTGCGTCTACACCGCTCGCGCCGACGGTCTGACCCTGGAACGGGCCGCCGCCGCCCTCGGCCGACCGTCGGCCGACCTCATCGCCACCAATCCCGACGTTCCGGCCGTACGCCCTCTGCGCCGCGGAGCGCAGATCGCCATCCCGCCCCGCCCGCTTCTCAAGATCGCACGGTGATCGCCATGACCTGGAAAACCCACCCCTTGACCCCGACCGCTTCCGCCATCCCGGCGCTCGGCTTTGCCGTCCCGGCCGGGGGCGCGGTGCTGGCGCTCGCCGCCGGCATCGCCTTCGTGCTCGCCCCCGCCACGGGCTGGTCGGTCGATGCCGACCAGCCCGTGATCCTCGACATCGATCTTCTGCGCAGGACGCTCGGCGATGTCGTCGCCTTCAATTTCGGGCCGATCGATGCCGTCCGGCGGTTCGCCCTTTCCATCTCCGCAATGGACGCGACGACGCCGATCCTGGCCCGGCTGGCCGCCTGTGGCTTGGTCACGGTGGTAGCGACGCGCGCCGTCTACCGCCGCGTCTACGGCGCCACCCCGCGCGCGATCGCGGCCCAGCATGTCTCGGGACGCGAGCCCCGCCGTGGGGGTGCAGCGATCGCCCACCTGCGCGAGTGCTGGAGGGCCCGTGACGACGGGACCGGCATCATGATCGCACCCGGCCTCAGGATGCCGCTCCATGTCGAGGGCGAGGGCATCGGCCTCCTCGGGCGACCGGGCGGCGGCAAATCCGTGATCCTCGAGGGTCTCGCCCGTCAGGCCCTCGATAGGGGCGACCGGCTCTTTCTCCTCGACGTCAAGGGAGACCTGCCCCGGCGCCTGCGGCGTTTCGGACCTCGGGTTCTCAGCCTTCGGCCGGGCGATGGCGCCGTCTGGGCCATCGGGCGGGACGTCCGGACCCGGTGCGACGCTCTGGAACTGGCCTCGGCCTTCATCCCGGAATCGCGCGATCCCGTGTGGTCGGCCGGATCCCGCCTCATCCTGGCAGCGCTGATCCTGTACCTCGCCCGGCGCCTTGGAACAGCGTGGGGCTGGCGGCATCTCCAGCACCTGCTGGCGCAGCCGGTGCCGACCCTCCAGACGATCGTGCGCACCAAGATGCCGGAGGTGGCCGCCCTGCTCGAAGGTCGCGAGGAGGAGCCGAGTGCGGCTGCCCTTTCGCTGGTCATGAACCTCCTCGCTCACACCGCTGGCCTCGTCGGCGAACTTGCACAAGCCGAGGCACGCACGAACGAGCGGGTCTCGATCGCCGACTGGGTCGCCGGCCACGACAGCACGGCGCCGATCGTCGTCCAGCTCGACCTGCGCTACCGCGAACAGTCGAGCGCCTTCGCCGGAATGATCGTGCGCCTACTGGGTGCGGAGGTACTCGGGCCAAGCTTGGAGGACAACGTCGATCACAAGGTTTGGATTTTCCTTGATGAGCTTCCGCGCATCGGCAAAGGAAGCGCGGAAACTGTCGGCGAGTTGGTTGCAACGGGACGCTCGCGAGGGATCCGGACGGTGGTGACCTATCAGGCTCCGAGCCAGCTCGTGCAACTTCTCGGAGAGGCAGGCGCGACGGCCTTGCAGGACAACCTTGGATTGCGGGTGATCTGCCGGGCCGCGGTCGGCGCGAGCGCCACGGCGATCGCGGAGCAGGTCGGCAAGCGGACGGTCTCCTGGCTCGACTACGACGAGGTGAAGACCGGCAAGACGCACGACGACAAGATCGACGCCCTTTCCCCAGAGGAGATCAGCGGGCAGCTCGGTCTGCGCCACGATCTCTGGGGGCGGCCCTTCATCCGCGCCGCGATCCTCGGCGAGAGCGACGTCGCGATCCTCGATTGGCCCCTCCACCGCTGGCCGCGCCTCGACGGATAGGTCACACCTACACCGCGATCGCAAGAAGGGACCGCCCCCCGGAGCGGTCCCTTTCGCTTTCTTCGACGCTCCGTGCCGTCAGCCGCCTTAACCGCCGAGATCCGAACGAGGCTCCCCGCGCGCCCGATCGATCCTGCACATCTCACAACGAGATCGCAGGCCATGGTCGCCTCACTCCAGATCGGCACGCAGGCCGCCTACTACATCCGGCGCTACTATCACGGTGGCGAGATCGATCTCGCTGCGACCTGGTACGCGCCGAAGAGCAAGCTCGGCGTCGTCGACGGGGCGGCGGTCGCGGCAACGACCTTCGAACGCCTGCATGCTGGCCTCGACGTCGACGGGCGCCCGCTCCTGACCACCACAGGTCGGACCGTCGAAGCACTCGATCTGACCCTATCTACAATGAAGGGCGCGTCCGTCGCCTATGCGCTGACCGACGACCCGACGCTGCGGCAGGCGATCCTCGACGCCCACCGCGACGCCGTCCGGGCCACCCTCGACATGCTGCAGGCCGAGGACATCGTCGCCCGGCGCGGCAAGGGCGGCCACATCCGCGAGCCGGTCGGGATGACGGCCGCCGTGTTCAGCCATGACACATCCCGGCCGGAAAAGCACAGCGACGATCAAGTATTCGCCGACTGCAATATTCATTCGCATTGCGTTATATTCAATATTGCAGAGCGCGCGGATGGTACGGTCGGGACTATCGACACGCGCATCGGCCGAGCCAAGATGCTCTGCGGGAGTGTCTATCATGCCCATCTGGCTCATAACCTCATAAAGCTTGGCTTCACGATCTCGGAGGTCGGCCCAAACGGCATCTTCGAGATCGGCGTCGATCGGGATCTCTGTCAATACTTCTCGGCCCGGCGCGAACGCATCGTCGCCACCCTCGCCGAGGCGGGCTTGTCCACTGCCGAAGCCCCTGAGGTCGCCGCGGCGGCCGCCCTCTCCACCCGCCGGACGAAGATCGATGGCGGCGAACCCGATCGGTTCGCCGATTGGCAGGCGCGGGCGCGCGGCCTCGGCGTCGACCCCGGGCAACTCATCGACGCGCTGCGCCGGGATCGGACCGACGGTCCGCAACCGGCCGAGCCGTTCGCGCGACGCCTCGTGGGTATCCCGCGAGAGCTGACCGAGCACGAGGCCACCTTCAGTCGACGCGAGCTTCTGCGGGCCGTCGCCGTCGCCCATGTCGGGACCGACGCCGACCCGAGCCTCATCAGCACTCGTGCCGCCGCGATGATCGCCGACGGGCACGTGGTCGCGCTCGAACGGCCGGGTGGCGATGGGCCGATCTACTCGACGCCGGAGATGATCGGCATCGAACGGCAGACGCTCGCGTCCGCTCACGACCTCGCCGACGCAAATTGGCGCGGGATCGACCGGGCGGCGCTGGTCGCGCGCTGCGAGGCGGCTGCCCTGACCGAAGATCAGGCCGCGGTCGCCGTGGCCCTCGGCGACGGTCGGGCCCTGGCCTTCCTCGAAGGCCGCGCCGGGACGGGCAAGACCCGGACCCTCGCTCCGCTGATCGAGCAGATGCGATCCGAGGGCTATCGCGTCATCGCCGCCGCGCCCGCCTGGCGCACCGCCAAGATGCTGCAGGACGACCTCGGCATCGAAGCAAGAGCGATCGACGCTTGGCTTGCGGTGGATCGCAAGGGTGGCCGTTTCCTCGATGGACGCACCGTCCTGATCGTCGACGAGGCCGGCTTGCTCGGGGTCCGGGCGACCCATGCGCTGCTCGAAGCCGTCGGGCGGGCCCGCTCCGGCTCCGACGCGCCCAAGCTCGTCCTGGTCGGCGATCGTGCGCAACTCGCGCCGATCACCGCTGGGTCCGGCCTCGACCTCGTCGGCCGCCTCGACGACGGCGCCCGGCTCGACGCGGTTCTGCGCCAGCGCGATCCGGGGCTCCGCCGCGCCGTCGAACGGCTGGCCGCCGCCGACATCGAGGCGGCCCTCGCCGAACTTCGGGCCGGCGCTGGCCTCGTCGAATGCCGCGATGCCGCGGCCGCGGTCCGGACTGCCGTCGATCTCTGGTTCGCCAACTGCGCTGCGGCGCCTGGTCAGGATCACCTCCTCCTCGCGCGGACCCACGCCCGCCTCGCCGGTCTCAATGCCGAGATCCGCGGACGCCTGCGTGCCCGGGGCGACCTGACCGGTCCGGACATCGTCGTGGCCGCGGTCACGCCTTCGGGGAAACCGATGCCGCTCTCCATAGCAGTCGGCGACCGCCTGCGCATCGGACGGCGCGTCGACGCGATCGGGCGCGGGGTCATCAACGGCACCTCCGTCACGGTCGAGGCCGTGCAGGCGGCCGAACCCGGCCACGCCGTCGTCACCGGCCGGATCGACGGCGAGCGTGTGAGCTTCCACACCCGGGAGCTGCGCGACCGCCACGGTCGCGCTCGCTTGGCCCACGACTATGCAATCAGTATATTTTCCTCACAAGGGTTGACCAGCGAGACCTGCACGCTGCTGGCCGATGCCGACCTCGACCGGCGCGACCTCTATGTCGGCATGAGCCGCTCGCGTGGGGCAGCCATGCTGGTGGTCGACCGTGCCGCCGTCGAGGCACGGCTGCGCGTACTGCAGGCGGAGGCGGGATCCGAAGCTCCCATCGGCGACGAGGAACGACAGCGCGGCCTCGTCGCCGCCTGGTCGCGGGTCCGGATCAAGACGACGACGTTGCCCTTCCCCGAACCGGAGTCGCCTTCCGCCGCCGAGGCCGGACCGAGCCCCGGCACCTCGGCGGCGCGTCGAGGTCGCGATCGAAGCCAGCAGCGCGACCATGCCCGCTGAGCGCGCGCGGGCGCGACCGAAGGCGAAAACGGACGCGGCCCGGGCGGTCGAGGTCCTCCAGCCTGATCCGCTGCCCGCCGGGCCGCGACCGGTGGCCGATACCGGCTGCGCGTCACGACAAGCTGGCGACGACAAGCGCTCTTGCACCGGCGCGGAGCAGACGCGGACCAGGACACCAGCCGAACTTCGGAATAAAGCGCCGAAGACCCGCGCCTGTAGGATAGTGGCAAGTGCGCCACCGGACCCTCGGCTTTGTCGTGAAAAGCATCGGCGCGATCCGGTTGCGGACATCGTCCGCGTCATCGACGATCTGCCGCGTCCGGTCCCGGTCAGTCACGCGGAGATCGACGTACTGGAGACGTATCTCGGCGCGATGCTCGATGGCCTGATGCGCGAGTTGATATCGTGACCGCGACAGGTCCGAAGGTGGGATCATGCGGGAAGCTGTGGAGTCGATCCGCAGTGACGTGAATCGCTCAGCGATCTGCCGTATCGTCGATCTCCTGTGAGCGTGAGGAACCCGTCATGAACATGCAGGTCCGCAAGGCCAAGCTGGTGCCCCGTGTCGAAGGACCGATGCGCGCGGCCGCCTACCTGCGCGTCTCGACCGGCCGCCAGGCGGAGAGCGATCTCTCGATCCCCGATCAGAGGAAGCAGATCGCCGCCTTCTGTGCCGCCAAGGGCTGGCTGCTCGTGGCCGAGTACGTCGAGCCGGGCGCCTCGGCGATGGACGACGTTCGCCCCGAGTTCCAGCGGATGATCGAGCGTGCCGGGGATGGCGATCACCCCGTCGACGTCATCGTGGTGCATAGCTTCAGCCGGTTCTTCCGCGATGGCTTCGGCCTGGAGATGTATGTTCGCAAGCTCGAAAAAGTCGGCGTGCGCCTGGTCTCAATCACGCAGGAGCTTGGCGACGATCCCGGCCAAGTGATGATGCGCCAGCTCATCGGGATGTTCGACGAGTACCAGAGCCGCGAGAACGCCAAGCACGTGCTCAGGGCGATGAAGGAGAACGCCCGGCAGGGCTTCTACAACGGCGCCACGCTGCCGCTCGGCTACGGGCTCGAAGAGGTCGAGAAGCGCGGCAACCGGGTCAAGAAGCGCCTTGTGGTCGATCCGGTCGAGGCCGAGACCGTGCGGCTGATCTTTCGGCTCTATCGGTTGGGCGACGGAACCTCGGGACCGCTCGGCGTCAAGGCGCTGACCTGCTGGCTCAACGAGCGCGGCCATCGCACCAGGGCGGGCGCCCGCTTCGGGGTCGCCACCATCCACGGCATCCTGACCAACACCGTCTACTTCGGCGAGTGGGTGTTCAACCGACGCTGCTCGAAGACGCTGATCGAGAAGCCAAAGGCCGAGCACATCACGATCGACGTGCCGGCCATCATCGACCGGACCGAGTTCGACGCGGTGGCCGCGACGCTCAAGGCTCATAACCCGCGCACGACGCCGGCCCGGGTCGTGACCGGGCCGATCCTGCTCACCGGCTTGGCCACCTGTGCGACCTGCGAGGGAGCGATGACGATGCGCACCGGCACCTCGAAGTCGGGACGGGTGTACACGTACTATTCCTGTTCGGAGCACAACCGAAAGGGTAAAACAGGTTGCACCGGCCGCTCGATCCCGATGGGCAAGCTCGACACCCTGGTGACGGACCACCTCGTGGCCGAGTTGCTGCAGCCCGACCGTCTGCGCGCGACGCTGGCTTCCCTGTGGGCTCTGCGATCCGAACGGGCGGCCGAAGTCGACGGCCGAGTCTCCGCTCTTCGCGCTGAGGTCACAGCGGCGGAAGACAAGCTCAAGCGGCTCTACGCGATGGTCGAGGAGGGCGTCACCGAACTCGACGACATCCTAAGAGAGCGGCTGTCGGCGTTGAAGCTGGAGCGCGACCGCGCCAAGGCGGCGCTGGATCGTGTCCAAGTCGCCGAGTGTCCCGCGGCGGCCATCGCCCCGGATCTGGTCGAGCGGTTCGGGGCGCTGATGCGCGAGAACGTGACAACGGGCGAGATCCCGTTCCGCAAGGCTTGGCTGCAAGCGATCGTAGACCGGGTCGAGGTCGACTACGACGTCATCCGCATCATAGGGGACAAGGCCAACCTCGAAGCCGCCATCGTCAGCGGCGGCACTTCAGCCGAGCTAGGTGTTCGCAGTTCTGTACGGAAGTGGCGCGCCCGAAAGGATTCGAACCTCTGACCCCCAGATTCGTAGTCTGGTGCTCTATCCAGCTGAGCTACGGGCGCCTTGCGGACCATTCGGCGGTGGAGGTCCGTTCGGTCGCGAGGGGGTGTCTAGAGGCTCGGTCCGGGCTTGGCAAGTGGCTCCGAGGGGGGCGCGGCCGCTTCGGTTCGCCGGGCGGCAAACCTGCCGGCCGTCCGGCGCATCACCGCCGGTCGGCGGATTTTCCGCACTGGATGGGGCGCGCCGACCTGCTATCTTCGAGTGGCATGAGCCGGACCGCGATCGTCATCCAGCCGCCTGCACAGTCGCCTCATCCGCGACCGCCCCCCGTCGAGCGCCTGCTCGCGCATGCCGACGCGGTGGCGCTTGCCCGACGCGTTCGGACGCACGGCGTCGCGCAACGCCAAACGCGTGCAACGCCAACCTCACGCATCTGCGCGACTGCGAACGAGGCGCTCGGTGCCCGCACCGGCCTAGAGCCGTGCCCGACCACGTTGGGTCGGGTCACGGCTCTAGGCCCTTGTTTTAACGCGCACTTTCGCGACGAACCGGCATCCACTTCGTCGGAGTGCGCTCTAGTGATGCGGGTGCACCCGAGCAACGACGAGATCCGCGGGTTCACGGCGTAGGCGCCGGAGGACGAGTTCGGTGCCCTGTGCCGCGCGCGCGGGGTGCCGCTGGCGCTCGATCGCGGCAGCGGCACCCCGATCGATCTTGCCGCCCACGGGCTGCCGCCCGAGCCGGGCGTGCGGGCGGCGCTCGCGCATGCCGACCTCGTCACCTGCAGCGGCGACACGTTGCTCGGCGCGGTCCCGTGCGGAATCGTCGCCGGCCGGGCTGCTGGGCAAGATCCGCAAGAGTCCCCTGAAGTGGGCGCTCCGGGTCGACAAGATGACCTGCGCGGCGCTGAAGGCGCCGCTGCGGCTCTACCTGCACCCCGGGCGTCTGCTCCCGCCTGCCGAGCCTGCGGCCCCTGACGCGGCCGGCCGACGCCATCGCCGCGCGCCTCGCCGGGCGGGCCGCGGTCGCGGTCGCTGCGTGCTGCAGCCAGATCGGCTCGGGCGCGCGGCCGGTCGAGACCCTGCCGAGCGCCTGCCTCGTCCTGGCGCCGCCCACGGGCAACGGCAATCGCCGCGGAGCGGGCGCGTGGCCCAGGCGCTTCGCGGCGGATCTCCGCGCCCTTCCCGTGCCGGTGGTCGGCCGGATCGCGGAGGGCACCCTGCGGCTGGACCTGCGCACCCTCGAGGACGAAGCGGGCCTGCTCGCCGGCCTCGACGCGCTACGATCCTGAGCGTTCTCCACCCATCGCCGGTCCACCGGGTCCTGGCCCGCACCTGCCATGCGGGCGTCCGGTGACAAGACACGGGATGGAGCCGCGCCCCGATGTAACGCGGTCCGCGGGGGAATTCCGCGTCGCGACCGCGCACCTCGGTCCCATATCGTGCTATGCGGGACGGCCGGGGCAGCGGGCGGCCGCGACGTGGTTCCGCTCGGGACAATTCGACGGCTGAGATGACGGGCATGGCGGACGTGAAGCGGGAGACGTCGGACCCGGTGATGGATCAGTCGCGCGATCCGCTGCTGCTCGACAACCAGCTCTGCTACGCGCTTTACGCGGCTGCCCACCGCATGACGAAATCCTATCGTCCGTTCCTGGAGCGGATCGGGCTGACCTATCCGCAATACCTTGTGCTGCTCGTCCTGTGGGAGACCGACGGCGTCACCGTCTCCGAGATCGGGCGGCGGCTGCGCCTGGATTCCGGAACGCTGACGCCGGTGCTCAAGCGCCTGGAGGGTGCGGGGATTCTGAGGCGGAACCGGCGGCGCAGCGACGAGCGCGAGGTCGAGATCGGGCTGACCCCGAAGGGATCGGCGTTGCGCGCGGACGCGGCGCAGGTGCGCCAGAGCGTGATGTGCCAGCTCGATCTGACCGAGCCGGAGGTCCAGGCGATGCGCAGCGACCTCAACCACCTGATCGACAGCCTGTCGAAGGACTGATCGCCCCTCGGTCAGGGCGCGACCTCCCGCGCGATCCCGGCAAGCCCGGCCTCGTAGACGCCGGCGATGTCGGCGACCGCCTCGGCATCGCTCATGCCGTCGGCCTCGAAGGTCGCGGTCCAGGTGACCATGGCACCGCGGCCGATCGGCGTCACCGCGAGGACCGCCGCGTAGCCCTTCACCGGCAGCGGCCCGGAGATCAGCCTGTAGGCGTAGCGCAGGCCGGCCTCGTCGCGGGCGGTCTCGATCTCGAGGATCGTGCCGAGCCCGCCCGCCGCGACGAGGGCGCGGACCGGTGCGCCGTCCTCCCTGGACAGCGTGCAGCCTGCCACCTGCGGGTGCCAGCGTGCGATGTCGCAGAAGCCCCCGATCAGCGACCAAACGGCCGCGGGCGGAGCGGCGACGACGCGGGCGCGCGTCACTTCGAGGGCCGGAGCGGTGCCGGATCGCGCGGCCAGGGCGAGGCCCAGCGCCGCCGCGGCGAGGCGGCGGCGGACGAGGCGGTGTGACGGGGGACCGGGCATCCGGATCGAAGGCGGCACCGTCTGCATGATCGTCCCCGAGGCTGCCCGGTGCACCCGGAATCGTCGATCAGATAGGGCGGCCGCCGGCCGCGATCATGGCTCCGTCGACAGGATCGCCCAGCCGTGGGGGCCGAGCCGGATGCGGGCGTGGAGGTTCCCGGCATCGATCAGCTCCGCCTCGCCCGCCTCCGTGCGCCACGCGCCCGGCGCGGGCTGTTCGGAGACGTCCTCGGACAGGTTGAGGGCAAGCAACAGGCGATGCCCGTCGCGGTGCGCTTCCAGCGTCAGCGCGGTGTTGGCGAGGTGGAGGCTGCGCGTCCGCGCCGCGTGCAGCCACGGATGGCGGCGGCGTAGGGCGATGAGGTCTTGGTGCAGGCGGAAGATCGGCCAGCCGTCGGGGGCGAGGTCGGAGGGCGTCGCGGGGAAGGCCGGGCGGATCGCATCGTCGCCGCCGGCCCGTTCCGCCTTGATGCCGCGAAACCCCTGCTCGTCGCCGGCGTAGATCGAGGGCGTGCCGCCGCAGGTGAACAGCACCGCGAGCGCATGCGGCAGGTGGCGGATGTCGGCGAGCCGGCTCGCGATCCGCGTGACGTCGTGGTTGCCCACAAAGGTCAGCGGCACGAAGGCGTCGAGGAAGCCGTCGTGGCGCTCCAGGGCGTGGACCAGTTCGAACAAGTTGCGGTCGTTGAGGGCGCTCCAGATCGCCTTCCACAGCTCGTACTGCGTCACCGCGTCCATGCCGGTCCCGGCGACGATGCCGGCATAATCGCCGTGGATCACCTCGCCGACGATGTAGGCGTCGGGGTGCGCGGCGCGGACCTGCGGCAGCACGCGTGCCCAGAACGAGGCCGGGACGGCGTAGGCCGCATCGAGCCGCCAGCCGTCGGCGCCGCGGGCGAGCCAGTGGTCCATCACCCGGACGACATGATCGGCGACCGCGGGGTTGGCGTGATTCAGCGTGACGAGCGCCCGATGGCCCTCGAAGCAGGCGTAGTCCGGCTCGTCGCCGGGGTTGGTGCCCTCCGGCCAGGACAGCCGGAACCAGGATGCGGTGGCCGCGCGCGGCCCCTCTTCCAGCACCGCGCGGAAGGCGGGGAAGGCGCGCCCGACATGGTTGAACACCCCGTCGAGGAGCACGCGCAGCCCGCGGGCGCGGGCGGCGGCGATCAGTCGGTCGAAATCCGCCGCGTCGCCGAGCCGCGGATCGATGCGCAGATGATCGATGGTGTCGTAGCCGTGGGTCGAGGACGCGAAGACCGGCCCGAGCGCGAGGCCGGTCGCGCCGAGGTCGGCGGCATAGTCGAGCCATGCCGCGAGGCGATCGAGCCGGTGGACGACCGCGCCGCCGCGCCGGAGCCTGGCTTCCGCCCCGACGAAGCCGAGCGGATAGACCTGCCACCACACCGTGTCCCGAATCCAGTCAGGCATGCTCGCGGGTGTCCCTCGCCGGTTCGCGGCGTCTGGGCGCCGTTGGGTCGGAGGCCCCCGCGACGGACGGCGTCGCGGACACTCAGCGCCGCAGGCGGTTGCCGAGGACGAAGCCGTACAGCCCCATCAGGATGATGCCGGCGGCGCCCTCGATCCCGACGAGCAGGTTGGTGAAGCGGCCGATCGGCTTCACGCCGATCTCCGGGGGGTTGGCCGTCATCATGTTCAGCGCGCTGTAGCTCAGCCAGTCGAGGGCGTTGCGGGTCGGTTCGGCGGTGCCGTCCGGGATCAGGCCGCCCGCGAGCCCCAGCAGCCCGGCGAAGGCGACGATCAGGATAAGGAAGGCGCGGGCGATCCGCGACAGGCTCTCGCCGTAATCGCACAGCCACTCGACGAAGCGGTCCGAGGTCCAGCGGTAGCCGTGGCGCAGGAACGCCCGGCCGTCCCGCGCCGTCCAGGCGGCGCGCGCCTTCGCGCCGGCCTCGAACCGGCCCATGCGGCGGCCGCGCTTGTACGCCCAGCTCGCCTCGTCGTGGCTGCCGATGCTCTTCAGGTTCTGCTCCAGGGCGAGGTAGCTCGCCTGCGCGCCCGCGTAATCGCCGGCCGCCTCCTCGCCGACCATGCCGCCGAGCTGCTCGATCCGCATCCGCGTGCCGTTGAGCCATGCGCCCGCGAAGCGCGCGTGGTGCAGCTTGCACGTGGCGAGGTTGAGCCGGACGAGGCTGGTGTCCGAGAGGTCCGCGCCGGAGAGGTCGGCGCCGTCGAGCTTCACCCCCACCAGGCTCGCCCCGCGCAGCCGCGAGCCGACGAGGCGGGCCTTGGTGAGGGTGGCGCCCTCGAAATCCGCGTGCGTCAGGTTGACGTCGGAGAGGTTCGCCTCGTCGAGGCGGGCGCGCCTGAAGCTGGTGTAGTCGGCGTCCGCGCCCGTGAAGTCGGCCCCCCAGAGGTCGGCGCCGGAGAAGTCCGCGCCGTCGAGGAGCGCCCTGGGGAAGTGCGCGAAGCGCAACGACGCCTCGCCGAAGCGGGCATCCTCCAGCATCGCGTCGCGAAAGCTCGCCTGTCCGGCGACGATCCCGCGGAAATCGGCACCGCTGAGATCGGCCTCGGCCAACTCGGCTTCCTCCAGGATCGCGCCGGCGAAGGCGGCCGAACGGCCGACGGCGCCCGTGAGGTTCGCGCGGCGCAGGTTCGCCCCGGAGAGGTCGGCCTCCTCCAGGCGGGCGCGGTCGAGCACCGCGTCGGCGAGGTTCAGGCCGCGGCAGGACGGGTCCCACCACGCGGGCGCGCCCGCCGCGGGATCCAGGCTTTCGGACAGAGCCCCGCCGCCGGCGCGCAGGCGCACGAGGTCGAGGCCGTGCTCGCCGATGCCGAAGGGCGCACCCCGCGCGGCCGCGATCCGGGCCAGCACGGCTGCGGTGCGGGGATCATGCGTCGCGTCGGACGCATGGGAGGCCGGGATCGCGTTCCGGTCGGACAATCGGGCTAGGCTTTCTGGCAAGGCTGTCCGGGAAGGCTGTCCGGCAAGGTTGTCGGCGGAGGCTCGCCGCAGCCGTAGCATACCGGGCGCCCCCGCGCCGCCCCCGCGCGCGGCGTCGACGGCACGGCGGCCCTGGACCCATCCCGGCCGCCACGGGTTCTCGTCACAGGCCGGGACTTCTTCCCGGCGGATGATCACGATGCCGGGAGCTTCAGGGATGACGGATACGGTGAATCTCGATCCCTACGAAGGCCCTGCCGGCGGCTGGGGCTCGGCGAAGTCGCTGACCGAGATCCTGTTGCGCGAGCAGATCCCCGCCACCGGCGGACTCATGCTGCGCCACCAGAACAAGCCCGGCGGCTTCATGTGCGTGAGCTGCGCCTGGGCCAAGCCCGGCAAGCCGGCCTTGTTCGAGTATTGCGAGAACGGCGCGAAGGCGACCGCCTGGGAGGTGACGCGCAAGCGCATCGGTGCGGCGTTCTTCGCCGCGCACACGGTGAGCGAGCTTGCGGGCTGGCGCGACTACGACCTCGAGGAACTCGGCCGCCTCACCGAGCCGCTGCGCTGGGACGCGCGGAGCGACAGGTACCTGCCGGTGTCCTGGGCGGACGCGTTCCGGGAGATCGGCGCGGAACTGAAGGCGGTCGCGCCGAAGGAGACGGTGTTCTACGCCTCCGGGCGCGCCTCGCTGGAAGCCTCGTACATGTACGGGCTGATGGCGCGGCTCTACGGCAACAACAACCTGCCCGATTCCTCGAACATGTGCCACGAATCGACCTCGGTGGCGCTGCCCGAAAGCATCGGCTCGCCGGTCGGCACCGTCCTGCTGGAGGCGTTCGAGCACACCGACTGCATCTTCTTCTTCGGCCAGAACCCGGGCTCGAACGCGCCGCGGATGCTGCATCCGCTGCAGGACGCGAGCAAGCGCGGGGTGCCGATCATCACCTTCAACCCGTTCCGCGAACGGGGGCTGGAGCGGTTCACCAACCCGCAGAACCCGATCGAGATGCTGACGAAGTCCGAGACCCGGATCTCGTCGCAGTACCATCAGGTGAAGGCTGGCGGCGACCTCGGCGCCATCTACGGCATCTGCAAGGCGCTGCTGGCCCTCGACGACGCGGCGCAGGCGAGCGGCGCCGAGCGGGTGATCGACACCGCCTTCATCGCGGAGCACACCCACGGCTTCGAGACGTTCGCGGCCTCGGTGCACGAGAAGACCTGGCCGGAGCTGGAGCGGTATTCCGGCCTGCCGCGCGCCGCGATGGAGCAGGCGGCGGCGACCTACGCGACCGCGAAGGCGACGATCGGCGTCTATGGGATGGGGCTGACCCAGCACCGCATGGGTGTCGAGACCGTGCAGATGCTCGCCAACCTGCTGCTCCTGCGCGGCAACATCGGCCGGCGCGGCGCCGGCATCTGCCCGGTGCGGGGCCACTCCAACGTGCAGGGCCAGCGCACCGTCGGCATCACCGAGAAGCCGGGCCTCGTCCCGAACGACAAGCTGAGGGAACTCTACGGCTTCGATCCGCCGATGGAGACCGGCCTGAACACGGTGGAGGCGTGCGAGGGCATCCTCGACGGATCGGTGAAGGCGTTCGTGGCGCTCGGCGGCAACTTCATCCGCGCCGTGCCGGAGACGGCGATGATGGAGGCGGCGTGGCAAAAGCTGCGGCTGACCGTCCAGATCTCGACCAAGCTCAACCGCAACCACCTGATCCACGGCGAGATCGCCTACATCCTCCCCTGCCTCGGACGGATCGAGATCGATACGCAGGTCGGCGGCCGGCAGGCGGTGACGATGGAGGATTCCACCGCCTGCATCCACGGCTCGAAGGGCTACGCGGAACCGGCAAGCCCGCACCTCCTGTCGGAGCCGCGCATCGTTTCCGAGATCGCCAAGGCGGCCCTGCCCGTGAACCCGCGGATCGACTGGGACCGCTGGGGCAGCGACTATGCCAGCGTGCGCGACGCGATCGAGGCGACGTATCCGGACCAGTTCAAGGACTTCAACGCCCGGATGTGGACGCCCGGCGGCTTCCGCAGACCTATTCCGGCCGCCGACCGGACCTGGAAGACCGACACGGGCAAGGCGAACTTCGTCACACCGCGCGGGCTCTCGGCCGATCCGGACACCGAGCAGGCCGACCCGGATGTGATGCGCCTCATCACCATGCGCTCGAACGACCAGTTCAACACGACGATCTACGGTTACGACGATCGCTTCCGCGGCGTGAAGGGCACCCGCATGGTGCTGTTCATGAACCGCGACGACATCGCCCGTCTCGGCTTGCGCGACGCGCAGACCGTCAACCTGGTCGGCGCGGCGGGCGATCAGGTGGTACGGCGCGTGGACGGCTTCCACGTGCTCGCCTACGACATCCCGAAGGGCTGCGTCGGCGGCTACTATCCCGAGTGCAACCCGTTGATCCCGCTCTGGCATCATGCCGAACGCAGCAAGGTGCCGGCGGCGAAATCGGTGCCGGTGCGGATCATGGCTGCCTGACGCGTTAAAGCGTTTGCCATGATCTTCGGATCACGAAAAACGCTCTAACTCCTTGTGTGGTCGCATTTTCTT
>NZ_CAXTHR010000035.1:12420-32800 GCF_964244095.1 uncultured Methylobacterium sp. | reverse complement strand
GATCTGCGGTTGCGCGCGCCCTGACGATCGCCGCGTTGATGCCGGCCGCGATCTGAGCGGCCGCCTCGTCGCGGAGCCTGTAGGCCGTCTTCGGGGCCCAGCCTCGCCCGAGGCAGAGCGCGTTGAAGCTCTCCTTCTCGGCTCGGCACCGGGCCCAGCCCAGCAGGATGTCGCGCTTCCGGGTCCAGAGCGGGTCGCCCGGCGACAGGTAGTCGTTGGGCCAGTTGAGCGGCCGGATCTCAGCCGCGCTGCGCGTCCCCGGGTTCGTCCCGAAGGCGCGCTTCATCCAGAGCAGCACGTCGCCGGACGTCCAGGACGGGGTGTGCCCGAGCCAGGCGGGGAGAGGCGGATCGGGGCCCTGGGGGCTTGCGGCCATCAGGCCTCCGTTGCGGGTGCGCCAGGTACCGGGTCGGGTCGGTCCGTCCAGCCGTGGAGCTCGCCCACGCCGCGCGCCGTGTGCTGGACGACGACGTAGCGCTGCCCGTCCACGTCGTATTCCAGCCACTCGACCTCGCCGGCGCCCCATCGGCACAAGAAAACCAGGGTGGCGGCCACGGCCTTGCCGAGCGTCGGGAACGTCACCTCGTGCTCCAGATCGTAGGCCCGTTTGACCACCGGCGCGTCCGATTCCGGGTCGGGCCATTCGTCCCACGTCCCGAGCTCCCGGTGGCGGACGCAGAGCTTGCCGTTGAACCCGAAGTCGCCGAGGTCTGTGACCACGATCTCCCAGCGGGCATCCCGGATCGTCGGCTCGTTTTTCACGAGGTTGAGGCGGAAGTCGGCTTCACGCTTCGCCATCACTGCACCCGAACGACGTCGCCAGCCGGCCCGAGCGTGTAGCGCGGGGCGGTATCCGGTGCGGTCTTCACGACGCGGGCGGCGGTGAAGCCGGTCCGCTCGCCGAGCTCGACAACCGCGGCGTGGTGGTTCAGCCCGCGGTTCTGCTCGACCACGGATTCGACGGCGCGGGCGAGGTCCTGGGCGGTGATCCCGCCGGGCGGCCCGCCGGCGGCGAGATCCCGGCGGAAGGCGTTGCCCTTCGCCTGCTCGACGATGCCGACGAGCATCGCGCCGTTGACGATGTCGGCGAGGCGGAGAACCGCAGGCCCCTGGTCGGTGGCGAGGTGTGCGATCGTGGCGTCGGGGGCGAAGACGAGGTCGGCCGCTTCACGGGCAAGCGCGGCCCGAACCTCGTCTTCGGGAAGCCTGCGCATGTCGCTGGGATGGCAGCCCAGGCTGGAACCGTCGCCGCCCCGAAGTTCGACGATCCTCGGGGCCGTTCTGACCTCGACCGGCACAGCGCGCAGCGCGCGCACGAGGATCGTCCCGGCTGCGGCGCGGTCCGGCCGCTCCACCTTGATCTTCCGGTCGCAGCGGCCGTCGCGCAGGATCGCGGCGTCGATCGCGTCGGGGCGGTTCGTGGCCAGGATCACCAGGGCGCCCGACTCCTCCAGGCCGTCCATCTCGGTCAGGAAGGTCGCGACGTTCGATTCCTCGAAGGCCATGGCGCGGCGGCGGCCGGCGCCGTCGCGGCTCGGCAGGATCGCGTCGGCCTCGTCGATGAACACGACGAGCGGGTGCCTGTGCAGATCCCGATAGGCCCGCGCGTAGGCGAACACGGCACGAATGATCTCCTCGGTGACGCCCACGTACGGGCTCTGGATCTCCGGGCCCTTGATCGAGAGGAGGGACGCCTCACCGTCCGTCCGGCCGTGCAGTTCGGCCAGCACCGAAGCGGCCGCCTTCCCGAACATCGTCTTGCCGCAACCCGGCGGCCCGTAGAGCAGCACGCCCTTCGTCGGCTTCTTGCCGTAGTGGGCGTAGAGCTCGCGGTGCTTGATGGGATGCTCGATCGCCTCGACGAGGTGCTGGCGCGCGGTTTCGTTGCCGACCACGTCGTCCCAGGCCACGCCGTGCCGGGCCATGAGCAGGTACCGCTCGACCGGCTCGCGCAGACGACGCTCCTCGGCCTGCAGTCTATCTCCGGGTCGGAAGTTGGACTGCGCCGCGAAATTTCCACCGTTCACGGACCCGAGATCAACGGCAACGGGCCACAGACCGGAAGGGATTTTAAGCGCCAAAAGACCCTTCAGCATTTCCTTTTCGTCGGCGCTGAAAAACGAGTCACCACCCGTCTTCGCGCCGCCGGCGCGACCGGCCTTCCGCATGCAGATCGGGCAGGCGGGATCACCGCATCCCTGGACATGCTCGGGCGTGATGGTCTCCGCCGGCCGCATGATCTTCCCGCCGCCGCGGCCGATATCCTCGTAGGGGCTGCGATTGCCCGGCGGTTTCCACTTGTCGTTCATTCAAGCTCACCTTTCCCGGTTGGTGGAAAATCAGATCACGCCATCGCGGCCGGCGGCATCGCGCTGTCGAAGCGCCAGCCCTCGAGGCCGCCGATCGTCGTCGGCGTCGGCATCGGACGGCCCCGTCCGCGCAGGTACCGCGCCCAGGCCTCCCATTCCGGCGAGCCGTCGCGCACGAAGACCCGGTCTTGCCGCGTCGTAGCGCCGGCGCCGGGCCTGGCCGTCAGCGCTTCGCCGTTGCGCCACAGCCCGTCACGCAGCCAGCGGTCGAGGCGGCGGGCCTGGCTCCGGTTCGCGGCGCAGCTCGCGGCGTAGGCGGCCGCCGTTCGGACCGCGAGTTCCTGGTCGCCGGGCGTCAGCGGTGCGAATGCGGCCCCCACGTCCGATTGCCGGGCGCCGAGCCGGCCGCTCTCGGGATAAGCGCGCCAGAGCCGCTCCAACCGGGCGGCGGCGTCGGCGGGCAGCGGAAGCGGCGGCTCGGCAGGGCCCGGGCCGCGACGCCCGGTGCGGGCCCGGCGCCCGCTGCCCCGGCCGGGCCCGTTGCCCGCCAGGGCCTCCCGCTCGGAAATCCGATCCCCGGAAAAGTCAGTCCCCCCGTCCTCGGGGGGATTAAGGGGGGTTTTGTTTGGTAGAGTCTGTTCTTTGTAGGGAGTCGGGTTCACCGACTCCGGTTCAGCCGACTCCGGCTCGACCGACTCCGGTTCAGCCGGAATCGGTGAACCCGACTCCGGTACCGCAATCGGTTTTTCCGACTCCGGTGACGCGCAGGTTGTCGTCCTGTTCTCACCGGTGGACGCACCGGCCTCGGGCTCGTCGAGGACCACGTACTCGAATCCGCCATAGGTCCCGCGCGGCCCGCGCGGCGCCTCCTGGCGCACGATCCAGCCGGCGGCCATCAGCACGCGCATCAGGCGCTGCATCTTCTCGGGGCCGCACCCGAACCGTCGGCGCAGGTGCTCGGTCGAGATGTTCCAGTCGTGCGGTCGCGATCGCAGGTAGCAGAGCAGCCCGAGGGCATCGAGATCCAGGCTCTCGTCCGCGAAAATCTCGTTTCCGATGACCGTGAAATGTTTGTTGTGGCGGCGTCTGATGATCGTCATGGGGGGGGGCTGCCTTCGGTCGGGCAAAGCTTCGCCGGTGCGCCGCGAAACCAGTCCGGTTTCGGGCGCGCGAAAACCCGTCGCCCGAATCGCTGGCGCGATCGGCGTCCGGGTCGGATGAGGGAGCTCGCGGCGCAGGCCTGCGCCGATCCCGCCGAAAGGGACGGCGTTCGGGATCAGGACGGAGGCGGCTTGCGGGACGGGTCGGCCTCGGCGGACCGGGCGGTGGCGGTCAGGTCCGAGGACGGGCACGGGCCGCAGGGCGCGCGGAGGGGGCGCGCCCCAGAAAGGGGGGCCGCGCGGGAGGGGCCAGCGCCCCGTGAGATGGCTGGCGATCATGGACCGGACACCGCATGCGCGGCGCCGCGCGCGGCCTTCGCGGCCAGCAGCCGCTCGAAACGCGCGGAGACCGACGCGGCCGTCGGGAACAGGTTCGGCAGGCCGTGCCGCCCCAGGATCGGGCGGCGGGCGGCGACGATCGCCGCCGCCTCGTCATGCGTCGGCATCCGCGGCGGCCAGCCCTTGAAGTAGCGCAGGCCCGGCGGCATCGCGCCCTCGACCGCGCGGCGCTCGGCGGCATCGCGCTTCGCGCGAGCGATGTCGGCGGCGAGGCCCGCCGGCAGCTGCTGCGGCGCCACGTCGGCGAGCCAGCGATTCGGTTGGAAGCTGAAGGTCGACGTCGCCTCGAGGTCGACCAGGTGGCGGAACAGCGGCCGGTTGCCGGCGGCGTCGGCCGCCGCCGCAAGATCCGGCGCCGAGCCCAGCACGCAGAAGGCGCAGCTCAACCGGCTCGAACCGTAGACGGTGTAGGCCTCGTGCAGCGGGATGCCGTGTTGGGCATGGCAGGCGAACACTTCGTCGGTCGTCCAGTCGACGCCGGGGTGCCACAGCCGCATCGCAGTTCCGTGGCGGTTTCCCAGTTTGGCGAACCGGGTATCCGGTTGGGAGACCGCCGTGGCGGCACGGTTCGCGGATTCGGTGCGGCGCAGGCCCAGCACCTGGACGACGGTCTGGCCGCGGAAGCGCCGCGCCATCTCGGGACCGATCACCTGGGCCTTGAGCTCGGATGTGCAGAAACGCTTGTTCGCCTGCGACCAAGGGCCGATCAGGTTATACGTCGCTAGGTCGGCGTAGCGAGCCTTGGCGTTCGCGAACCGCTTCTCCCATCGGGCGACCAGGTCTCCGGCCCCGCGGCGCACCACGATGAGCGGCAGGCCGAGATGCGCCGCCGTCGCGGCGACGGTGTCGGGCGTCGAGCGCCACTCGGCGCGCCCGAGGTCGGCGTGGATCGCGTGCCGGCGTGATCGGGGGTGGCCGACGGAATCGAGCCACGCCATCCCGGCGTGGCTCAGCGCCCCGCTGTCCTTGCCGCCCGACAGGTTGAACACGAACACCGCGCCGGCGGCCGCGGCTGCGCGCACCGCGTCGTCTGTGGCGACGGTGAAGGGTTCGCACGGTATCCGGAAGAGATCAGGGTGCTGATGAAGTGGATCGCGGGCCCCACCCGCCGTGCGATCTAGGAATCGAGTCCGATTCCGAATCTGGGGGGAGTCGACGCTGTTGGGCGGCGCTCCCGAGGCCATGCTAGGCTCCCGGTCCAGGCGACGAATGGGGCGCCGGCGGGGGGAATCCCGTTCGTGCCAGCCGACCGGCCTCTCGCGCGAGCAACTCAGCGTAGGGTGCTGTCGCGCCCAGCAGGGTGAACAGGCTTCGGCGCTTCGGATTCGCGCTCATTCCGCCGCCTCGAGCACTGCCGGCATCGCCGGCTGGTACAGGTCGACGAAGCCGTCCCGCGGCAGGCGCTGGAACGCCTCGCCGTAGGGGCCGTAGGAGAGCGCCCGCACCATCGCGTAGAAACCCTCGGGCTTGGACGATTCCGGCCCGTCCGGACGCGGCCAGGGATGGTCGGTGCGGGTGCCGCGGTAGGCGTCCTTGCATTTCCGGCCGCCGCGCACCGCGAACAGGACCGTCTCGTGCGAGTTGCGGGCGTAGCGCCCGCGGCCCATCGGCTTCGTCCAGATGTGCGAGATCTTGAAGTCGAAGCCGTAATGCTCGATCGCCTTGTGGGCCAAGCCCGTGGTGTTGTTCTTGGCCCAGAACCACAGGTGACAGAAGTCGTCGGCCGCCCAGGCATCGATCTGCGTTTTCAGCCCCAGGATCTCTGAGAACGGCATCTGCGCGTAGCCGTGATCCGAGGCTGCGGAGATGTTGTCCTCCTGCCAGGGCACGTCGATCACGAGGGTGTGGAAGCGGCCGGGCGTGGGCACGAGCAAGCCGACGCGCTGCTCGTCCAGGAGCGAGCCCAGGCGCGTCCAGGCGGCCTGCGGCCGGCCGGCGCGATTCATCGTGTCGACCAGGAAGCCGAAGCGGTCCGGGTCGGCCTCGGCGGCCTCGGCGACGTCGAAGACCTTCTGCAGCCAGTCGCCGCGCTGGCCCCACAGCGCGGCGACGTGGTTCAGCGCCTGCATGCGCCGCCGCGCCGGGTCGATGTACCGGATTCCGGGCACGGGGGCGCCGGATTCGCGGATCGCGTCGAGGAGCGCGCGGCCGGCGACGGCGACGTCGGCGAGCCTCCACGTCGGCGTAAGGACGGCACCGCAGGCTCCGCCCGGCGGAAGCGGCGTGAGATCGCCCGCTGCACGGGTCTGGTTTTCACGAATCCACCCCCAGGCGACGTTGGGCGCTCCGCCGCAATCCAGGAATCCGATGACGGCGCCGAATCGTTCAGGCTCGGCCGCGGCGGCGTCGCTTGCCTTCAAGAGGCATTCGAGCCAGAAACGGGCCTTCCCCCAGCGCCGAGCGATAGCCTCCGTGGCCGGCATGGATGTGTTGATTCGACATATCCATCGCGCGCTTCTTCGTGCCCGCGCAGCCTCCCGCTCCAGCGCCAGAATCGCCCGCGCGGCGGCCGCGACCTCGCTCAACAGCCACGGCCTCGGGCTACGCATCGCACGCTCTTGATTCGACGGACGGGAGGTGGGGACGGCGCGGGGGGGGGCGATCCGGGATTCATACCGGCGCGGATCCGGGCAGGAGGTCGAGGGCGGCCTGCGCGGGCGGCGCGGCGCCCGGCACCGGCAGGGCCGGTTCGGGCTCCGGCGCGGCGTACCCGGCCTCCCACGGGAAGCGCAGGCCCGGCGGCACGCAGGGGCCGCAGTACCAGACGTCGTTCGGGTAGCCGCGGCAGGCATAGGCCCGGCACCGGCAGCAGCGGTAGACCGGCGGCTGGTAGGGGGTTCCGCCGAGGGCGGTGAGCTTGGCCGCCATCAGCGTTGCGCTCCGTCCGTGCCGTCGACCATGCGCGGGCGCCGAGACGCGACGGCGTCGTTCACGAGCCAGGGCGCGATCGCGTAGGCGCGCGCCTTGAGGTCGGCAGCCGCGGCCTCGGCCTCCTGCAGGGTGAGGATGCTATGGTCGATCAACCGCATCGCCTCCTCCGTCCGCCGCTTGCGTTCCTGCGGACCGGTCGGCGCGGGCGGCGAGCTCGGCCTCGCAGCGCGCCCGAACCGCCGCCAGCTCCTCCAGGAGTGCGGCCACGCGAGTCTCCACCGACCGAACGAAGGCAAGGCTGAACTCCGCGGTGTCGGGTGGAAGGGCGGCCTCGATCGCCGCGAGCTCGGCATCGGCGATGCGGCGGGCGCGGCCGTACCAGAGCTCGCGCGTGCGGCTGTAGGGCAGGCCGGTGTGCAGGTGGGCCGCACGCACCCGGGCCTTGATGTTGCCGGCAGGCGCGTAGTGCGCCCCGATCCGCTCCAGGCCCTGGACCGCTTTGGCCGAGCGGTTGAGCTGCATAGCCACCGCGCTCACACAACTCTCCCACGACTTGTGGAACATCCCGGGCCGACTCCGTGCTTCGATGGCGCATCGCAGCACGGAGAGAGAATCGGGAGGTTGCCACAGTGCAGAGCAGGATCACGCGCCGGGGCCGGCAAGCTGTCAGGCGCGTGAGCGGAGGCGCGGGCGGCTCGGGTCATGCGAGCCGCCCGATCGCCATGTCGACGAGCAGGATCGCGCTGACGACGCAGGACGACGCGGTGACGATGTGGAAGGCGAAGTGGACGTTATCGCGCCCGGCCAGGTGCTCAAAGGCACGTACCGCGGCGGTGAGGGCGAAGAGCGCGAGCGCGGCCGCAAGGGCGAGCAGGATCACGCCCCCCATCTCACCGTGCTCCCGCGAAGGCGGCCGCGACGACGGGCGCGCCGGGCGCCGCCGCGGGCACGCGCGACAGGTCGGCCTGGGCGAGCAGCAGGAACCCGCATCCCGCCACGAGCAGCCCGGCGGCGATCCGGCCGCAGATCGCGCAGGCGACCGGCTCGGCATCGAGGCCTGGGCGCAGATCGGCGAGCAGCGCGGCGACGGCCGCGCAGCCGAGCGCCAGGAAACGGGCTTGGTCGGCGGGCATCAGCCGGCCCTCGAAAGAGGCCGGAGCCCGAGGGCTCCGGCCAGTCCGGGGAGGAAACGCCCGCCATGGGCCTCGGGACGGCCGGGCGCGGAAGCGCCGGCCGAAGCTTGATGGACCCGCGCATGACGGGTCGGGAACAGGACGGACGCGAGCGGGCCGGGGAGGGGGCTCACCGGACCCGCCTGCGCCGCTACCATCGGGATCGCAACACCACCGATGGAGCTGGAAATGGATTCGGACGAGACGTTCGCCTTCGCCGTGGGGACGACGGCCGAGGTCGAGGTGCTGCGGCACGCGGTGGCGTACCTGATGACGCGCGCGCTGCTGCCGATGTCGGCCGCCGGCCGGGAAGCGGCACTCACGACCTTCGTGGAGGAGGTCGGCGACATGCCGCCGGACACCGACCCGTCGGACCCGGAAGCGACACGGTTCTTCGAGGCGGTGGCGGCTGCGATGCCGGAGCACGCCGCGCGCTTCGCCGGCAGCGTGCGCGCGGTCCTGGCGCAGATCCCGCCGGGCACGTCCGTCGACTGAGCCGGGGCGACGTGCGTCGCGCAAGCACGGGCGAGGTGCAGAGCCTGACGCTCGACAGCCTCGCCCGGCCCGCTACCATCGGAAGTGCGAAGACCGATGGAGCTGGAAATGCCGACGAACGACAGCAAGGATCGCGCGCACGTCCGATCAATCGCGCGCGGCGCGGCGGCTGCGATGTTGCTTGGCCTTCTGCTCAAGCATCTGGAAGGCGCCCATCCCGGATTGCGAGCGACCCTGCGGCGCGAGTACGCAGACCTGCACGCGCAGGTCTTCGCAGAGGACCCGGATTCGGATGCCGCGCAACCGCTGCTCGATGCAGCCGAAAAAATCTTGAGGAACGGCACCTAGCCCTCCCCCCCCGCATCATCGCGGACCGCCCGGATGTCCCCGGCCGCCTCACGGAGCCCTGCGGCGAGGCCACCACCGTCCGCCACACGCGCGGCCTCGCCGCCGAAGGGCGGGGTGGCCAGGAGGCGTGTCAGCGCGTCCACCAGCAGTTGGGCCTCCGGACGCGACAGGGCCAGGTCACCGAACCTGCGGCGCAGCTGATCGACCCGGTAGTCGAGGCACCGCTCGCAGATATGGATGAGGTCGCCCGTGGATTCGACGACGATCTCCACGACGTACTCATCGACGCGCGTGGTGCGCTCGCACCGCCGGAAGCCGTGCGGGATCGGCTCGCAGGACAGGAACTCGCATTCACGCATCACGCGGCCTTCCCGGACGTAGGGCGGAGCGGAGGCGTCTCGGCTTGGCGCGGCTCGGCCATACCCCAGAGGGAGGGAGGAGCTTCGACGCCTACATGCCGAAGGGCCTCACTAAGTGCGACGTAAGTGTTCGCCGGAAAGCCGGTTCGTCGCCAGTTGGAGACCGCCTGCTGCTTGCTGCCGAGCAAGTTGGCGACCGCCTTCGTTCCGCCCAAGGCGGTGATCGCTTCCGTTACCGAGATGACCGTACGTCCCATGCAACGTACTTAATTCATAAAATATGTAACGCGCAAGGCTTCATGAATGCTTCATAGCGGAATCTCCGGTGCGGACGGTAAGATTCCGCCCATGCGCGACCCCCTGCACGCCATAGACACCTCACAAGAGGCTGTTGCTGCCCGGCTGAACCTCGTCATGGAGGCGTTCGATGATTCGCCAACTAGGTTCGCGTCCCGAATCGGTGTCACACCGCAGGTTGTTGCCAACTGGCGGGCAAGCCAGTTCGTGTCGCGCGAGGGCGCGGTGGCGATCCTCCGGACCTATGGCGTCTCAATCGACTGGCTGCTGGTTGGCCTCGAGCACAAGCTGGAAGGCGATGCGCGTATCAAAATCCAGGAAGCTCGCGCCAAGAGGCTGAAACGCTCAGCCTGAAACCGCGCTGACAAATCCTTCGAGGAGCTCTTTGATGCGGTGGTTTTGTCCGGCGTTCATGGCGCTTCTGTCGACTTTTGACGTCGCTACTGCGCAATCTCTGCCAAACAAGCCTTTGGTGGAAAACTTCGCGGCATTATCGGTTGCTGCCAAGTGGTGTGACGGTTATGTCGTCGACATCCTCAATCCGATGGCAATGATTGTGGAAAAGCGGGTCAACATAGCAAAGCCGCCATATGAGCAGGTGTTCGATGAGGCAAAGGAGAAATTAGAAGCGGCGATGGGAGAGATCGGCGTCGGCCAATTTTGCGCGATCACCTACAAGCGGTTTCGGCCTGGCGGCGAAGTGCCAGGCTTGATGATGAAGAAGTAGCACAACCTCCGTTTCAAACGGCCCGGAGTTTGAAATCAGGATTGATAACGGCCTGCGGACCGTCTTGTATAAGTAGAAACTTGGCCTTTGCATGCGGCAGGGACAAGGCATTGATATATCTTATGACGACTTGTTTGTCCGCGAGATCGACAGGTAGTTGCGCTGAAAGTTGCATAGCAAGCCTCCAAAGCAACTCGTCGTGTTCTTCTGTTTGTGCTGACATCGTCTTTCCCTTCCCATGATTTTCCCGTTATAGAACAAATAGTGAACATCGTATTTTCACAAATTGCCCTCCCGCCGTGGCTACGAGCGATCATATTTCATATTTCATGAAATCAGGTTGTCATAGTTCATATTTTATGTAACGTGTCTCTATCGCCAAGCGCGATGGAGCCGCTCATGCACAAGACCCCTAGGCAGATCGCCGCCGCCGCCCGCGCCCTTCTCCGGTACGCCGGGCCGATGGTGCGGGTCCGCCTCGAATGGTTGCGGGAGCGCATAGGCTGCACCGTCGCGGCGCTGGTCGCCGCGATCCCGCTGATCGAGACCCGCACCTTCCGCCTCCTGCGCATCAGCGGGCAGGGGTCCTGCCTCGCGATGGCCTGAGCCGATGCGCCCGCCCGCCGCCCGAACGGCCCCCGCGTACCCGCCGCGCCGATCCCGTCCAGGACCGGCGCCGTCCGTCTCAAGGATCGCGGACCGGCCGGCGCCGGGGCTCGCTGACCCGTATGCCGGGGTGGAGGCCGCCTGCGGCGCAGTTCGCGGGCGGTCTAGCCGTCGCAGTCTCCGTCAGCGTGTTCTCGTGCATGACGGCGGTTCCTCAACGCGTCGGCCGCTTAAGTTCCTGCGGTTAAAAGAACAACTTGCTGCTGAGGCGTCCGGTTCCACAACACAGGTTGCCGGCAAAGCTGTTGCCGATTGTTTCGACCTTGAAGGAATTCGGTATTCCACGGACTGCGCAAGACCCGGCGCACCGCGTGGCCGATTTCAGTGTCTAGAGCAAGCTCTTCCAAGTCATCCCGCGCGTCGTGAGACCAACGATATGCCGCCGCAGCTTCCTGAGGGCGACCGCCTGAAACGGGGCGGGCTTGGGCCCGCCGCTCGCCGCACCTTCGACGGAGCCTTGTCATGAGGGACCACGCCGACCACCACGCGGCCTCGCCGTTGCCGTCTGCCCTCCGGGCGGTCCTGGCCGCCGAGCGCCGTCAGGACCCGCAGCAAGGCGTCCCGCGCGACGCCGCCGACTGCGAGGCCGCGCTGCTCGCGGCGCTGGCCACCATCGCCGGCCGCCGCGACGAGGGCGCGGCCGAGCTCGCCCGCGCCACCCTCGATCGCATCGAGCCCTACCTCGCAGCACGCCGCCGCGCGGAGCGCGCGGCGAGCGAAATCCAGCGCGACGGCCCGCGCCTCGTCCGGTGTGATGCCGGGTGCCGCTCCGGCCTTGGCGAGAGCGAGGCGCCGCGCGACGGCCAGCGCTTCGTGCTGCTGCCGGGCGGCGTGATCTGGCATCTCCCGGCGGAGAACGGCTCTCATCTCCCGGCGGAGGGCCTCTGACATGGCCCATGCGCGCGAACATCCCCTCGCCGGACGCATCGTCGTCCCCGACAGCGGGCTCGCCTGCGGCGACTGCGTCGTCGTCGTCGGCTGGATCGACCGCATGCCGGCCATCGCGGCGCTCTCCGCGCGCACGGCGGAAGCCGCCAGCCGTATCGTCCTGGTGATGGACCGCGCCGGCCCCCGCCTGATGCCGGCCCACGACCTCCCGGATTATGGCCCCGAACCCGCGGGGTGCGTGTCGTGAAGCGCAAGCCGGGATTCATGGCCGTGCGGGCGATGCACCGCGAGTGCGCCGCCTTCAACGACCGGCACGCCGTCGGCGACACCATCAAGGTCTGGCCGGGCCCGATCGAGGGCGAGCCGAAGGCGGTCCAGATCCGCTACCCGGCCCAGGTTCTCTCCGGCCACACGCCGGTGGTCTACGTCACCGGCGGCCATGGCTGCATCGCGCTCTCGCACGTGCAGCGGGAGGGCCGCTGAATGGGCACGCTCTCGTATGCCGTGAAACCCGGCGGCCTGTCCGAACAGGATCACGAGCGCATCGTCGCCCTGGCGGAGAAGGGCGTGAAGTCCAGCGCCATCGCGCGGAAGCTGGAGAAGCATCCCGCGACCGTGCGCTGGTTCCTGTACCGCCTCGGGCTCGTCCAGCCGACACGGCGGCACAGCATACCGGTCGATCGCCCCAACGGCTCCGGCCGGAAGGGCTACGGCCCCGACGAGGACCGGTTCATCCTCGGCCTGCGCGAGGCCGGCGTCGATCTCCGCGAAATCGCCCAGCGCGTGACCGAGCAGTTCGGACATCCGCGATCGCGGCACGGCGTCGAGGTGCGGCTCATCATGCTGGCCGCCCTCGACGACGTGGCGTCCCTTGATCGGGAGGCATGCTGACATGAGCCGCCACGTCATCCTCGACCGGCCGAACCTGCAGATCGTGCTCGGCTTCGACCACATGCTGTGCTCGTTCTTCGGCCAGGTGTTCGACCCGTCGAACGCGCGTCGCGAGGGCATCGCGATCGGTGGATGGCCGACGCGATCCGGGCTCGGGATGCGCCGTCCTGTCCGGACCCGTGCCGAGGCCGAGGAGGATTCGCGGCTCCTCGTTCGCTGGACGCTCGACCAACGTTGGGCCCACGCCGGGAGCACCGTCTGGGCCCACTACGTCGAAAAGGTCCGCCGGGCGCTCCTGCTCGAGTGGGAGCTCGGCGAAGACGGTGAGACGCCGCCGTTGCCGGACCTGCTGCGGGAGGGCCGCTGAGATGGCCGGCCTGGCCGCCACCGCCGCCGACATCCGCATCGGCGCGCTCATCCGCGCCTACCGCCGCGCCGCGGGCCTGACGCAGCGCACCGTGGCCGAGGCGATCGGCGTCTCCGCCGCCCAGCTCCAGAAATACGAGGCCGGCACGAACCGCATCAGCGCGAGCGCGCTGCAGATCGTCGCCGACCTCTTGGACCAGCCGATCGCGCGGTTTTTCGATCCGCGGTTGCACGGGGCGTTGGAGGACAAGGCCGAAGCCGAGCGCGACCTGCTCTGCTTCCGGGGCATCGTCGCGCTGGTCGAGGCCCATCGGGGGTCGTGCATCCCGACGTGCGGTGGCGCGCCGGCCGAGGGCGGCGCCTCCGCCGCCACGGAGGTGCCCTGACATGGCCGCCATCTGCCTCACCTGCCGGCATTACGACGACAAGCCGGATCCCGCCGGCGACCTCCCGGAAACCTACGGACTCTGTCGCTGGCCGCTGCCCGACCGTCCCGCTTTCATGCCGGGCCACGTGCCGACGCAGGATGCCGGTTCGGGCGTCAGCCGCAGGATCGCGCGACCGGTGCTGTCGGAGCGCCCCGATCTCACCGCGTCCTGCCACGCCCACACCCCCAGAGCGGTGGGCGCCTGACATGGGCAACGCGAGCCACCTGCTCCCGCCCGGCGTCGCCGCGGCCGCCGCGGCGATCGCCAACGCCCGCGAGGGCCGGGGCGGTGCGACACCGGTCGACAACGTCCTCGACATCCTCCCGGAGCGGCTCTTTTCCGAGGTGGTGGAGGATGCGCGCGCGGCGCTGAAAGCCGCCGCGGCGATCGAGGCCGCGCCGCCGGTTCCCCGCGCGCGCGGCCCGCTCAGGTCCTCCGACGCCTCGCTCCTCGGCCTGGAACTCGGCGCCGGCACCCTCGTCATCCTCGCCCGCGACCGGGCCGGCCGGCCCAGCGCCGCGGTCTGGGCCGCCAGCGTCGCCGCCTCGGCGCTGGACGAGGATGCGGCGCAGCAGCTCTGGGCCGCCTTCGTCGCCGTGTCGCGCGCCCTGGCGGAGGCGCCCCAGCCATGACCCGCATCCCCGCCTTCCTCGCGAGCTTCGTGGCGATCGCGCCGCGCCAGCCGCGCGAGCTCGTGCTCTGGGCCGCGATGCCCCGCAGTTGGGCGCCGCGGGTGTTCGACCAGCTCGGCTACCCACCGGGCGCCGACAGCACGGACCGTCCCGCGCCGCCGGTGGTGCTGCTCGCCGCCGGCCGCTGGCCGGAGCCGCACGAGCCCGACGCGCCAGTGATCGCCGAGGCCGCGATCGCGGTGCTGGAGCAGCTCTTCGCGCAACGCGCGATGCCGCTGACGCCCGCGCTCGCCGGGCGCGTCCGCGGGCTGCTTCAGACCCTGCGCGAGATCCCGGAATGGACCGAAACGGAGTCGCGCCCATGATGCCCGCGCCCCAGCGTCCCGCACTCCGCATCGTCGACGCACCCCGTGCCAGCACCCCGACCTGGTACGTGGCCCACGCGGACGGCTCCATCGGTTTGGAGATCGACGGGTTCGTCGTGTGCTTGCTCACCCCCGCCGCCGTCGACGCCGCCGGCGCGATCCTCAAGTGGGAGGCCTTCAGCTTTCGGGCTTGGCGCACGCGCATCGTCGAGCCGGCTTCCCTGGCCGAGGCCTGCGCCGCCGCGGCGGCGTGGTTTCGGGTTCCGGCTCCGGAGGCCAGCTTTATCGCCGGCCATGTCGACCGGCTTGCCCCGGCGGTGAAGCCATCGACGGATCGGACCGCCCTGGTCGAGCGTCTCGCAGATCTCCTGGCCGCGATCCTCGACGATCCGATGACCACGCTGCCCGGCGCCGGGCCCGACGGCGGCCCGCCGCTGGAGCTCCGCCTCAGCCATTTCCGGCCGGAATTGTGCGAGCGCGCCGCACGCCTCCTCGACGAGGCCGGCCGATGAGCGGGATCGGCCTCCACGACGCGCGTCTGCGCCAGCGCATCCTCTGGTGGTTCGACGCCGGCCTCGACACCCGCGCCACCGCCGAATTCCTCGGCGCTCCGGAGCGCGCGGTCGCCGACGTGTTGTCGGAGGAGCGCGGCGCCCGCCATCGCGCGCGACGGGCGGAGCGGCGGCGTTTCGAGGCCATGCACGCGGCCTGGGATGCCGGCGACGTCGACCGCAACGCGGTCGCAGGCCGGTTCGGGTATCGGGACGCGCGGGCGGCTTCGGCCGCGCTGTCTCACTGGCGTGGGTGCTTCGGTCTCCGGCCGAAGGCATCGACCGCATGATCGGACGATCCCACCCCCACACCCTCGCCGCCGCGCTCCCCCGCGAGATCGAGCGCGTCGCCAAGCTGATCCCGATCTACCGCGCCGTCCCGCTCGGCTTCCTGGCCGCCGGCATGATGCAGCGCTCGCTCAACGCCGCCCAGGCCGCGATCGCGGCCGCCGATCCGGTTGGGATGATCCGCGCATACGAGGACCTGAAGGGGTATTCGCTGTGACGGCCGCGCTGCGCGATCGCATCTCCGAACTCGAGGAAACCATCCGCCAGATGCGGGCAGCGTTCGCGCCTCGCATGGCCTTCCCGGCGGCCTGGAAGCTGAAGCCCCGGGACGCCGGAATCCTTGCTGCCCTCTACGCGGCGAGGGGGTCGCATGTCAGCTCGGAGGCGATGATCCTGTGGGTCGAGGGTGCGGCCTCCCTCTCGATCGACGTCGATGCGCGATGCTGGGTCGGTGCGTTGCGCACCAAGCTTCAACCGCTCGGGATCGCGATCGAAGTTCGTCCCGGTTGCGGCTACAGCCTGACGCCGGCGGGGCGCGCTGTGATCGCAGCGGCTATCGGCGAGATGTTGCCCGTGATGATGGCGCCGGCACCGCCAGCGCCATCACCTGGACGCCCCGCCCACCCGCGGGGCTGGCAGGCCGCCGAGGACGCGATCGTCCGGGCCGGGTTCGCTCGTGATGCCACGCTTCCCGTACTCCGCGTCGAGCTTTTGGCCGCCGGCTTCCGGGAGCGGAGCCTGTCCGCGATTTCCACCCGCGCGCACACGATCGGCCTCACCAACACGCGCGCGGCCAGCCCTTGGTCGCCACCCGAGGATGCGATCGTCGCAGGCGCTTACGAAGACGGCGCCACCCTGGCTGCGATCCGGCTGCGCCTGGCTGAGGCCGGCTTCGTCCGGAACCGCGGGGCGATCCAGATGCGAGCGATCGCGCTCGGGATCTCCGGCGGCCGGGTCCGGACCTGGTCCGAGCCAGAGCGGCGCATCGTGCATCAAGCCCTGAAGGCCGGTGCAACGCATCAGCAGGTGATCGATCAGCTGGCGGCGGCCGGATACGAGCGCGGCCGGACGTCGATCGCCAAGATGGCTGCCAGCATGGGGTTCCACCGCGGCGAGCCGCTGTGGAAGGCGGACGAGGATCGGCGGCTCGGCCAGCTCTACGCCGCGAAAATGCCCGTCCGCCTGATCGCAAAGGAGCTCGGCCGGCCGGTCGGTGGGATCGCGAGCCGTGCCTCGAAGCTGGGCTTCCTACAGCGCCAGCCCCGCCCGCGCGCAGTGACGTCGAATTTGGCGGAGGCCTCCGCTTAATGGTCGCCTACAGCTTCAAGGCCCGCTTCGCCGCCCCGATCCTCGCAGGCACCAAGGCGCAGACTATCCGCGCCGAGCGCGCGGGCCGGTCGCGCCACGCCCGCCCGGGCGAGCAGCTCCAGCTCTTCACCGGCATGCGCACGAAGGCCTGTCGGCTGCTTGCGACGCCGCCCTGCATCGCGGTCATGCCGATCCTGATGGTGTTCTCATGGCCGGCCGCGTGCGACCTCGTCGTCGTCGACGGCATCCAGCTCGCGCCGTCCAGCATGGCCCGCTTCGCCCGGGCAGACGGGTTCGAGACGGCCGCCGACATGGCAGCCTTCTGGGCGGCCGAGCATCCTGGAATCGAGAACTTCCAGGGCGCGCTGATCCGCTGGCAGCCGCTTGTGGCGGCCGACGCGCTCGCCATCGCGGCAAGGACCGCCTGATGCCCCGCGCCGCGAAGCCCCTGCCGACCCCGACCATGCCCGAGCGGGCCGACGCCGCGGCTGCCGCGCGGGCGCTCCGGGCTGCGATCGCCGACCCATCCACGATGGGCGAGCCCCAGCGCATGCACATCGACTACGGCCGACCGCGCCGCGGCGAGTGGCACGTGTCCTGGTCCGGTCTGCCCGGCTTTACCCGGATCAGCGGTACCCACATCGACGGCCGCCGCTATCAGCACGCATGCCTGCCGGGCTGGGAATACGCCCGCCACGAGATCCGGACCGAGATGATCCCCGACCTCGAGGTGCTGGCCGAACGCGGCGTGCGGCCGACCCAGGCGACGAGCGTGAGGGCGGCATGACCCGCACTCAGGACGAGCACCTCGCCTGGTGCAAGAGCCGCGCGCTGGAGCTCCTGGATCGGGGCGATCCACCCGGTGCTGTCGCCTCCATGATCAGCGATCTCGGGAAGTGGGAGCGGCCGCTCTACGACGTGCACCTGCTGAAGTTCTTGGCGGCCGATGGCCTGATGTTCCGCAAGACGGCGGATCAGGTGCGTACCTGGATCGAGGGTTTCGCATGACGAGCGCATATCCGCTTTCATGGCCGAACCACATCCCGCGCTCCAGAACGCGGGAAACAGGGTCGTTCCGCACATCGCTCCCGGCCGCGCTCGACAACGTCGAGACCAGCCTGAAGCTGTTCGGCCGTGACAGCCGCAAGCCGGTCTCGGGCATCGTGCTGTCGTCCAACGTGACGCTCGGCACGGCGGTGCCGGCCGATCCCGGCGTCGCGGCGTGGTTCAGCTGGGACGGCATCCAAGTCTGCATCCCTGTGGACCGCTACACGAAACCGGCCGCGAACCTGCAGGCGATCCACCACGTGCTCGAGGCGCGCCGCACCGAGTTGCGGCACGGCACGCTGGCCCTCGTGCGCGCAACGCTCCAGGGTCTGATTGCCCTGCCGGAGCCAGCGAAGGTGGCTTGGTGGGAGGTCCTGCAGATCGAGCGGACCGCAAGCCCCGAGCGGATCGACACCGCATTCAAGCGCCTTGCCCGCGAGCGGCATCCCGACCGCCTCGGCGGCTCGACTGACGCCATGGCCGAGCTCAACCGCGCCCGCGACGAAGCCATGAAGGACAAGGGCAATGACTGAGCACGCCGCCATGGCGCTCCCGGCGCTCGAGCGCTTCGACGGCGCAGAGGCCTGGGCGAAGCTTGACCCAGAAGTTCAGGCCCGCATCGGCGCGATCGCGCTTGAGGTGGTGCTCGCGTGGCACTTGATCGACTTGGAAGGCCCTGGGCCGGAAAGCGCGCTGCCGCCTGTCCTGACGCGCGTCGCAAGCTCGTCGGACAACCTCCTGATGGGCGAACTCGAAGCGACGGTGTTCGAGGCGCTGCCCGATGGAGCGTTCGCCACCGCACGCTTCGGCATCCCCCGCATCCCGTCCCTGCTCGGCGGCGTCTGCCGTGCCTGCGGCTGCTCGCAGAACGACGCCTGCGTCGAAGGCTGCGGGTGGGCTGCCGATGACCTGTGTACTGCGTGCATTCACGGCCGGGAGCACGCCCATGGCTGATGGCTGTCCCCGCGACGTCGGCGGCTTCTGCCGCATCGCCCTGATCGGCCACCGGCTGTGCCCCGATCGGCGGGGCGGGTGCAGCGTGGTCGACCACGAGGCCGCCTGGGAGGACGTGCGGCAAGCCGCGATCGCCCGGCTTTCCGCGAAGGTGCGGCGGCCGATGCGCAAGGAGCGACGCCCATGAGCGGCCCCAGTCCCATCGAATGGACCGACGCGACCTGGAACACGATCGGCGGCTGCTCGATCCGCAGCGCGGGTTGTGGGCCCTGTTACGCGCAGCAACTCGCTGGCACCCGCCTGTACACGCATCCGCTCTACGCAGGCACCACGACTCGCCTGAAGGGCAAGCCGGTGTTCAACGGGCGCCTCACCGCATTGCCGTTCGACCATCCGACCTGGACGTGGCCCCTGCGCTGGCGCGGGGCGCGGGCACCGATCCTCGGTCCCGGCCGGCCGTCGCTGATCTTCGTCGGCGACATGAGCGACCTGTTCCACGAGGCGCGGTCGCTCGGCTACGCGATGCGCGTCTGGATGACGGCCTACCGGGTCGCGGGTCGGCACATCCTGCAGCTGCTCACCAAGCGCCCCGAGGTCATGCTCGACTTCGTCCGGCGCTGGCAGGACGTCGAGGCCGAGGACGGCGACATCATCATGGCGAACGGGCCACTGGATGTCCGGGCCGCCCATTCGAGCGGCCGCTCTGGGCTCTTCGCGGACTACCTCGACACGATGGGCGCGCCGCCCGCCGGCGCCGCGTACCCGGCCTACGACTGGATGGAGGGCCCGCGCTGGTGGCCGGATCGTCCGACCAACGTCTGGCTGGGTTTCTCCGCAGAACGCCAGCCGGAGTTCAACGCGCGCTGGCCGGCGATGCGCACGCTGGCCGCCCTCGGCTTCACGATCTTTCTCTCGTACGAGCCGGCGATCGGGCCGCTGAACCTGCCCGACGACTTCCTGGCGCTCGGCCGCCGCGCCCAGGTCATCGCGGGCGGCATGTCCGGCCGCGATGCCGAGCCGGCGCACCCCGACTGGTTCCGGGTGCTGCGCGATCAGTGCCGTGGGGCCAGCCTGCCGTTCTTCTTCAAGCAATGGGGCGAGTGGGGGACGGACGCACCGTTCTCGGTCGACGTGTCAGCCCGGCGTGTCTACCGCGGCGAAATCCAGACCCTCCTCATGCCTGGCTCGCGGACAATCAAGCTCGCGATCCCGACGCGCGACGACGACGCGCTCGGGCCGCCGCTGACCCTCGTGCGGTACGGGAAGCGGATCGCCGGCCGCAGCCTCGACGGCGTCGAGCACGACGAGATGCCCGAGGTCCGCGCGTGAGCACCGATGGCACCTTCCGTTGCGCGGAGTTCGAGTGCGGCGAGTGTGGCCGGCACATCGTGCTGATCACCTCACCGGTGGTGCCGGAGATCCCATTGTGCGGCTCCTGCCAGTTCATGCCCGGCTGGTTCCGTCACCCTGGGCTGCGCGCCGCGATCGACCCCGAGCACGACGGCCGCGAACGCCTGGAGAAGGACGCCCATCGATGAGCGGAACTGCGGAAGCGAGGCCGGCCGCCGGCGACGCATCGTCCTCGGAGGGCGTGGCGGCCGACGAGCTGCGCCAGTTCATCGAGCGCATCGAGTGCCTCGAGGAGGAGAAGGCCGGCCTCGCCGGCGACATCAAGGACGTCTTTGCCGAGCTCAAGGGCCGAGGCTTCGACGTGAAGGCCGTCCGCGAGATCCTCCGGATCCGCAGGCAGGACCATGCGGAGCGCAAGGAGGAGGAGGCGATCCTCGATCTCTACATGCAGGCGCTGGGGATGGTGTGACGATGGCTTCGCTCCGCACCCTCATCAACGTGGCGGCTGAAGTCCGAGGCGCGCACCCATGACCGCGCTCCGCTTCACGCTACGCCACGGCAGCGACTGG
>NZ_CAXTHR010000035.1:0-12320 GCF_964244095.1 uncultured Methylobacterium sp. | reverse complement strand
GAGGCGCGCACCCATGACCGCGCTCCGCTTCACGCTACGCCACGGCAGCGACTGGACGATCGACGCGGCCCCCGTGGAGGGCGGCATCGGTCTGACCATCGGCCTCGTGCTCGATGGCGGGCCTGTCACCCTGACGCTCGGCCTCGACCGTGCCGAGGCGCGCGAGCTCGCCCGCGGCATCCTGCGCGCCACCGGCGACGCCAGCGAGCGCACGTTCCCGCACCCGCCGATCCCGGAGGCCGACCATGGCTGATCTGATCTACCCGACCGCGATGACGGATGATCTGCGCGAGGTCCTCGGGATGATGAACTTCGTGACCTGCCCTATGGCGCACGCCTTCCGCGATGCCGGCCGAGCCGAGATCCGGAACAAGTGCGAGGAGGAGCAGGCGTTCATCTTAGACTGGCTGATCCGCCTGGTGCTCGAGCATGGAACCGGCTGGCGCCGCATCGCCGGCGAGACGCTCCAGGAGGTCATCGCCGAGGCGAAGGCGGCGCGCGCCGCCCGAGGAAGAGCGGGAGGCCATGGCGGATAGGACGGCGCCTGCTCGATACCCGCCGCACGGCGCATGGCCCGGGGTCATGCGCGCGGACGTGGCCGCGGCCTACTTCGATTGCCGGGACACGCGAGAGTTCGTGCGCCGCGTCTCCGACGGTGAAGCCCCGCGGCCGACAGCCATGCGCGGGTCGGGCCGGGGGCGCGAGCCAATCTGGGCGCTCGAGGCCTGCCGGCTTTTCATTGCACGGCGGCACCAGATCGCAGAGCTTGAGGCTGCAAGCGACAATGTGGCCGATCTGATCTGATGCGCAATCCGGTTCGCCTCAAGCTCCCGCGGTACGTCCGCCGCAAGTGGCTGGCCGGCGCAAACACCTGGGGGCACTTCTTTGAAGTGCCGACCTGGGCCAAGGCGAACGGCTGCCCTCTCGCGAACGAGGCGCTTGGGACCGATTACGACGCAGCCTGTCACCGCGCCGAGACCGTCCTGCTGAACCTGTTCGACTCGTGGCGCTCTGCCGGACGCTCCGACCTTGTTCCCGATCGCGTCGCCGTCGGGACCTTCGACTGGCTCGCGGCCACGTACAAGGCGTCCGAGAAGTACACGAAGCTCGGACGCAGCCAGAGGAAGAACCACGAGCTCGGGCTGTCGCTGGTCGGCAACTACGCGCTGAAGGATGGCCGACGATTCGGCGCGCTCGCCCTGCGCGGCATCAGCACCGATGCCGTCGATCGCCTGTTCGGCAAGCTGCTGATCGTCAGCGAGGCAGTGATCGAGGTGGGTGGCGCGCCGAAGCTTGATGCAAAGGGCGCGCCCGTCATGATCGAGCGGGAACGGCGCACCACCGTGAACCACGCCATGAAGTCGTGCCGGCGGGCCTGGAACGTGGTTCGTCGCGGCAACCCGTCGATCGTGCCCGAGCAGAACCCGTTCAGCCGGATGGGCCTGAAGGATGTGTCTAAGGTCACGCCAACCGGGACCTACGACGACCTGCTCGCCTTTGTCGCCGGCTGCGACGCAGTGGGGCACCCCTCGCTCGGGACGGCGGCCATGGTCGCCTGGGAGTGGCTGCAGCGTGAGGAACACATCTTCGGCGCCCTGAAGGTTGAGCACTATCGCCCGCGCGAGCGCCCGGACGAGGTCTTCATCGTTCACCCGAAAACGGGCGAAGAGGTCTGGATCCCTCTGTTCCACCGGGGCGAGCCGCTTTTCCCGGAACTCGTCGAACGCCTGGATGCGGTGAAGCGCAGCCGGATCGGCGGGCTGCTCGTCGTGCGCGACTGGTCGGACAAGGCCACCGGGCACCCGGTCCCGTGGATCTCCCGCTCCGGGGATCTGACGTACATGCGGCACAGCACGAAGGCGGTCATCCGCAGCACGAAGTTGCCTCCCGCACTCACCTTCCAGTCCTGGCGGCACGGCGGGATGACCGAACTGGGCGATGCCGACCTGACCGACGCGCAGATCCGGGCGATCAGCCGTCACAAGGACGTGAAAACGCTGCCGCGCTACGTGAAGAAGACCCAGGCTCAGATCATCGCCGGCACTCGGAAACGCCGCGCGGCGCGAACGGATCGGAACGGCGTGTCGGAATGAACAGCCGCCGGCTTGTCGGAATGGTCGGACCAAGATCAGCCTAAACCATTGAAAATACTGGCGACCCCGCCTGGGCTCGAACCAGGGACCTGCCGCTTAGAAGGCGGCTGCTCTATCCAGCTGAGCTACGGAGTCTTTCACGGGAAGCCCGTTCGCTTGGGCGGGTCACCGTGGGTGCTGTCGCCGTTCGGTCTCGCGGCCGAAGGGTCCTGGAAGGGTGCCTGCCGGTCTCCCGCAGGACGATTGAGACGATAAGCGATGGCGCCGAGCCTCGCAACGCCCCTGCGTCAGGCCCGGCATCGAGCGCCTGCGGAGGCCCGGGACGGAGACGACGGCGGGCGATGGGCAGCCGCGGCGCGGCCTCAATCCACCGCGAGCCGGTACCCCACCCCGCGCACGGTCTGCAGGAAGCTCGGGTTGGCCGGGTCGACCTCGGTCTTGCGGCGCAGCCGGTTGATCTGGACGTCGATGGTGCGCTCGGCCGCGGCCCCGCCGCCGCCGGCCAGCGCCTCGCGCTCGACGTTGGCCCCGTTGGCGGCGGCCAGGATCGTGAGGATCTCGCGCTCGCGCTCGGTGATGCGGATCATCTCGTCCGCGCGGCGCAGTTCGCCGCGCTCGATCCGGTAGGTGAACGGCCCGAAGGTGACGACGTCCCCGGTGCCGGTGTCCCGGCGGGGGCCGGACGCACGGTTGATGATGTTGGTGAGCCTGAGCGTCAGCTCGCGCGGCTCGAAGGGTTTCGGCAGGTAGTCGTCGGCGCCGATCTCCAGCCCCATCACCCGGTCGTTGGTGTTCGAGCGCGCCGTCAGCATCAGGATCGGCACCCGCGAGGTCTCGCGCACGCTGCGGGCGTAACTGAACCCGTCCTCGCCCGGCATCATCACGTCGAGCACCATCGCGTCGAAGACCAGGCTCTGGGCCTTGGCGCGGGCCTCCGCCGCGCTGGCGGCCGCGGTGACGCGAAACCCCTGCTCGGCGAGGTAGCGCGCCAGCAGCTCGCGCAGGCGCCGGTCGTCGTCGACCACGAGCACGTGCGGTGCGCCGTCGGAGAGTTCGGTGCGGGTGTGGGCGGCCATCAGGCGGCGCCCCGGACGCGGCGGGCCATCAGGCGGCGGACCGCGGCGCGCGCGTCCGGCTCGATCATCGCCATCAGGAAGTTCCCGGGCGCCGCCCCGTCCTCGGGGGAGGACAGCGCCCGGGCGAGCCGCCGCGCCTGGACCCGGGTGAGGTCGGCGGCGAGCGCCGCGCCGCGCCCGGTGCAGGTGAGCAGGCGCTGGCGCCGGTCGTGGGTGCCGGGCCGCTGGGCGACGTAGCCCTGGCCGATCAGGTCCTTCAGCACCCGGTTGAGGCTCTGCTTGGTGATGCGCAGGATGTCGAGGAGTTCGGCGATGGTCAGCCCCGGATAGCGGTCGACGAAGTGCAGCACCCGGTGGTGCGCCCGGCCGAAGCCGTAGGCGGCGAGAATCCGGTCCGGGTCGCCGACGAAGTCGCGGTAGGCGAAGAACAAGAGCTCGATCAGGTCGTCGCTGCTGCAGCCCGCGGGCTCGCCGGGCGCGTCGGGGCGCGCGGATCGTTCGTAGGCGGCGGGAGATGTCACGTCTGGCCCGTATCCCGGTTCGGCGCGATGAGCGTGAGGATCGACATACGTCAGTGTCGTTGACATATTTCAGCCTGGTTGATACCCGTCAACCCCGCCGACGGGCCGGCCTTCGCGCGCGCCTCCCGTGCCGATTGCCACCACGCGGGCCGCCCGCATCGCCCGCGGGCGGCGAAGACCCTGGAAGACGTGAAGCCATGTCCGTGATCCCGTTCGACGAGCGCGAGGGCACCATCTGGTTCGACGGCGCCATGGTGCCGTGGCGGGACGCGAAGATCCACGTGCTCAGCCACGGCCTGCATTACGGATCGTCCGTGTTCGAGGGCGAGCGCGCCTACGGCGGCGTGATCTTCAAGAGCCTGGAGCATGCCGAGCGCCTGCGCCGTTCGGCCGAACTCCTCGACTTCACGGTTCCCTACGCGGCCGCCGCGATCGTCGCCGCCAAGGAGGCGGTGCTGAAGGTCAGCGGCCTCCAGGACGCGTACCTGCGCCCGGTGGCGTGGCGCGGCTCGGAGATGATGGGCGTCTCGGCGCAAGGGAACACCATCCATCTCGCCATCGCCGCCTGGGAATGGCCGAGCTACTTCGACGCCGCCACCAAGATGAAGGGCATCCGCCTCGACATCGCCGAGTACCGCCGGCCGGACCCGCGCACCGCCCCTTGCGCCTCGAAGGCGGCCGGCCTCTACATGATCTGCACGATCTCGAAGCACCGGGCCGAGAACCGGGGCTACGCCGACGCGCTGATGCTCGATTTCGAGGACAACGTCGCCGAGTGCACCGGCGCCAACGTGTTCTTCCTCCGCGACGGGGCGATTCACACGCCCACCGCCGACCGGTTTCTGAACGGCATCACCCGCCAGACGGTGATCGACCTCGCCCGCCGCCGCGGGATCGCGGTCACCGAGCGCCGCATCCGCCCCGAGGAGATGGCGGACTTCTCGGAATGCTTCATCACCGGCTCGGCGGCGGAAGTGACGCCGGTGGCCGAGATCGGGCCCTACCGCTTCGTGCCGGGCGCCATCAGCCGGGCGCTGATGGACGATTACCTGGCCGCGGTGCGGCCGAAGGCCCACGCCGCCTGAGCGCCTGCGGCGTCGATGGGATTGCGGGGCGCCCGTCCCGCGGACAGAGTGGGCGCGCCGCCACGACCGAGCTTCGCGACGCCCGCCGCGTCCCCGGAGCCTCCGCAAGCCGGGGAACCACAGGTGCGGGATCTGCGTTCCGATCGGAACATTCCAAGAACGGACGAGGGCCCGATGACCAAGGCAGCCACCAAGACGCCCATCAAGACCGACGCGAAGACCGACAACCCCAAGACCGACAACCCCAAGATCGATCCGACGGACGATTCGAACCGGATCAAGGACCCGGACCAGTGGACCACCGGGGGTGAGCCGATGACCGGCGCGCAGGCTTCCTACCTGAAGACGTTGTCGGAGGAGACCAAGGAGCCGGAGGCGTTCGACCCGGATCTCGACAAGGCCGAGGCCTCGAAGCGCATCGATGCGCTGCGCAAGGAAGCCGGACACGGCTGAACCTGCGGCCTGAACGGGGCGCTGGCACCCGTTCAGGCAGTCCGGGTGAATCCGGGATCGCCTTAAACGATCGGCAAGGTGGCGCGCCTATAACGGCCGCGCGTCACTCCGGCGCCGGGACGATCATCAATGTCGAGGCCTGTCGTCGACCCGAGGGTCGAGTTGCGCGCGGGCGAGACCCTCGAGACCGCCGGCGCCCGCTTCGCGACCGATGCGGCGGGTGCGACGAGCATCGAGTACGCGCTGATCGCCGGGCTGATCTTCGTCGTCATCTGCAGCGGCCTGAGGCTCTCTGCCTCGAAGGTGAACGACGTCTACCTGACGATCGGCAACACCGTCACGCAGAACTGAGCGCGCTGCGCGAAACGCCCGTTTCCCCCGCCCCGGTCTTCGGCGCACCGGGCAGGGCCCGCGCCCCGGCGTCAGCGGGTCGATGGCCGCCCCTTGCGCGGCCTGTGCGGCCCCCCCGGCGGACTCTCCGGCAGGTCCGTCCCGGCGTGCGGCTCCGGCCCCGTCGCGCCCGCTCGCGTCTCCCTGCCCGCGTCGGTCTCCGTCCAGAACGCCTCGAACAGGCCCTGCATCGCCTTCACGTTCTGCTCCTGGACCTCGGCGCCGGCCTTCAGCATATGCCGGAACATGCCGCCGGTCGCGTCCGGCCCCGCCGCCTGCGGCTGCGGCTTCACGGGTTGCGCGGCCGCCTCGGCCGGCAGGAAGGCCCTCATCATCTCGGCCCAGACCGGAGCAGTGGGGGGCGGGGTGGAGGCGGGCGGCGGCGCGGCGCGCGCCGGCTCCGGCGCCTGCTGGTTCAGGAGCATGTGGACGATGCTCGCGACCACGGCGCCCGCCATCGCCGGCAGCATCTGGCGCAGCACCTGGGAGCCGACGCCGCTCGCGCTCGATGCCTGCTGCAGGATCGCCTGCGTCAGCGCCGGCGAGCCGAACATCTGCCCGAGCATGGTCTCGGCTGGGTTCGGAGCGGTCCGCCCGCCGGCCATCCCGAAGAGCTGCGACAGGCCGGTCGGGTCGCCGGCGGGGCCGCGCTGCATCCCGAGGGCGAAGGCCGGCATCAGGGCCTCCAGGGCACGGCGGGTCTGCTCGGGGGTGAGCCCGAACTGCTGCGCCACGGTCTGCATCCCGGCCCCGTTCTGGGCCTGGAGCATGTCGAGGGGGTTGAACATCACGCGGGGACCCCGGGCGTTATCGGAACGCGGGGCCGCACGAGGGCCGCGCCGGGGAAAGTCTAGTCCCTTATCGAGGCCGATGACCAGTTGCGCCGGCTCTTATCCGGCGGCACCGCCCGGCCGCCGCCGTCACACCAGCGCGCCGCCCTGCGCGGGCCCGGCCGCGAGCGCCGCCTCCGGTGCGGGTCTGCATGGCGGCCCGGCCCGGCGCTCCAGCACCGTGACGGTGCGGGCGGCGAGCAGGATGCCGGCGACGCCGAAGACCAGCGCGCCGATCCCGACGCCGGCGACGACGCCGCGCGGCCCGTAGAGCGCGGCGCCTGCGAGCGCCGGCGGCATCGTGCCGAGCGTCGCCCGGCCCCAGTTGAGCAGGGTCGAGCGGAACGGGAAGCCGAGGTTGTTGAACGCGGCGTTGCCGAGGAAGAGCAGCCCGTTGCAGAACCACACCCCGCCGCTCACCAGGCAGAAGAAGCCGAACAGCTCGGCCGCGGCTCCGTCGAGCGCGAACAGGCGCGTCAGCGGCCCGCGGGCGAGCACCAGCGCCGCCCAGACCAGGCCGACGTAGACGAGCGTCACGAGCGCCCCGTCGCGCAGGATGCCGCGCATCCGGTCGAAGCGGCGCGCGCCCCAGTTCTGGCCGAGGATCGGCCCGATCGCGCCGGACAGGGCGAACAGGCCGCCGAAGGCCACCGGCGTCAGCCGCTCGATCACTACGTTGGCGGCCACCGTCACCGCGCCGTAGCGGGCGAGCACGTGGGCGAGGAAGGCGCTCGCCACCGAGGGAGCCAAGTTGGCGAGCACCGCCGGCAGGGCGATCCGGAACACCAGCGGCGCGTCGGCGAGCACCGCGGCGGCGGCCGGGGCGGCCAGCATCCGGTGGCGGCTCACCCCGTGCCAGCCGATCAGCGCGAAGGTGGCGCGCGCCACGCAGGTGGTGATCGCCGCCCCGTCCACGCCCAGGCCCGCACCGAAGATCAGCAGCGGGTCGAGGCCCACGGTAACGACGGCGCCGCCGAGCGTCACGAACATCGCCTGGCGCGCGGCGCCGATGGCGCGGAGCAGGCCGGAGAACATCATCCCCGGCGCCATCAGCAGGTTCGAGGGCAGGGCGATCCAGAGGAACCGCTCGGCCACGCGCAGCATCTCGCCCTCCGCGCCGATCGCCCGCAGCAGCGGGTCCGACAGCGGCAGCAGCACGGCGACGAGGAGCGCGGAGACCGCGAGGCCGTGCAGGGTCGCCGAGGTGGCGATCCGCCGGGCGCCGTCGCGCTCGCCCGCGCCGATCGCCCGCGACACCAGGGCGCCGGCGGCGATCATCAGGCCGATGTTGATGGCGATCGCGAAGAACTGGACGATCGCGGCAAAGCCCACCGCCGCGGTGAGGTTCGGGTCGCCGAGCTTCGACACGTAGAGCAGCGACAGCAGGTCGACGACGAACACCGCCATCAGCCCGACCGAGCCGGTGGCGCTCATCACCACGACGTGGCGCAGGATCGAGCCGGTGACGAAGCGGCCCTGGCCAACTGTGGCCAACCCCGCCTCGTCTTCGGGGACTGTTTCACGCATCGATGGGGAGCATCCGAATCACGGCGATCTGAAGCGAAGCCCGGCCCGCGCGAACGCGCCGTGCGATGTATGAATCCGGTAGCCTTTGCGGGGAAGGGAAGCGCACGGCACCGCCCATGCGGCGGACATCCCTCGCGGCGTCGGGGTCAAAGGCCACTGTTTTGAACCTCCATGGCGGGCGTCCGGACGGCGCGGGCGTCCTGGGCTGCGGTCTCGCGCTCCGCCTCCGGATCGGCCGGCTTCACCGGCGGCCGGTCGAGCATGCGGCCCGCGGCCTCGCGCCGGTCGTGGCCGATGATGTCGCGGGTTTCGGCGCTGAGCGCGCGGGCCGGTCGCTGCGGCGCGGTCAGCGGCTCCGGCTTCATCTCGGGCAGGCCGACGCCGCGCAGCCATCCGCCGCCCTCGGGGAGCGCGCCGGCCTGCTGCAGCACGAGGCGGGCGACGTCGCGCTTGCGCACGTCCTCGACGCGGGCCGCCGCCGCGGCCGCGGACAGCCCGAGGCCCTCCAGCGTGGCCCGGCCGAAGGCGAGGGCGGACTCGGCGGTCTCGCGGACGTGGAAGTCGACGTCGCGGTTCATCAACTCGACGGCGTGCATCCGGTCGTAGGCGCGGACATAGGTCCGGACGGAGGAAAATTCCTCGTGGACGACGTCGACGATCTTCAGCGCGGCTTCCGCGTCATCGATGCACAGGCAGACGAGTTCCACCCGGCCGATGCCCGCGGCGCGCAGCACGTCGAGCCGCGTGCCGTCGCCGTAATAGACGCGGAAGCCGAAGCGCGAGGCCGAGCGGATCTGCGCCACGTCCTTGTCGATCACCGTGACGCCGATCCCCTCGGCGAGCAGCACCTGCGTCAGGATCTGCCCGAATCGGCCGAAGCCGATCACCAGGACGCGGGCCTCCGCGCTCTCGACGACGTCGGTCGCCCGCTCCTCGCCGTCCGTCCGGCGGGCGCGGACCCGGTCGAGGACCTTGTCGAGGCCCTTGGCCGCGACCGGGCCGATCAGCATGGTCAGCGCGGCGAGCGCCACGCCGAAGCGCGTCGCCTCGGGCCCGGTCAGCGAGAGTGAGCCGGCGAGCGGCAGCAGCACGAAGGCGAACTCGCCGGCCGGCGCCAGGATCGCGGCGCCGCGCAGCGCGTCGAGCCAGGACGAGCCGAACAGGCGGAACAGGCTCGCCACCAGGGCGACCTTCACGAGGATCGCGGCCAGCGTCGCCCCGAACAGCAGCGGCCAGACGGCGCGGACCAAGCCGCCGTCGATCGACATGCCGACGCTCATGAAGAACAGGCCAAGCAGCATGCCGCGGAACGGCTCGATGTCGGCCTCCAACTGGTGGCGGAAGTTCGATTCGGCGAGCAGGATGCCGGCCAGGAACGCGCCCATCGCCATCGACAGGCCGACCTCCTGCATCACCAGCGCGGTGCCGAGCACCACCAGCAGGGCCGCCGCCGTCATCACCTCGCGCGCGCCGCTCGCGGCGAGCAGCCGGAAGAACGGGTTGAGGCCGTAGCGCCCGACCAGCACCACCGCGAGGATCGCGGCGAGCGCCTTGCCCGTCGAGGCGGCGGCGTCGCCGATCCAGGGCGCGCCGCCGCCCGCGCCGGCCGAGGCCAGCAGCGGCATCAGCGCCAGGATGCCGACGACCGAGAGATCTTGGAACAGCAGCACCGCGAAGGCGCGGCTGCCGTAGGGGGTGCCGAGGTCGCCGCGCTCCTCCAGCAGTTGCAGCGCCACCGCGGTCGCCGAGAGCGCCAGCGCGATGCCGATCACCGCGCTGGCGCCGGGACTCAGCCCGAACAGCACGCCGACGCCGCCGAGCACGCTCGCGCACAGGACGAGCTGGGCGGCGCCGAGCCCGAAGATGTCGCGGCGCATCGAGACGAGCTGCGACAGGTGCAGTTCCAGCCCGACGATGAACAGCAGCAGCACCACCCCGATCTCGGCCACGCTCGACGCCGTCTCGGGCTCGGCGATCAGCGAGAGGCCGGACGGGCCGATCAGCACGCCCGCGACGAGGTAGCCGAGCACGGCGCTCTGACCCAGCAGGCGGAAGATCGGCACGCCGATCACCGCCGCCGACAGGAAGGTCAGGACCGGCGGCAGGAAGCTCGCGTGTTCGGCCGGGCTCGCCATGAAGCGCCTGATCGCGGGGACGGGTGTCCATGCCCCTTAAGGTCCATGCCCCTTAGCCCGGACCGCCCGGCGGCGCGAGCGCCTCCCGGTGCCGTTCGTCACGCGGCCCGCCCGCCGAAGCCGGCAAGCGGCGGTGGAGGAGCCGGGCGCGGCGACCCGGGAGATCGTGCGCAACGTCGCGCAGACCGCCTTCGGCGTAAGGACCCGACGCCGACGGCCCCGGGAACGTCCCGGCGGCCTCGATCGGGCCCACCGTCGCCGGGTGAGGGGCGGGGCAGGGCGGTCCCGCGTCACCCGCGGGTCGCCCGTGCCGGCAAATGTGCTAAGGACGCAGGCCGCGCGGCCGGTTTGCCGTGTCCGCCCGGTTGACAGGGCGGGCCTCCCCTCGCCACATCCGGACCATGAGCGCCATCCCGAATCCCGACCCCGCTCCCATGCCCGCTTCGGACGGGGCGCCCGCCACGAACGTCAAGCCGCCGCTGGAGATCCTGCTCGCGGCGCCGCGCGGCTTCTGCGCCGGCGTGGTCCGCGCCATCGACGTGGTCGAGCGCGCGCTCGCGATCTACGGGCCGCCGGTCTACGTCCGCCACGAGATCGTGCACAACAAGTACGTGGTCGAGAGCCTGAAGCGCAAAGGCGCCGTGTTCGTGCGCGAGCTCGACGAGGTGCCGGACGGCGACGCGCCGGTGATTTTTTCCGCCCACGGCGTCGCCAAGACCGTGCCCGCCAACGCCGACACCCGCGGCCTGATCACCATCGACGCGACCTGCCCGCTCGTGACCAAGGTCCACCGCGAGGCCGAGATCCACCACAAGCGTGGCCGCCACGTTCTGCTCGTCGGCCATTCCGGTCATCCGGAGGTGGTCGGCACCATGGGCCAGTTGCCCAAGGGCTCGATCACCCTGGTCGAGGACCTGGAGCAGATCGCGGCGCTCGAGCCGGAGAACCCGAACAACCTCGCCTGGGTCACCCAGACGACGCTCTCGGTCGACGACACCCTGCACATCGTCGCGGCCTTGAAGCACAAGTTCCCGACCATCACCGGGCCGCACAAGGACGACATCTGCTACGCCACCACCAACCGCCAGGAGGCGGTGAAGCAGGTGGCGCCGCTGGTCGACGCCCTGATCGTCGTGGGCTCGTCGAACTCGTCGAACTCGCAGCGCCTGCGCGAGGTCGCCGAGCGCGTCGGCTGCCCGATCACCCGCCTCGTTCTGAGGGCGGAAGAAATCGACTGGCCGGCGTTTGCCGGCATCACCAAGCTCGGGCTGACCGCGGGCGCCTCGGCCCCCGAGGTGCTGGTGGAGGAGATCATCGACGCCTTCGCCGCCCGCTACACGGTAACGGTCGACACGGTGCAGACGGTGGTCGAGGACATGGTGTTCCCGCTGCCGCGCGAACTCCGCAGCGAAGCCGCCGAATAGGCTTTTCGCGATCCTGGACGGCGGGTGACATCGTCCGCTCGCCTCGCCGGCCGGCGGTGGCGGGACACACCGCCTTGCGTGCCGGCCGACTCGAAACCTGCGGAAGAAGCGACGTGGCCGTCTATACCGAGGTGTCCGACGCGGCGCTGACCGAGTTCCTCTCGGCCTACGAGATCGGCGGGCTGCTCTCGTACAAGGGCATCGCCGAGGGCGTCGAGAACACCAACTTCTTCCTGCACACCACCGGGGGCTCCTACATCCTCACCCTCTACGAGAAGCGGGTGCGGGCGGGTGACCTGCCGTTCTTCCTCGACCTGATGGAGCACTTGGCCGCGCGCGGGCTGGCCTGCCCGCAGCCGGTCCGCAACCGGGGCGGCACCGCGCTCGGCCGACTCTGCGACCGCCCGGCGGCGATCGTCAGCTTCCTGGAGGGCGTCTCGGTGAAGGCGCCGAACGCACACCACTGTGCGGAGCTCGGCCGGGCGCTGGCCGCGCTGCATGCGGCGGGCCGTGATTTCGGGATGACGCGTGACAACAGCCTGTCGGTGGCGTCCTGGCGCCCGCTGTTCGACCAGGCCGAGCAACAGGCCGATGCCGTCTCGCCGGGCCTCGCCCGGCGCACCCGCGACGACCTCGCGCTGCTGGAAGCCGGGTGGCCCGCGGGCCTGCCGGGGGGCGTGATCCATGCCGACCTCTTCACCGACAACGTGTTCTTCATCGGCGATCATCTCTCGGGGCTGATCGACTTCTACTTCGCCTGCACCGACGCCTTCGCCTACGACCTCG
>NZ_CAXTHR010000034.1:0-32850 GCF_964244095.1 uncultured Methylobacterium sp. | reverse complement strand
CCGATCTCGGAGAGCTGGCGCACGCGGCTGATGTCGTCCTTCGGCAGGCGCAGGATTCGGGCGATGTCCTCGACGATCGCGTCGGACACGGTCTTGCGCACCGCGTCGATGTCGCCGCCCTTGAGCAGGAGGGCGATGCTGATCGTCGCGACGGCGCCCGCCTCCATCTGCTGGTCGGAGCCGAGGTCGTCGTAGCTCGGCGACCGCATGGTGGCGAGGCGCTCGCGCGCCTTGCCCCAATGCATCGAGGCGATGGCGAGCACGGCGTCGTCCGAGGCCGAGCCCTGGGCGGCCAGCGCATCGGCCATCAGGTCGAGGCAGCGGCGCGCCTCCATCGGCGTCACGCCGACGCGGCCGGCGAGCGTCTCCATCACCGCCTTGTTGCGGGCGAGCATGCCGACGTCGCCGATCGCGCCCCAGGCGACGGCGAGCGCCGGCAGCCCGCGCCGGCGGCGCTGGCGGGCCAGCCCCTCCATGAAGCCGTTGGCCGCGACGTAGGCGCCCTGGCCCGGATTGCCGATGAAGGTCGTGGCGGACGAGAACACGACGAAGTAGTCGAGCCTGCGCTCGCGGGTCGCGGCGTCGAGGTTCTGGGCGCCGACCACCTTCGGCCCGATCACCGCGTCGAGCGCCGCATCGTCGATGTTGGCGATCAGCCCGTCCTGCAGCACCGCCGCCGCGTGGATCACGCCGGCGAGCCGGCGTCCGGAGGTCTCGATCCCGGCGATCAGGGCATCGACCGCGGCGCGGCTGGTGATGTCGCAGGGCGCCGCCGCGACGGTGACGCCGCGGGCGGCGAGGTCCGCGACGACCGCCTTGGCCTCCTCGGTGGCCGCACCCTTGCGCCCGACGAGCAGGAGATGCCTGGCGCCGCGGTCGGCGAGCCACCGGGCCGCCTCGCCGCCGAAGCCGCCCAGCCCCCCGGTGATCAGGTGGACGCCGTCCGCCGAGACCACGAACGGAGCCTTGCGCTCGGCCATCACGCGGCCGGCCTTGGGCGGCGCGATGACGATCTTGCCGACGTGACCCGATTGCTGCATCAGCCGGAACGCGTCCGAGGTCTCGTCGGCGGTGAACGGCTGGTAGGGCAGGGGCTTGAGCCCGCCGTCGTTGAACAAAGCCATCACCTCGCGGAACATCCGCGCCCCGTCCTCGCCCTGGTGCTGGATCACCTGATCGAGGTCGACGCCGAAGTAGCTCAGGTTCCGTCGGAACGGGCGCAGGCCGATATGGGTGTTGGCGACGTAGTCGCGCTTGCCCAGCTCGATGAAGCGGCCGAAGGGCTTCAGCGCGTTGAGCGAGCGTTCCATCGCCTCGCCGAACAGGCTGTTCAGCACCACGTCGACGCCGTCGCCGGTGAGTTGGCGGATGTCGTCGACGAAGGCGAGCGAGCGGGAATCGAGCACGTGCTCGGCGCCGAGCGCCTTGACCAGGGCCCGCTTCTCGCGCGAGCCGGCGGTGGCGATGACGCGGGCACCCTTGAGCTTGGCGATCTGGAGCGCCGCCAGGCCGACGCCGCCGGCGCCGCCATGGACCAGGACCCACTCGCCGCGGCGCAGGCGCGCGCAGGAGACGAGGCCGTAATAGGCGGTCAGGAACGCGACCGGCACGGTGGCCGCCGCCATCGGGTCGAGGCCGGTGGGCGCGGGCGCGACCACCAGTTCCGGCACGACGATGTGCGTCGAGAAGCCCGACTGCGCGAAGGCGACGACTGCGTCGCCGGGCTTGAACGCCTTGACGCCGGCCCCCACCGCGACGACGTGGCCGGCGCATTCGAGGCCGAGCCGCGGGCCGGCGAAGCCGTCCTCCAGGATCTCCTCGGGCAGCATCGAGAGCGCCCAGAGCACGTCGCGGAAGTTGAGGCCCGTCGCCTCGACGGCGATCTCGATCTCGCCGGCGCCGGGCGCGCGGCGCGTCGCCGGACCCCACACCATCTCGTTGAGGCCGCCGGTGTTGCTGCGCTCCAGCCGCGCGGCCTCGGCCGGCACCGCCTCGGGGTCGATCCGGCGCGCCGAACGGCCCGGCCGGAACCGGATCACGCGGGTGCGGTCGTCGTCCAGCACGATCTCGGTCTCGGTGGTGCCGGAGAGGATGAGGTCGCGCAGGCGCTCGGCGGCGCGCTTGGAGGACATCTCGGGCGCGAGGTCGATGCGGCGCACGTCGAGCGTCGCGATCTCGTTGGCGAGCGTGCGGGTGAAGGCCCAGACGCCGGCCTCGACGGAGGCCGCCTGGCCGCCGTGGTCGCGGGTCGCGCCCGGCGAGACCACCCAGAGCTTGGTCTGGCGGGCGCCGAGATGCTCGGTGCAGCGTTTCAGGCTGAGGCAGCGGTCGCGCAGGCGCGCCGCCGCCGCGCCGCCGCGGGTGAAGGCGCCGGCCAGGAACACCACGGTGTCCGGCGTCTCGCGCTCCAGTTCCATCAGCGAGGTCTCGGAATCGAGGATGATCGAGACGTGGACGCCTGCGGCGACCAGCAGCGTCGCCAGGGACGAGGCGGTCTCGGCGGCGAATTCGTCGTCCGAGCCGATGACGAAGGCGAAGGTCTGCCCGGCGGCGGGGCTCGGCCGCGGCGGCGCTTCGGCCGCGAGCAGCAGGTCGTCGCCGTTGGTCGAGGCCGCGCGGTCCACGGCGACGCTGACGAGGCCCGTGGCGCTGAGCGTGCGCTGCCAGCCCGGCACGTCGTCGAGGCGGCCGACCGGCATGTCGCCGGTCCCGGCCTCGAACCAGCCGGGGGTCAGGCCGAAGACGAGGTCGCGGAACAGCGAGGCGCCGGGCTCGACCGCGATCAGCAGGCCGCCGGTGGCGAGCGCGTTGGCCAGGCGCTGCGGCAAGTCGCGGTCGCCGCGATGGAGCGCGCCGCTCGCCAGGATCAGGTCGAAGCCGGCGGCGGGCAGGTCCTCGGCCGCCTCGATCACCGCGACGCCGCGGGGCAGGGCGAGGCGGGCGCGCTCGGCGAGGCGGCGGTCGGCGTCGAACACGGTGAGCCGCGCCTCGGCGGTCTCGGCGAACGCCGCGACCTGGGCCGACAGCGGGCCGAAGCCGACCTGGAGGAGGCGGAGCGCGCGGTCCTTCGGCAGCCGGTCGCGGCTCGCCTCGGCGATCCGGGCGACGACGTCGGCAGAGGCCCGCGCGGTGGCGCTGCGGAGCGCGAAGGCGTCCAGCGCATTCGGCGGCAGGGTGGGGACGTCGGTCAGCGTGCCGGCGAGCAGGCGATCGACCAGCGCGCCGACATCGGCGACGAGCACGAGTTCGGCCGACAGCTCCGGGTGGTCGGCCGCGATCCAGCGCATGATCTGGGTCGGCGCCGGCAGCGCGTCGCCGTCACCGAGGCGCCAGGCCGCGCCGTCCTGCTCGGCGAGCCCGCTGCTCTCGAGGGCGTAGAGGGCGTTGACCAGCCACGGCCGCATCTCGGCCGGGACGCGGTCGTCGATCGCGACGACGGCGCCGCGCTTCAGGCCCGCGGCGAGCCGGTAGGCGAGCGAGGTCGCCCAGCCTTCGAGCAGCAGGTGGCCGGGCGAGAGCGGCGCGCCGGCGGCGGCGCGGGCGGCCTCGGCGGCGGGCTTGAACAGCGCGGCGACGTTCGGACGCCGCTCCATCGGGATCGCGGTCGGCTCGGTGGCGAGTTCGGGCCCTTGCGTGATCGCGAAGGCCGCGAGGTCACCCGCACCCCTGGCGCGCAACGCCTGGAAGCGACCCTCGCGGATCGTGGCGATCACCTCGCCCTCGGCGTCGAGGATGGTGAAGTCGGCCAGGATCGAGCGTTCGTTGCAGCGCCGGGTGCGGATCACGGCCCGCGCGATCGAAGCGCCCGGGCGCAGCAGGCGGATCTCGCCGAAGCGCACCGGGATGTAGGCCTTGCCCGCGTTCGCGCCCAGCAGGTCGGCAAACAGCAGGATCAGGCCGTGGAAGCAGGCATCGAGCCGCGCCGGCACGAGGCCGTAGCGCGGGTCGGCGTCGGCCGGTACGAGGTCGGAGACGATGGTCACGTCGTCGATCCGCGCGCTCGCGGCGACCTGCCGGAAGCTCGGGCCGAAGCCGAGGCCGGCGGCCTTGGCGCGGAGGTAGAGTTCGTCGCCGGTGAGCACGTCCTCGGCCGGCATCGCGACGTCGGGCTTCACCGGCGGGGCGAAGGTGCCCTCCACGATCTTGGCGGCGGCGTGGAGCTGCCACGGCGCCTGCGTCAGCCGCGGACGGCTGAGGATCTGCACGCCGTTGCCGGAGCCCGACATCCGCACCGTGACCTCGCGCAAGGCCTCCTCGCCGAACACCATCGGCGCGTGGATCTCGAACTCGGCGAGCACGACGTGGTCCGTGCGCAGGGCCTCGCGGGCGGCGGCCAGCGCCATCTCGACGAAGCCGGCGCCCGGCATGATCGCCTGGCCCTCGATGCGGTGGTCGTCGAGTTCCGAGACCGTCGCGATGTCGACGAAGCCGTGCCATTCCAGTCCGTCGGCCTGGTTGCGCGAGCCGATCAGCGGGTGGTAGGCGCGCGGCGTCGCGGCGCCGATGCTCTCGGTGGTGTCGCCGAGGCGGAAGGCGCGGCGCTGCCACGGGTAGGTCGGCAGGCCGAGCGCGCCGGACGGCGCGTCGCCGAACACGATGCCCTCGTCGACGGCCGCGCCCTGCACCAGCGCCGCAGCGAGCGCGCGGGCGATCGGATCGCCGCCGGTGGGCTTCTTGTGCATCACGCCGACGGTAGCGTTGTCGATGCCGAGCGGCTCGATCGCGTCGCCGATATGCGACATCAGGGTCGCACGGGGGCCGACCTCGACGAAGACGCGGGCGCCCGCGCGGGTCGCCTCCTGCACGGCCTCGCAGAAGCGGACCGGCTCGCGGATGTTGCGCCACCAGTAGGTGCCGCCGAACGCGGCGCCGGGCAGCACCTTGCCGGTCACCGTCGAGACCATCGCGGTGGTGCCGGCCGAGGGCTTGAGGCCGGCGAGGTCGCGCAGCAGCGGCTTCTCGGTCGGGTCCATGAACCGGCCGTGGAAGGCGTAGTCGAGGTCGAGCTTGCGCCCGCGGCGGCGCTTGCGCGACAGAGCCTTCAGCGCCGCGTCGATCGCTGCCGCCGGCCCGGCGACGGTGACCGCCTTCGGGCTGTTGTAGGCGGCGATGTCGAGGCTCGGGTAGTCCTTGAGGAAGGCCTCGACCTCGTCCGCCGGCATCAGCAGCACCGCCATGGTGCCCTGGCCGCGGGTCGTCTCCTGATGGTGGCTGCGGTAGTAGATGACCCGGACGGCCTGCTCCAGGCTGAGGATGCTGGCGGCCTCGGCCGCCGCGATCTCGCCGACGCTGTGGCCGAGCACGAATTTCGGGGCGAGGCCGCGGGCGCGCAACGCCGTGGTGGAGGCGCTCTGGATCGCGAAGATCAGCGGCTGCGAGACGCTGGTCAGCGCCAGCCGCTCGTCGAGGTCCTCGGCGTCGAGCGCCGCCCTCAGCGACCACTTCGCGTAAGGCGCAAACAGCGCGTCGATCCGGTCGAAGGCCGCGCGGAAGACGGCGTTCTCGGCATAGGCCTCCCGGCCCATCCCGGCCCACTGGCTGCCGTTGCCCGAATAGACGAACGCGACGTCGGCCGCCCGGTCGATCGCCGTGCCGGTGAGCGCGGCCTCCGTGTCCTCGGCCTCGCCGACGGCGCGCAGCGCGGCGACGACGTCCGTCCCGCCGTCCAGCGCGATGGCGACCCGCGACGCGAGACGCTCGCGGCGATGGGCCGCCCCGGCGGCGATCCGCACGGCCTCGGCCGGGCCGGCGGCCTCGAACCGCTCGGCGTAGTCGAGGGCGAGTTCGTTCAGCGCGGCGCGGCTCTGGGCCGAGAGCAGCAGAACCGCGGGCGCGCGGGTCGCGGCCGCCGCGGCGGGCGCGGGCGCAGGGTCGGTCAGGACGACGTGGGCGTTGGTGCCGCCGAAGCCGAAGGAGTTGACGCCGGCAAAGCGCGCGCGGCGCCCGCGCTCCAGCGCAAGCGCCGCCTGCACCACGTGCAGGTTCATCTCGCGGAACGGGATGTCGGGGTTGAGCGCGGCCGAATGCAGCGAGGCCGGCACGAGGTCGTGCTCCAGCGCGAGGCTCGCCTTGAGCAGGCCGGCCAGCCCCGAGACCGGCTCGGTGTGGCCGATGTTGGTCTTGATCGAGCCGATCGGCAGGGGGCTCTTGCGGCCCTTGCCGATCTTGCCGCCGATGGCCGACGCCTCGATCGGGTCGCCCACCGGCGTGCCGGTGCCGTGCGCCTCCATGAACGCCACGTCGTCGAGGTCGATCTCGGCCTCGCGGTAGACCTGCTCCAGCAGCGCCCCCTGGGCGTAGCCCGACGGCAGCGAGATGCCGGTGGTGCGCCCATCCGAGTTGACGCCGCTCGCGGCGATCACGCCGCGGACCGTCGAACCGCCGCGCCGCGCGGCTTGCGCCGATTGCAGCACGAGCACCACCCCGCCCTCGGAGCGGACGTAGCCGTCGGCGGAGGCCGAGAACGCCTGGCACAGGCCGGTGCGCGACAGCATCTGCGCGTTGGAGAAGCAGATGAAGTTGAACGGGCTCGCGATCACGTTGACGCCGGCGACGATCGCCGTGTCGACGCGGCCCGTGCGGATCGCGGCGACCGCGTTGTCGAGCGCCACGAGCGAGGAGGAGCAGGCGGTGTCGACGGTGAAGCTCGGCCCCTTCAGGTCGAAGATGTACGAGATCCGGTTCGACAGGATCGAGAGGGTGTTGCCGGTGGCGGCGTAGGCATCCCCCGACGGGGCGTCGAGGATGCGCAGGTTGCCGTAATCGAGCGACGAGGCGCCGACGAACACGCCGATCGGGCTGCCGGCCACCGCCGACGGCCGCATGCCGGCATCCTCCAGCGCCTCCCAGCTCAGTTCGAGCAGGAGCCGCTGCTGCGGGTCCATCTGCTCGGCCTCGCGCGGCGAGATGCCGAACACCGCCGGGTCGAACGACCAGATGTCGTCGAGCACGCCGGCAGCCCAGGTGTAGCTCTTGCCGCGCTCCTGCGCCCGGGGGTGTCCGAACCGGTCCAGCGACCAGCGGTCGCCGGGGATGCGGCCGACGGCGCAGCGCGCCTCGGCCAGGAGTTGCCAGAGTCCGTCGACGCTCGGCGCGCCGGGAAGCCGGCAGGCGCGACCGACGATCGCGATGTCTGTACGTTGTGTCACGTTTGATTCGCACACGCTCGTTAACGAAAAGACGGTTCGGTCGCCGGCGAGTTGGACCCCCGCCGACCCTTAGTATGGCTCTAAAGCACTGTCCAACCTGCGGTCGCCCCGGATGCGCCGACGAGCGGTCTTTTACGGACGCCTGTGGCCAACATTCATCAGTGTAAGCGTTGCCGTAAAAGGTATCGCAAGTCTCTCAACGCGCCGTCGCCGCGCGGATTCGGCACAGGGCCACCGTATTGTGACCGCATTCCACCGGCCGGCCGCGCGTCGAGCTTGGGCTGGACGATCGAAACCGCGCGGACGACGGGACCGAGACGTCGGCCGCGGCTCGAAGGCGAGGGAACGGGGCGGCGCGCCCCGCTGTCCGTCCTCGTCGAGCGCGCCCGGTCGCAAGACTCGCGCCGCCCGCAACCCGGCCTCATCGGCCACGACCTGCGCGCGCCGGCGGCCGCCCGACGCTGGCGTAGCGGAACCCGAGCCGCTCCATGTCCTGGACCCGGTAGACGTTCCGGAGATCGACCAGCACCGGTTCCGCCATGAGGCTGCGCAGGCGGTCGAAGTCGAGCGCCCGGAAGGCGTTCCACTCGGTGACGAGGACGAGGGCGTCGGCGCCCTCGGCGCAGGCGTAGGGATCGTCGGCGTAGGCGATGTCGGGCAGGAGGGTTTTGGCCTGCGCCATGCCCTCGGGATCGTAGGCGCGGACCGTCGCGCCGGCATCCTGCAGGCCGGCGACGATGGCCAGCGCCGGTGCGTCGCGCATGTCGTCGGTGTTGGGCTTGAAGGTCAGGCCGAGCACGGCGATCGTGCGGCCGCGCACCGAGCCGCCGCAGGCCTGGATCACCTTGCGCGCCATGGCACGCTTCCTCTGGTCGTTGACCGCGACCACCGTCTCGACGATCCGCATCGGGGTGCCGGCATCCTGGGCGGTCTTGACCAGGGCGAGCGTATCCTTCGGGAAGCACGAGCCGCCGTAGCCGGGGCCGGCATGGAGGAACTTGGCCCCGATGCGGTTGTCGAGCCCGATGCCGCGGGCGACCTCCTGCACGTCGGCGCCGACCCGTTCGCACAGGTCCGCGACCTCGTTGATGAAGGTGATCTTGGTGGCCAGGAACGCGTTGGCCGCGTACTTGGTCAGCTCGGCCGTGCGCCGGCCGGTGACGAGGATCGGCGCCGCGTTGAGGTAGAGCGGCCGGTACACCGCGCGCATCACGGCTTCAGCGCGTGCGTCCTCGGCGCCGAGGACGATGCGGTCGGGCCGCTTGAAGTCGTCGATCGCCGCGCCCTCGCGCAGGAATTCCGGGTTCGACACCACGGCGAAATCCCCCTCGGGGCGGGCCTCGCGGAGGATGCGCTCGACCTCGTCGCCGGTGCCCACCGGCACGGTCGATTTCGTCACCACCACGGTGTAGCCGGTGAGCGCGGCGGCGATCTCGCGGGCGGCGGCGTAGACGTAGCTGAGGTCGGCAAAGCCGTCGCCGCGCCGCGACGGCGTGCCGACGGCGATGAACACCGCGTCGGCACCCGCCACCGCCGCCGACAGGTCGGTGCCGAAGCCGAGCCGGCCGCCGCGCACGTTCTCGGCGACCAGCGCCTCCAGCCCCGGCTCGAAGATCGGCATCCGCCCCGCCTGGAGCGCCGCGATCTTGGCCGGGTCCTTGTCGACGCAGACGACCTCGTGGCCGAAATCGGCAAGGCACGTCCCGGACACCAGGCCGACATACCCGGCCCCGACCATGACGATCCGCATGCAACCTCCGTCGTCGGCGCAGGCGCGCCCGCCTGTTGCAGCGCAGCATTAGCGCGAACGGCGCTGAGGGGGAATACGCTCGGCGCCGCAGTCGCCACCTGCAAGATGGCAGAACTGCAAGATCGCAGAACTGCGTCGTTTCTTTGTGCATGGCATCGCCAAACGCTGCGGGGGTTGCGGCGACGCCCACGCCGACCGACCGACCGGCCTTCGCGAGCCGGGCCGGGACGCACGGGGACCGCACTCCGAGCCGGCATCCGCTCGTCCGCGCGCCGCGATCAGAGGCGGTAATGCCCGGAATTCCGCGACAGGTTGACGTTATAGTAGGGGTCGGCCCGAAGCTCCGCGCCCCAACGCTCCAGCATCGTGTTCGCCTCGCCCTCGAAGCGCGCGCGCTTCTCGGGCGTATCCTCCCGCCCGCGGCTCTTCGACTCGTGGTGGACGAGCTTGGCGAACGGCGTCCAGACGATCCGATAGCCGGCCGCGCGCACCCGCAGGCAGAGATCGACGTCGTTGAACGCGACTTTCAGGCGCTCGGCGTCGAAGCCGCCGACCTCGGCGAACACCTCCGCGCGCATGGCGAGGCAGGCGCCGGTCACGGCGGAGACCTCGTGCGCCTGGACCATCCGGCCGAAATAGCCGGGGTCCGCGTCCGCGACGCCGTGATGGGAATGGCTCGCGACCCCGCCGACGCCGAGGATCACGCCGCCGTGCTGCACGGTGCCGTCCGGATAGAGCAGCTTCGCGCCGACCGCGCCGACCGCCGGATCGAGGGCGATCGCGGCGAGTTCGCGCAGCCAGCCCGGCTCGACCACCGCGACGTCGTTGTTAAGGAACAGCAGCACGGCGCCGGTCGCCGCGGACGCGCCGCGGTTCGACAGGTCGGAGAAGTTGAAGGCGCCGGGCGCCGAAAGGACGCGCAGGCGCGGCTCGTGGCCGTAAGCGGCAAACAGCGCCGCGGTGTCCGGCTCCCGGCTGTCGTTGTCGACGACGAGAACCTCGATGTCGGGGTAGTCGGTGCCCGAAAACAGGCCGTCGAGGGTCACGCGCAGCAGGTCCGCGCGGTCCCGCGTCGGGATGACGACCGAGACGCGCGGCGGCGGCGTCGGCAGCGGCCGGACCAGGCGGTTGAAGCCGAGCGGCCCGCGTTCGGCACGGCCGCCCCAGGGGGCGACGACCTCGCCGAGCGCCCTGAGGCGCGCGGCCTCCGCACGGGCGAGCGATCGGTCGGAGAACGTGCCCGAGCCGATGGCCGCCCGCCAGTGGTAGAGCACCGCCGGGATGTGGCGGATGCGGGCCGGATCGAGCCCGGCGGTCAGGCGCAGCAGCAGGTCGTGGTCCTGGCTGCCCTCGAAGCCCGGGCGCAGGCCGCCGACCGCCCGGAGCGATTCGGCGCGGATCACCGTGAGGTGGTTGATGTAGTTCTGGCCGTAGAGCAGTTCGCGATCGAAGGCCGGCTTGAAATGCGGCTCGAAGCGGCGCCCGCTCTCATCGATCTTGTCCTCGTCGCTGTAGATCAGCACGAGTCCGGGATCGGCGCGGATCACCCGCGCGACCTCGTAGAGCGCCTGCTCGGGCAGCGCGTCGTCGTGGTCGAGGAAGGCGACGAACGGCCCTGCGGCCATCGCCGTCGCGTCGTTGGTCGCCCGGGCGATGTGCCCGTTCTCGGGCCGGCGCCGCAGCTTGATGCGCGGGTCCGCGGCGGCCATCCGCGCGAGGAGGGCCGGGATCGCCGGGTCTTTCGAGGCGTCGTCGACGATGCACAGCTCCCAGTGCGGGTAGAGCTGCGCCTGCACCGAGCGCAAGGCGGCGCGCAGCACGCGCGGTGCCGGATCGTGCACCGGCATCGCGACCGAGATCAGGGGCGGCGCGTCCCAGGCGCGGACCTCGGCGCGAATCCGGCGTCGGTCGGCCTCGCTCAAGCTGGCGCAGCGCCGAATCCACGCCGGGTAGCCGCCCTCGGTGCGGTGGCGCAGGGCCCGTTCGAGGAAACCGCGTCCGCGCACCCGCTTGCCGACGACCCGCCAATACACGGCCCACAGGGTGAGCCCGGGCGCGCGGGTGAGGGCACGGGCGACCAGCGGCAGCCGTCCGCGGCGGCGGATCGCGATGCGGCTCAGCGTCGGCGGGCGTCCGCCCGCCAGCGCGGCGATCCGCAGGCCCCGGACCGCGGCCGGCAACTGCCCCGTCCAGGCGAAGACGCCGCACCCGAGCGCCTCGTCGGCCAGCGGCGCCCCGGCGCGGGCGCCGTCGGAGACGAGCAGGCTCATCAGCATGCGCGCGTCGCGGGCCGCGCCCGGATCGTCGTGCAGCGTGATCGTGACCCAGGCGCCGCCGAGATCGAGCCCGGCGAGGTCGAGGCGCACGCCGTCCGCGTCGCGAAGCACCGGGAGGGTCCGGAGCGATCGGGGGCCGTCGGCGAGGGTCGCGTCGATCTGCGTCACGTCAGTGCGTCCAGCTCTTGGCCAGCGAGATGAGCACGGCGTCCGACATGGCGATGTCGAAGACCAGCATGTCCGCGACCGCCCTCACGCCGCGCAGGCGCTCGGCGAGCGCCAGCGCCTCGGGCGGGATCGGCGTCGGCGCCGGCAGGGGCACCGTGCCTTCGAGGCCGAGCCGGTCGAACAGGGTGGCGGCGAACGCGTCGAAGTAGGTCCGGTGCCCGACGACGCCGATGCGGGCGAGGATCTCGATCGCGACGATGGAATTGCCCGGATGCAGCCGGTCGTCGGGCAGGCGGGTGCCGAGCTGGCGCGCCAGCGGGTTGTAGAGCAGGTGGTAGGCCGGCTGCGGCAGCATCCGGAAGAAGCGTTTGAGGCTTTTTGCGTCGGCGTAGTCGTAGGCGCCGGCAAAGAGCGCCGCCTCGGCGTAGCGGCCGACGCGCCAGCCGCCCGCATCCTCGGCCGCCGCGCCCGCGCGCTCCTTCAGCCACAGCATCCGCGTCGCCATCTCGACGTAGGGGTCCTGGACCAGGATCGTCGAGAGCATGCGCTCGGGGGGGAAATGGTGCTCGTAGCGCGGCACGACCACCGCGCCGGACAGGAGCTGCGAGGTCGGGGCGGGGTTTCCGAAGACGCTGGACAGGATCTCGTCCGAGAGGCGGTGCAGGTTGAAGTAGGATTGCTGGAAATGCGGGAACAGCGCGTTCTGGAGCCCGACCTCGGTCCGGATTCCGGTGTTGATCAGGAGCAGCCGGCGATCGACGAGGCCGTCGCGGGGGACGCGCCGGTGCACGAGCACGTTGGTGTCGGCGTCGTACAATTCGAGGCGCGGCATCGCCGCGAGCCCCGGCACGACGGCGTCCGTCAGCTCGAACACGCACTGACCGGTGGCATGCCAGCCGTTCTGGCGAAAGGCGCCCTCGACGATGGTCGCGGGCACCTCGGCCAGCCGCAGGCCGTCGAGGGAGACGACGACCCGGCTCACCGCCAGCGGATTGTCGGGGACGATCCACCCGTAGATCCGGTCGCCGGTATCGAAATCGATGAAGAACCGCATGTCCCGTCGCTGCCGCGCCCGGCCGTCCGGGCACCCGTCCCGCGGCCGCATTCGGGCCGGCCGGACCCGGGCCATAGCGCATTTTCCGGCGCGGTGCAGCGTCGCCCGGTCCGGGGCCGCCGCCGGGCCGGCCGGATGGCGGCGCGATCCCCGGCTTGCGCCCTCCCGCGCCTGGGGCTATAGGCCCCCGACACCGAAGCGGCACCGCTTCGGCGGGGGCGCGTAGCTCAGCGGGAGAGCACTACCTTGACATGGTAGGGGTCACAGGTTCGATCCCTGTCGCGCCCACCATTCCACCGGTCGGGAATGGTCGAAGACGAACCAGGGGCTCCGCGCGGGGCCCTTTTTCTTTGAGCCGGACGCGGGCGTTCGCCCGCGTCCGCATTCGCGGCGTCCGCCGCGCGGCACCGGCTCAGGCCAACGCCAGCGCGACGCCGCCGACGGCAGTCAACCCGACGACGATCCACGGCGCCGTCTTCCAGACGGTGAGGAGCACGAAGGCGGCGGCGGCCAGGGCGACGTCGCGCGGGCCGAGGACGGCGCCGGTCCAGACCGGGTCGTACAAAGCCGCCGCGAGGATGCCGACTACCGCGGCGTTGGTGCCGCGCATCGCCGCCCGCGCCGGGGGACGGGTGCGGAACGCGTCCCAGAACGGCAGGCTTCCGTAGACGACGAGCAACCCCGGCAGCGAGAGGGCGACCACGGCGATGGCCGCGCCCGCCGCGCCGTTCGGGCCGGGCCGGACCAGGGCCCCGAGATAGGCCGCCACGGTGAAGAGCGGCCCCGGCACGGCCTGGGCCGCGCCGTAGCCCGCCAGGAAGGCGTCCGGACCGATCCAGCCGGGGTCCACGACCGCGGCGCGCAGGAACGGCAGCACCACGTGGCCGCCCCCGAACACCAGCGCGCCGGCACGGTAGAAGGCGTCGAACAAGGCGAAACCTTGCGCCGCCAGGGCCGTCGCGAGGAACTGCGGCACCACGAACAGCACGGCGAAGATGGCGAGCGCGACGGCGCCCGCCCGGCGCGAGATCGGGAGGGCGAGGGAGCCGGCGCCGGCGCCGTCGCCGGCGCGGCACAGCACGAGGCCCGATCCGGCCCCGAGGAGGATCGACGCGACCTGACCGACCGAGCCCGGCGCCAGCACGGCGACGGCGAGCGCGGCGACGGCGATCGATGCGCGCGCGCGGTCGGGGGCGAGGTTTTGCGCCATGCCCCAGACCGCCTGGGCCACCACCGCCACGGCCACGAGCTTGAGCCCGTGCACGAGGCCGGACCCGACGGTCCCCGAGAGGGCGTCGGCGCCGTAGGCGAAGGCGAACAGGAGCAGCGCCGAGGGCAGCGAGAACGCCGTCCAGGCGACGATGCCGCCGAGGAGGCCGCCGCCCCGGAGCACGCCGAGGGCGAACCCGACCTGGCTCGAGGCCGGCCCGGGCAGGAACTGGCACAGGGCGACGAGGTCGCCGTAGCCGGCCTCGTCGATCCAGCCGCGCCGGCGGACGAGTTCGTCCCGGAAGTAGCCGAGATGCGCGACCGGGCCGCCGAACGATGTCACGCCGAGCTTGAGGAAGGCGAGCAGGACGTCCACGAGCGCGCCGCGGCCGGCGTTCGCGGCGGCGGGTCGCGCGTCCGGCGACCGGTTCGCGGACACGGCGGGCGCGGAGGCCGGTCAGTCGTCCTCGTCTTCCTCGACGTCGACGAGGTCGGTGGTGTCGTCGTCCTCGTCGTCGACGACGAGGGTGTCGTCGTCGGCGGCCTCCCCATCGGCATCCGGCTCGATTACGTCGTCGGCCTCGGTATCGGTGTCCTTCTCGGTCTCCTCGGCCTCGACCTCGTCGAGGGAGACGAGTTCCGGACCGGGGGCGTCGGCCTCGTCCTCGTCGGCGACCGGCTCCTTGCGGGCGGCGACCGGGGCCGAGCGGCCGGAGAAGGGGGTGAGGGCGGCCGTCGGGACGACATCGCCGGAATAGGGGGAAACCACCGGATCACGGCCGAGGTCGTAGAACTTCCTGCCGGTCGTCGGGCAGATCCGCTTGGTGCCGAGTTCGGGACGAGCCACGTGCGCCTTCCTGTGTCAGTGCGAGCAAGCCCCGTGATGTCGCGGGTTTTCGCGCGGTGTCAATTCGTCGAGGACGCGGCGTGCATGTCCGGAACGCTGCGGAAGCCTCGGCAAGGCTCGCGGCAAGGCTCGCCACACGGCTCGCGACCGGCCCCCGGAACGCCGGGGCGGGCCTGTCCGTTTGCCCTCCGGACACGCACGGAGAACCGTTCCCATGAGACGCACGATCCTCAGAACCACGATCCTCGCCGCCGGCCTCCTCGGCCTCGGTGCGCTCGGCCAGTCGGCCCCGGCCGAGGCGAAGGGCTGCATCAAGGGCGCCGTCGTCGGCGGCATCGCCGGCCACATGGCTGGTCACGGCAAGATGGGCGCGGCCGCCGGCTGCGCCGTCGGGCACCACAACGCCAACAAGAAACGCTGACCCCTCATCCCCCTCCCGCTCGGTCCGGCCCCGTCGTCTCCCCGAGACGGCGGGGTTTCTCGTGAGCGGAGCGGGGGGCGTTTTCCGGAGCGGGTTCGGCTCTGCGACGCGGCCCTTCCGGCGAAGGGTCCCGTGACGATCAGGGGGAAAAGGTGGGTCCCGGGGCCGAAGCCCCGGGTTCTGTTTCGACGGTTACCCTACCGCAAGATGCTTACGCCGCGAGGCGGGCATCCATGACAACGTTATCGTTGGCATTTAGGATTTGGTCAGGTGCCCGAAACGGGGGTTGCCCGCGTCGAACCGGTCGAGTCCCTACCGACAGTCGCATCGTATCCCACCGAGATGGGACTGAACTCGCGATCCCTTTACCGCCCAGTCGAACCTATTTCGCCCCCATCAGAAACGCAGCCCGACAAATCTTGCGCGCTGCGTTCGTGGTGGAGGCGCCGGAGTACTGCCCTCCGGGTCCTGAAACGTTATTACGAACCGGTCATCAACCGCATCACATGCATAGCAGATTCCCCCGGCCCGGTCCAGGGAATCCGCGCGCGGCCAAGGGCCTCGAACGCGGGTCGACGTCGTCCGGTGTGGCACGTGCCGGCACCCTCTCCGTCAATTCCGGTGCTGTGGAGCAGAACCCGGACCCGGAGGGCCGCGCCGGAGGCGTGCAATCCATAGCCATGGCGCGGCCCCATCCTGGCTCCGTCGGGGGCTCTGGATTCCGGGTTCGCCTGCGGCGCACCGGAATGACGGGTTGGTCGTCCGTCATAGGCGCCGATCACGGTTTCGGGTGCGTGCCGTCAACCTGCGTTCGGAGCCCTGGGCGCGCGGTGCCGAAGCTTTCGCTCGCTCGGGAGATCGCAGCCGCCATCGGCGAGGCGCGACGTCTCACCGCGCGGCCGCGCGGCCGCCATAGGTCGCGAACGAACTGCGCACCTTGTCGGCGAGCCCGTCCCCGACCTCGGCGGTGACCCGGAGCTTGCCGGCGAGCGCCGGCGCTCCGTCCGAACCCGTCTTGGGCCGGCCATCCTCCAGGTCGGCCCCGGCCTTGGCGGCGCCGGCCGAGTTGCCGTCGGAGACGGGCGCGATCGCGACCGCCTTCCGGTCGAGCCCATGTTCCTGGACGAGGTGCTCCACCGCCATCTCGGCGTCGCGGCGGGTCTCGAACTCGGCACTGATGGTCTCTGGCATGCGGCGTGTCCTGTCGGAGTGGGAGGATCGGGGGCGGCTGCGCGGTCAAGCGCCGGTCCGGGCCGGGTGTTCCGGGGTCCGGTCCGCGAGGCCGCCCTGGCGTCGGCTCAGGCGCCGCGCAGGACCGCCTCGGCGGTGCGCAGGCTCAGCGCCATGATGGTCAGCGCCGGGTTCGCCGCGAGCGAACTCGGGAAGGTGGAGCCGTCGCAGATCCACAGGTTCGGGATCTCGAAGGCGCGGCCCCACGGATCGACCACCGCATCGTCGCCGTCACGCCCCATCCGGCAGGTGCCGATGGTGTGCGCGACGCGCTCCAGCGTCCAGACGTCCCGCGCCCCGGCCGCCTGCCACAGGTCGGTCATCAGCCGCGTGGCGTGCGCGTTCAGGCGCTCCTCGTTGCCGCCGTAGCCGAAGCTGACCTGCGCCTTGCGCATGCCGAGCGCGTCGGCCTCGTCCGCGAGCGTCAGCCGGTTGCCGTCGCGGGGCAGGGTCTCGCCGTTGATGCCGATGCCCGCGACGTGGTTGTAGCCGTGGAGGTAGTCGACGAGCGGCTGGCCCCAGAGCTTGCGCCCGCGCGCCACGGACGTGGCAAAGGTCAGCGGCTCGACGCCCAGGCTCTGCATGAGGTAGCCGCCAACGAAGTCCGCGTCCCGCGGCCGGATCATGTCCTCGGTGATCAGCGAGGACGGGTAGCCCTTGTTCGGCCGGGTCTCGGCGTCGAAGCTGCCCCAGACCTGCGTCGCGACGTGACCCATGTAGTTGCGCCCGACCTGCCCGCTGCCGTTGGCGAGCCCGCAATGCAGCAGCAGCCGCGGCGTCTCGACGGCGCCGGCGCACAGGAACACCTGCGCGCAACGCTGGCGCTGGTCGATTCCGCCCCGGCGGTAGACCACCGCCGCGATCCGACCGTCGCGGTCGCGCTCCAGCCCGTGGACGCGGGCGTCCGCCCGGATCTCGGTGCCGTGCGCGACAGCGTAGGGCAGGTAGGTCACGTCCATGCTGGTCTTGGCGCCGTTGCGGCAGCCCTGGTGGCAGTAGCCGCAATGGATGCAGGCGTGGCGCGAGGCGCCGCCCTCCTGCGCGAAGTCGCGCGAGACGACCGCCGCCGGCGCGTCGGTGGCACGGATGCCCAGCCTCGCGCAGGCGGCGCTCATGATCTGCGCCGAGGCGTTGCGCGCCACCGGCGGCAGGGGATAGCGCCGCCCCGGGTCCCACGGGTAGCTCTGCGGACCCGAGACGCCGATGAAGGCCTCGACCCGCTCGTAGAACGGCAGCAGCTCGTCGTAGTCGATCGGCCAGTCGAGCCCCTCGCCGGATTCGGAGCGCAGCAGCAGGTCGCGCCGGTCGGCCCTCGGGCAGAACGCGCCCCAGTGCAGCGTCGAGCCGCCGACGCCGGTGCCGCTGTTGTTGCCGCCGAACGCCTCCGGCGTCGCGCCGCCGCTCAGGCGCTCGTCGGTCCAGTAGATCTCGTCGGCCAGGGTCTCGTCGAAGGCGAAGCGTTCGGGCTCGAAGTTCGGGCCGGCCTCCAGCGCGACGACGCGCAGGCCCGCGGCCGCGAGGCGCGCCAGCAGGGGAGCCCCGCCGGCCCCGGTGCCGACGACCACGGCGTCGACCACGTCGCCGGTAGCGTAGCGCGTCATCGCATCGAGGTTCATCGTGCGCCGCCCTGCGCCACCGGTTCCCAGGCCTCGCGCGCATCGAGCCCGACGGCGCGGAAGCCCGTCGGCACCCCGTCGCCGCCGGCGCCGATGCCGGAGAATCCGATCCGGGCCAGCGCCGCCGGGTGGGCGAGCCAGGTCCGCACCACGTCGGCGCGCAGGTCCTCGAACCAGAACCGCAACGCTCCGGCATCGAGAGCGGCCTTCGTGCCGCCCGGCAGCGTGCCGGCCTCGAGCGCCCGCAGCAGCGCGTCCTGCCCGTCCCCGTCGCGGGCGAGGAAACGCCGGCCGCCGGCCGAGGCCGCCGCATCGAGGCTGCGCAACGCCGCGCGGTAGGCCTCGGGATCGGGCGGCAGGGCGGAGAAGCGCCAGCCGTCGCCGGCGCCGGTGGCGAGCCGTGCGTCGATCCGCGCGGCGATGTCGATCCGGGCGGCGCCCGGCTGCGGCAGCACCCGGTCGATCACCGCGCGCAGGATCGCGAGTTCGACCGCGTCGAGGGCCGCCGGCCGGTAGGCCGGGTCGTCGGGCTCGCCCCGCTCGCGCAGGGCTTCGCGCAGGCGGCCGTTGACCCGGCCGGATGCGATCAGGGCGCGGTAGTCTGCATCGATCTCGGGCGCTTCGGGCCGGGATGGGTTCGCCGCGAAGACGTGCGCGCGGATCAGGTCGGCGACCGCGTCCGGCCGCTCCAGCGGCAGCAGGTGGCCGGCGCCGTCGAGGGTCGCCGAGCGGGCGAAGGCGCAATGCGGCGCCGTCAGCGCGGCCTGCGCCTCCAGCCCGAGATCGCCGTCCTCCGAACCATCGAGGATCAGCGCAGGGCTGCGCAGGACACCGACGCGGGCGCACCAGTCCTCGCGGCTGCCGTCGGTGAGCCATGCCCGCCACGCCGCGGGCGCGGTCCGCAGCACGTCGGCCACCGCCAGGGTCGTCAGGTCGTGGGGCAGGGGCGCACCGACGTTGTTCGCGATGAAGGTTTCAGCCTGCGCGCGCCGGGTCGCGTCGTCCGCGCCGATCCAGGCGATCATCGCCCTGCGCCGGCCCTCCGCCATCGGCTCGGGGCTCGGCGGCGAACCGGCGAGCAGCACGAGGCCGGCGAGCCCTTCGAGCCCGGCCGCGCCGTCCTCGGCCCGCCGCGCCAGCGCCAGGGCCACCTTCGCGCCCATGCTGTGGCCGGCGACGAACCAGCGCGGCGGGGCCGCGGCGCGGACCCGTGCGGCGACGTGATCGACCATCGCGGCGACGTCGTAGCCCGGCACGGCGGCGGCCTCGCCGAAGCCGGGCAGGTCGATGGCCACGCACGTCACGTCCGCGCCGAGGCGCTCGGCCACGGGCCCCCATGCCCGCGCGCTGCCGCCTAGGAAGTGCAGGCAGAACAGGCTCGGCGGGGCGGCGGGAGGGATAGCGGCAGGGGCTGTAAGAACCATGGTTGCGAAGTTGCGCAGGGCGCGCCGCAATCAAGCGCCCGCGACGCCGCGCTGCACCCGCGCGCCGAGCCCGGTGCCGGGCCCCTTGCGCGTGCCGCGCGGTTGGCGGCAGGTGTCGGAACACGGATCGGCGCCGCGGGGAGGGCGACATGCACGACGCGAGCGAGACGGCGGGCCACGACCACCCGCCCGGACAGGGCACGGAGCGTTGGAAGCACGACGGCATCCGCGTGATCCCCGGCGACAGGCTCGACCCGAACACCGTGCAGACGCCGGGCATGTTCCGGCAGGCGGCGATCAACCACGCCCGGGTCGGGGCGCAGAAGATCTGGGCCGGCACCGTGGCGATCGAGCCCGACGCCAAGACCGGCGTCCACCATCACGGCGCGCTCGAAAGCGTGATCTTCGTGCTCTCGGGGCGCGCCCGGATGCGCTGGGGCGACCGGCTCGAATACGTCGCCGAGGCCGGCCCCGGCGACTTCATCTTCGTGCCGCCGTTCGTGCCGCACCAGGAGATCAACGCCTCCCCCGACGAGCCGCTGCAATGCGTTCTCGTGCGCTCCGACAACGAGGCGGTGGTGGTCGCCATCGCCGACGTCGAGCCGGTCGAGCGGCCCGAGACCGTCCACTGGGTCGACCCGATCCACAAGCACCCGTGAGCCGCCCCCGCAGCGCGATCCCGAGAACCGACCTCCGATGATTCCCAGCCTCGACCAGGCCCCCGAGGGCCTCGCCACCCGCCACGGCCGCTACGCCGACGCCCACATCCGCGCGACCTTGCGCGGAACGCGCACGATCGCGCTGGTCGGCGCCTCGGCGAACCCTGCGCGCCCGAGCTGGATCGTGCTGAAATACCTGCTCGACCGCGGCTACGCCGTGACCCCGGTCAATCCGGGACTGGCCGGGCGGACGCTGCTCGGCCGGCCGGTCGCCGCCTCGCTCAGCGACCTCCCCGAGCCCGTCGACATGGTCGAGATCTTCCGCAACGCGGCGGTGGCGGGTTCGCTCGTCGACGAGGCGCTGGCGCTCGATCCCCTCCCGAAGACCATCTGGATGCAGCTCGGCGTCCGCGACGATGCGGCCGCCGCGCGGGCGGAAGGCCGGGGCGTCACCGTCATCATGAACCGCTGCCCGAAGATCGAGTACGGCCGCCTCTCCGGCGAGATCGGCTGGGCAGGCGTGAACTCGCGCATCATCAGCGCGCGCAAGCCCGTGCTCGCGGGCAAGGGCGTGCAGAAGCTCACCATCGCGCCGCGCGGCGGCGGCATGGATTGATCGTCGCGCCCGGATGCGGGCCGCGGCGTCACACGGTATCATGATACCGTAACGGCGAAACCCTTTCCGGATATCGCGTTTCGGCGGAATTCGGGCTCGGAACCGGCTTGACCTGGAACACCTGCCCCTTTATCCACCCCCCATCGCCGCCGCGTCCCCGACGCGGCGGCGGCTCGTTTTTCGACACACCACCGGACGCCAACGGGATTCGGCCCATGAAAACCTTTTCGCTGAAGCCCGCCGACGTCGACAAGACGTGGATCGTGATCGACGCGGAAGGGCTCGTGGTCGGCCGCCTCGCCTCGATCGTCGCGACGCGCCTGCGCGGCAAGCACAAGCCCGCCTACACCCCCCACGTCGATTGCGGCGACAACGTCATCGTCATCAACGCCGAGAAGGTGAAGTTCACCGGACGCAAGTACGTCCAGAAGATCTATTATCACCACACCGGCTATCCGGGCGGCATCAAGGAGCGGTCGGCCAAGTTCATCCTCGAGGGGCGCTTCCCCGAGCGCGTCGTAGAGAAGGCCGTGGAGCGCATGCTGCCGCGCGGCCCGCTGTTCCGCCAGATCATGGGCAACCTCCGGGTCTACAAGGGCACCAGCCACCCGCACGAAGCCCAGCAGCCGCGGACGTTCGACGTCGGCGTCCTCAACCGCAAGAACGTGAGCGCATAAGATGGCGACCCTCCAGTCCCTCGCCGATCTCAACCGGTCGAACGCCGCCGGCTCCGACGCCGAGGCGGCGCCCGTCCACGTCCAGAAGCTGGACGCGCAGGGGCGCGCCTACGCCACGGGCAAGCGCAAGGACGCCGTCGCCCGCGTCTGGATCAAGCCCGGCTCCGGCGCGATCGTCGTCAACAAGCGTCCGGTCGAGATCTACTTCGCCCGGCCGGTGCTGCGCATGATCCTGCGCCAGCCGCTCTCGGTGGCCGGCCGCGTCGACCAGTACGACATCACCGTCACGGTCGCCGGCGGCGGCCTCTCGGGTCAGGCGGGCGCGGTGCGCCACGGCCTCTCGAAGGCGCTGACTTACTACGAACCGGAACTCCGGGCGCCGCTGAAGCGCGAAGGCTTCCTCACCCGCGACTCACGCGTGGTCGAGCGCAAGAAGTATGGCCGCAAGAAGGCCCGCCGCAGCTTCCAGTTCTCGAAGCGTTGATCCTTCGCACCGGACGGCAAGATGCACGCAACGAAAGAGAGCGGCCCCGCGAGGGGCCGCTCTCTTTCGTTTCATGGCGCGGTGCATCGTCGAAAGCAGCAGCCTTTCCGGGGCCCGTAGCGGAACTCGGACTCCATAAGAGCGGCGGGAGCCGAACAATGTTGCCGAGACCCGCTCGAGTCCGCGGCCCCGGCGGCTATGGAGTCCGGGTCCTCGCCGTTGGCGAGCCCCGGGTAGACGGCGCGGTGTCGCGGACACCGGGCGTCAGGCGTGGACGGCCTTCTCCAGTTCTGCCTTCGACATCCGCGAGCGCCCGGCGACCTTCTGCGCCTTGGCCTTCCTCAGCAGGGCGGCCTTCGTCTCTTTCGAGGCGCCTTTCCCTCCCGAAGCGCCCTTGCGTGCGGTTGCCGCTTTGTCGGCGACGTCCTTCGGCTGCTTCGAGAACTGGCGGCCCTTGGCGGAATCGCTGCGCTTCTTGGCCGTCGAGCGGTCGTATTGCTCGTCGGATACCGCCGCGCGCGCCTTCTCCGGCAGGTAGCGCTCGCCGGTCTTGCCGCTCTCCGCGCCCGACTTCGTATCCCACTTCTCGTCGGTCCATTGCGTGAGGTGGTTGTCGGCGTCCTTCTTGCCGTCGTAGCCGCCGCCCGCCTTCTTGTATTCCTGCGTCGCCAATTGCGCCTTGCGGGCCGACCATTGGCCGGGCTTGCCGCCCTTGTCGCCCTTCGTGACCGTGGCCTTCGTCTTCTCCCAGAGCTTGGGGTCCGTCTTCTTGGCGGTTTCCGACATCGTCGACTCATCTCCAGCGATCGATCGAGCGGACAACCGGGCGTCGCAGCCGCCGTTCCGGGCCTGATCGACCGGCCTGTGGACCGCGCGCGGCGACGGCGCACGGCATTGACAGGCCGGCGCGCACCGGCCACCTCCCGCCCTGCGGCATCGGCGGCCGGAATCGGGGATGCGACGGGCGATGGCGGGCGGGAACCACGGGCCGACGGTGTTCATCGACGGCGAGGCCGGCACCACCGGGCTCGGCATCCGCGAGCGCCTGGAGCGCGACGGCCGCGTGGCCCTGCGCAGCATCGCCCACGCGGACCGCAAGGATCAGCGCGTGAAGCGGGCGCTGCTCGCCGAGGTCGACCTCGTGGTGCTGTGCCTGCCGGACGACGCCGCGCGCGAGACCGTGGCGCTGTGCGACGCACTGCCCGGCGGCGGCCCGCGCATCCTCGACGCCAGCACCGCCCACCGCGTCGCGGAGGGCTGGACCTACGGCTTTGCCGAGATGGCGCCGGGGCAGGCCGATGCGATCGCCCGCGCGCGGCGGGTGGCCAATCCCGGCTGCTACCCCACCGGGGCGATCACGCTGCTGCGCCCGCTCGTCGAGGGCGGCCTGATCCCGCCCGATCACCCGGTCAGCATCAACGCGGTCAGCGGCTACAGCGGCGGCGGCAAGGCGATGATCGAAGCCTACGAAGCCGGCACCGGGGCGCCGTTCCTGCTCTACGGCCTCGGTTTCGCGCACAAGCACCTGCCGGAGACGCAGGTCTATTCCGGCCTGAGCCGGCGGCCGGTCTTCGTCCCCTCCGTCGGCGCGTTCCGGCAGGGGATGCTGGTCTCGATCCCGCTCCATCTCGACGCGCTGCCGGGACGGCCGGACGCCGCCGACCTGGAGGCCGCCCTGATGCGCACCTACGAGGGCCGGCCCCTCGTGCAGGTGGTCCCCGGCCCGCACGGGGAGCGGATCGAGCCGGAGGCGCTCAACGGCACCGACCGGCTGGAATTGCGGGTCTTCGGCTCGGCCGAGCACCGGCAGGCGGTGCTCGTCGCGCGGCTGGACAACCTCGGCAAGGGGGCATCGGGCGCGGCGGTGCAGAACATCGGCCTGATGCTCGGTGCGTGACGCCGACCCGAGACCGCCCGGGTCCGGGCATTGACGAAGCGTCGCCGCGACGCGAACACTCGCCCCGTGACGACGAGAGGCTTTCGAGCATGTCCGAGACCCGCCCGCCGCTCCCGCCCTTCGACGCCGAGACGGCGGCGAAGAAGGCCCGCGGCGCCGAGGATGCCTGGAACAGCCGCGATCCCGAGCGGGTGTCGCTGGCCTACACCCCCGACAGCTGGTGGCGGAACCGCTCGGAGTTCCTCACCGGCCGCGCCGCCATCGTCGCGTTCCTTGCAGCGAAGTGGGAGCGCGAGCGGGATTACCGCCTGATCAAGGAGGTGTGGGCGTTCCACGAGAACCGCATCGCCGCGCGCTTCGCCTACGAGTGGCACGACGGAGCCGGGCAATGGTTCCGCTCGCACGGCAACGAGCAGTGGGAGTTCACCGAGACCGGCCTGATGCGCCGCCGCGAGGCCAGCATCAACGACGTCGCCATCGCCGAATCCGAGCGCAGGTTCCACTGGCCGCACGGCCCGCGGCCGGCCGGCCATCCCGGCCTGAGCGACCTCGGGCTCTGATCCGGATGCACGCCCGCCCGGTTTCGCGGTTTGGCCGGGTTCCTGTATGGGAGCGCCCGCGCGCGGGTCCGCCCGTCGGGGCCGGCGCATCCAGAGGATTTCGATGACCGAACTGCCGAACGTGCACGTCCGCGCGGAAGTCCTGGTCCAGGCGCTGCCGCACATGCAGCGCTACGACCAGGAGATCGTGGTGATCAAGTACGGCGGCCACGCCATGGGCGACGCCTCGGCGGCCGAGGACTTCGCCGAGGACATCGTGCTGCTGGAGCAATCCGGCCTGAAGCCGATCGTGGTGCACGGCGGCGGGCCGCAGATCGGGCGGATGCTCGACCGGCTCGGCATCCAGTCGGAGTTCCGCGGCGGCCTGCGCGTCACCGACGAGGCCACCGTGGAGGTCGTCGAGATGGTGCTCGCCGGCTCGATCAACAAGCAGATCGTCGGCTGGATCTCGGCCGAGGGCGGCCGGGCGGTGGGCCTGTGCGGCAAGGACGGCAACATGGTCCGCGCCCGGCGCGCGACGAAGACCGTGACGGACCCCGAGAGCCACGAGGTGCGGACGCTCGATCTCGGCCTCGTCGGCGAGCCCGAGCACGTCGAGCGCGGCGTGCTCGACGCGGTGCTCAAGGCCGAGCTGATCCCGGTGCTGGCGCCGGTCGCCTACGGCGCGGACGGGCTGACCTACAACGTCAACGCCGACACCTTCTCCGGCGCCATCGCCGGCGCGCTCCGGGCCAAGCGCCTGCTGCTGCTCACCGACGTGCCCGGCGTCCTCGACAAGGACGGGAACCTCATCCCCGAACTGACGATCGACGATTGCCGGCGGCTGATTGCCGACGGCACCATCACCGGCGGCATGATCCCGAAGATCGAGACCTGCATCTACGCGATCGATCAGGGCGTCGAGGCGGTGGTGATCCTCGACGGCAAGGTCAACCATGCCGTCCTGCTGGAACTGTTCACCGATTACGGCGCCGGCACGTTGATCCGCCGAAGCTGAACCGTAAAAGACGCCGCCGTCGCACCCCGCGAGCACCCGGAGCCCGGACATCTCGAACAGAACGCTTCCCGGCGAGAGCCACGTCACCGCCGCCGAAGCCCGGGGCTTCGAGGCGGTCGACACCTGGGTGTTCGACCTCGACAACACGCTCTACCCGAGCGACGCGCAGGTCTGGCCGCAGGTCGACGAGCGCATCACGCTCTACGTGATGCGCCTCTACGGCCTCGACGGGCTCTCGGCGCGCGCCCTGCAGAAGCACTTCTACCACCGCTACGGCACCACCCTGAAGGCGCTGATGGTCGAAGACGGCGTCGATCCGCACGACTTCCTCGACTTCGCCCACGACATCGACCACTCGACGATCCGCCTCGACGCGGCGCTCGACGCGGCGATCGCGCGCCTGCCCGGCCGCAAGCTGATCCTGACGAACGGCTCCCGCCGCCACGCCGAGAACGTCGCGCGGAAGATCGGCATCCTCGACCATTTCGAGGACGTGTTCGACATCGCGGCCGCCGGCTTCGTGCCCAAGCCCGAACGCTCCACCTACGAGCGTTTCCTGGCGCAGCACGGGGTCGACCCGCGCCGCTCGGCCCTGTTCGAGGACATCGCCCGCAACCTCGCGGTGCCGCACGCGATGGGCATGGCGACGGTGCTGGTGGTGCCGGCCGGCATCGACCCCTATCGCGAGGCGTTCGAGCAGGAAGCGGTGCGCGCGGCGCATATCGACCACATCACCAACGATCTGGCCGCGTTCCTGCGCACCTGCGTGCTGCCGGTCGCCGGGACGGCCGCGTGAGCCCCGACTCGGCCGAGCCTTTTGCCTCAGCCGAGCCTCTTGCTTCGGCCAAGGCCCCGAGCCTGTGCGCGATCGAGGATCTGGCGCGGGCCGCCTTCGCCGGGCTGCCCGAGGCGTTCCGCGCGCTGGCCCGGGACGTGCGCATCGTCGTCGACGACTTCCCCGACGCGGAGACGCTCGCCGAGATGGACTGCGACTCCGCGTTCGACCTGCTCGGCCTGTTCCGCGGCATCGGGCTGGCTCAAGGCGGCGAGACCGTCACCGGACAGATGCCGAACGCGGTCTGGCTCTACCGGCGGCCGATCCTCGACCACTGGGCCGAGCACGACGAGACGCTGGGCCACCTCGTTGCCCACGTGCTGATCCACGAGATCGGCCACCATGTCGGGCTGTCGGATGCCGACATGGCCGGCATCGAGGCGGCGGCCGAGCTTTAGGCGTTCGGCCCGGGCGCTTCCGCGGGCTGCGGCAGCTTCAGGCGGCCGACCTTCGGGCGGCGGGTGCGGAACTGGCCGCGCTCGATCGCGACGAAGACCAGGATGGTGACGGCGAGCGTCGTCAGCCACCACACCACGGTCAGCCCGACGCCGATGCAGGCGATGGCGAAGGCGGCGGCAAAGCCTGCCATCGCGCCCGGCACGAGGAGCGGCGCGTCGCGGCCCGCCCGCCGGATCGAGGCGTGGAGGGCGAAGGCGGCGGCCAGCGCCCCGACGATCCCGAGTTCGTACCAGAGCGCGAACAGGGCGGTGCTCGGCGCGCTCGGGGGCAGCAGGCCGACGAGCCGCCCGCGGATCGTCGTCTCGAAGCCGTGCCCGGTGATGAGGCGGACCGGCTCGCTCGTCACGATCCGCTGCCATGTCCTCAGCGTGACCACGCCCGGCGCGAGCGGGCCGGACAGGGCGACCCCGACCGGGCGCGCGAGGAAGGGCAGCAGCGGCGCGACGGCGAGCAGCCCGGCCGCGATGCCGGCGGTGAGGCCGACCCCGAGGCGGGGCCGGAAGCTCGTCACCGCGAAGGCGAGGGCGCCGACGGCGAGCGCGGCGATCTGGGTGAGGTTCGGCGAGACCGCGAGGGCGGCTGCCACGATCACGGCGAGGCCGAGCGCCTCGCGGTCGCGGCGGCGCGAGCGCAGCCACGTCACCGCCGGCCAGAGCAGCAGGGCGAGCAGGGTGAGGCCGCGGTCGAGCGCGTTGTCGTCGTCGGCGACGCCGCGCATCAGGCTGTCGCCGAACAGGCCGAGCACGATCGCGACGATCGCCGCCGCGGTCACGCCCAGCGGGAGCAGGTAGAGGTTGGCCGAGCGCATCCGGTCGGGCAGCGCGAGGTAGCCGGCGAGCGTCAGGACGATGGTGGCCACGAGGTTGGCGAGCCGCTCCGAGGCCGCCGCGAGGAACGGCGTCCAGGCGAGCGACAGCGCCATCCAGACGAGGACGAGGAGCCCGGCGAGGAAGGCCGGCGCACTGAGGAGCCGTGCGCCGGCGGGGCGGAGCGGGCGCTGGCGCCCGTCGATGGCGCTCGCGATGATCAGCAGCGCCACCGAGATCGGGGCGAGGATCGCCGTCGCGCGCCGGGCGACCTGCGCCACCACCGGCACGATCACGAACAGCCCGAAGAAGCCGACGCGGCGCAGCAGGGCCGCCGCGTCGAGCGCGGGGTCGATCGTCGGTCTGGATGCGCGCGCCATGGTGCGACTCTGACCGCGTGACGGTTGCGCGGGGGCCGGGGCCCGGCCGCGTCCATCCGCGCCTCATCACTTAAGCAAGGCGCGCGCTCGGGGCTGTAGACGCCCGGACACACCCGGCCGCCGCATCCGGTCTCAGGCGACGGTGGCGGCCCGGGGGCGCCGCCGGACCACGCGCCGGCCGACGTCGGAGACCACGCGCCAGCCGCCCCACGCCCCGAGGAACCCGAGCAGGCCCGCGACGAGGCCGTCGGCGGTGGTCGGCACCGCCGGAGCGTAGTCCCGGTAGGTCGCCCGCGCGAGCGGCACGTCGGGGTCGCGGATCACGGCGGCCACGCGCCCGAGCGGGCTCGTGGCCGAGGCCAGCGCCTGCTGCTGCGCCGAGAGCCGCGCCATCCGCTCGATGTCGACGCGCGCCGCCTCGCCGCGCCGGGCGACGAGGGCGTCGGGACTGGTGCGCAGGCGATCGACGGCGCCGTCGCGGGTGTGGCCGGCGGCCCTGGCGTCGGATTCGAGCGTCGCGACCTGGCGCTTCAGCTCGTCCAGCGCGCCCCCGAGGCGCTGGGCGTATTGCTGGGCGAATTCGGGGGCCTGCGTCGCGAGCCCGCCGCCGAGGAGGCCGAGCGCGAGGCCGAGGGTGCGGAAGACACGGAACACGGCGTCGCCTCGGCTCTCGGATCGTCGCAGAAGAGCACGCCCCCAGGCGCGGTTCCAGGCCGAAATGGCCTCACGCCGGCAGCGTCAGCAACCCAGCCTCGCCATCCGCGCAGCCGAAGGCGAGCCGGCCACCGCGGGAATCCCACGCGAGCGCGGACACCGCGCTGCCCTTCACCGCCGGGCGGACCAGCAGCTCGGAGGCGTCGGTGAAGCGCACGAGCAGGATGCAGCCGTCCTCGTAGCCCATCGCCAGCACGGGGGCCTTGGGGTGGAAGGCGACGCGCGAGACGCGCGCCGGCCGCACCCCGCACTCGCGCGGGGCCTTGCCGGTCGGGCCTTCCCTGGAGTCGAACGGCCAGACGATCGCCGCCTCGGCGCCGCCGGTGGCGAGCCAGTGCCCGTCGGACGACCACGACACCGAACGGACCTTGCCCGGATAGCCCGACATCCGCATGTGGCCGCGGTCCGGCTGGAGGCGCCAGCCGTGCAGCGCGTTCTCCTGCATGGTCGAGACGACGAAGCGGCCGTCCGGCGACCACGTCACGTCGATGTGCGAGCCCTTCCACTCGACGATCTCCGCCGGCGTCTCGTGGTTCGGGTACCAGAGCGAGACGCCGTTGTAGTGCGCCACCGCCAGCCGGTAGCCCTTCGGGGCGAAGGCGAGGCCGCAGGCGGTGGTGGGCGCGGTAAGCGTGCGCGCGCGCGCCTTGGCGTCGCGGGCGACGACGGTGCGGCCGGCGGCATAGGCCACCGAGCCGTCGGGATGGAGCGCCAGCGCGTCGATCCAGGCGCCCTCCGCGGTCGCGATGTCCGAGAGCGTGCCGTCGGCGGCGACGGCCACCACGCGCCCGTCGTCGCCCCCCGTGACGAGGCGGTTCGCGTCGCCGGCGGCGACGAGGATCCCCGCGTCCGGGTGGGCCGCGACCCGGGCCGGCGCGCCGTCGCGGCCGAGCACGACGGTGCCGTCGCCGAGCGCCAGGGCGAGGACGTCCTTCAGGAAGTGCGCGGCGACGACGTGGGCGCCGGCCGCGAGCGGCGCGACGTGGCTCGTGAGGGAGGTGGTGCTCATCGGCAGGCGACTCGATCGGGACGGGATCAGGCGGAGGGCAGTTCGGGCGTCGTCGCCCGGCGGCGAAGCGCGAGGACGGCGGAGATCGCGGCGAGCACGCCGACGACCGCCGCCGGGACGACCAGGGCATAGAGGTCGAGCCGGGCATAGGCCACGGCGCCGACGAGCGCGCCGACGAGGAGCGAGGCCCAGACGGCGCCGTCTCCGACCCAGCCGAGGGGCGGCCCGGTGCGGGTGAGGGCCTGCGCGATCTTCTGGCCGAGGCTGAACAGGGCGCCGGTGACGAAGGTGGTTCCGGCGCGAAACCCCTTCACCTGTGCCAGCACCGCGTTCTGCGAGCCCATGGCGACGGCCATGAAGAACGAGGCGAGGCCGAGTTCGGGGGTCGCCAGCCCCATGCCGAGGGCGGTGAGGATCAGCAGCGCCTCGTAGCCGAGCACCGCCGGCGTAGCCCAAGGCGACGGGACCAGGACCGAGAGCCCGCTTCCCAGGACCGCGCCGACCAGGAAGGCGAGGAGGAGGGCTGCCGGCATCAGCACGTGCGTGAAATCCCCGTGCCCGAGGAAGACGGAGAGCTGAGTCGTGTTGCCGCTCATGAACGAGGTGTAGAGTCCGCCGAGCCGTACGAAGCCGAGGGCGTCGACGTAGCCAGCGAGCCCCGTGAGCACCAGCCCTGTGCCGAGCTGCCAGGGCCGGTTCACGAAACCGGACCCGTGGCGGGCCGCGGTAACCTTTCGTTAACCAGTGCCGGCGCCTCGTTCGGGGGCGGGCGGGCAGGGTTAAGGCTTCGCTCACCAAACCTTGGCAATTCGATGCAATCACGGCGAACGCCGGAGCGCGGGCCCCCGTTGGTCCTGCGATCCGGCAGCGGGACCGTCGTCCCGCGCCGGGTGAGTTGGAGTTGCGTCATGATGTCCTTCGCCTGCCCGAGCTTCGGCCTGCCCGCCTTCCTCGACCGCGTCCACACCACGGTCCTCGTGGTCGAGGACGAGCCGGTGGTCTGCGAACTCGCGGCGGAAGCGTTGCTCGACGAGGGCTACCGCGTCCTGACCGCGGCGGACGCCTGGGAAGCCGAGGCGATCCTCGCCCGCGAGACCGTCGACCTGCTCTTCACCGATATCGATCTCGCCCGCAACACGAACGGCATCGTGCTGGCGCGCGCCGCCCGCGCGACCTGCCCGTCGCTGCCGGTGGTCTATACCTCGGGCGGGCGCGCCTGCCTCTTGCAGGGGGAGGGGGTGTCGGAATCCGTGTTCGTGCCCAAGCCCTACCGGCCGAGCCAGCTCGTCGCGCTGACGAACGACATCCTGCGCGGCCATCCCCACCACGCCTGAGCCGTCGCCCCGACGGACACCAGCCCGGAACCCCGACGCATGCGCCCCGTCCGAATCCTCCGCCTCGTCCAAATCACGGCTCCGATGCTCGCCGCCCTCGCGCTCGCTGCCGGCCTCGCTAGCCCGGCGCAGGCCGCCTGCGACGTGAAGGGCGCGCGGATCGAGGAGATGATCGCCCGCAAGGGCGAGCTCCGGGAGGCGGCCAACAAGCAGACCGTGCGCGACCTGCGGACCCTGCGCGATGCCGCGATCGTGCTCGAGACCTACAGCTACGTCACCGAATGCGAGCGCGTCCTGGAGATCGTGAAAACGCTGGCCGCCGACCCGGAGCGGACGATCGCGCAGGGCGACAGCGACGAGGAGAAGGCCGAGGGCCTGGAGGAGGCGCGCAAGCCGAAGCCGCCGGTCGCCGCCCCCGCCGAGCCGTCGGCGACGAAGGCGAAGTGATCCGACGGACCGGGCCGTCCGGACGCCGACGGTAGCGCGTGCTCGGAGATGCCGGAGAGATCCGGATCACCAGCCGAAGCGGGCGATGCGGGCGGCCTGCGCGCGCGCCGTCGCCTCGTCGCGGCCGACCAGCGCGATGCGCTCGGAGAGACCGTAGCAGGCCGGCGAGAACGGCAGAGACAGGAGCGGGATGACGTCAGTGCGGGCGCGGTTCACCGAGGCGATCAGGCAGGCGATCACCGGCTGGTCCTCGGGCGCCCCGAGGCAATCGGCCCGCGGGCTGCCGAAGAGCGGCCGGTTCGGGAAGGTCAGCGCGATCGTGGTGCCACCGCGCCTGTCGGGGGCCGGCGGCAGGCTATAGCTGCGCAGGAACAGGGCACAGAACAGGACGACCGCCCCGAGGACGCCGAGAGCCCCGCGCATTCCGCTCACCCCTCAACCCGGCTCGTCGAACCGGCTGCGGAAGAACACCTCGCGGCCGGCGCCGTCGATCACCCGCACCGCCTCGGCCGGGCCGCCCGGGCGTTGCGGGACCCGGGCGCGGGCGAACAGGCGCAGGGCCCGCTCCTGCGCGCCCGGCAGCCCGGCGCTGCGCACCGAGATCCGGCTCTGCACCTCGCCGGCCTCCGGGCCGAGGACTTCGATGTGAAAGGTCTCGCGCACGCGGCCAGCCTCTGCCCTAACTGACGGGTGCCGTCCACCTTCGAGATGTCCGCCCGTGAACCCGCTCAAGATCGCCGCCGCGGTCGCGGCCTGCGCCCTGATTTTCCGGCTCGGCCTGCGCCTGACGCGCGCGGCGGTCGATCGCGGCATCGCGGCCGGCCGCGCCGAAGAGCGCCGCCGCGCCGACGAAGAGGGGTGAGCGCGTCAGGCGGGCGCCGGGGCGGTCCCGTACGCCTCGGCCATCCGGTCGATCGCCGCGAGCTTCTCCGAGAAGGCCGACCAGTCGTCGGCCTGCGCGATCGGCGCCCACAGGGCCTCGACCTCGTCGACGAGCAGCGTGCAGGGCCGGTCGCCTGCGAAGTAGGGATGGTCGAGCCGGGCCGAGGGAGCAGGCGCGAGGGCTTCCAGGGCATCGCGCACCGGCGCGAAGCTCGGCCCCGCATAGAGTGCCGCCGCGGGCCCGGCCGCGGCCCGCGCGGCGCCGGCGACCCCCCCGTACCAGTCGAAGAACACCTGCTCGAACGGGGCGCGGCTCTCGGCGAGGAAGCGCCAGAACGCGGCGACGAGGCGGTCGGTCTCCGCCGGCCCTGCCGGCGCGAGCCCGAGGCGGGCGAACAACGCGTCCGCAAAACCCGCCTGCAGGGCCGGGCCGAACCCCTTCAGCGCGGCTTCGAGGTCCGTCTGAGGCGCGAGCGTCAGCAGGCAATCGGCCAGGCGCGCGAGGTTCCAGTACAGCGCCTCCGGCTGGCGGCCGAAGCTGTAGAGTCCCTGCGTGTCGAAGTAGGCGGCGGTGAAATCCGGATCGTAGTGCGGCAGCCATCGCCAGGGGCCGTAATCGAAGCTCTCGCCGGTGACGTTGATGTTGTCGGTGTTGAGCACCCCGTGGACGAAGCCGGCCGCCGCCCAGCGCGCGCCCATCCGCGCGACGCGCCGCACCACCTCCGCGAGGAACGCGCTCGCCCGGTCGGCCGCCGCCTCGCGCCAGAGGTCGGGCATGTGCGTGGTGATCGCGTGGTCGAGGAGGCGCGCGATGTTGCGCGGCTCGTCCAGCGCCAGGAACCGCTGGAAGCTGCCGATGCGGATATGGCCGTGGCTCAAGCGCACCAGCACCGCCGAGCGGGTGGGGGAGGGCTCGTCGCCGCGCTCCAGCGCCTCGCCGGTCTCGATCAG
>NZ_CAXTHR010000033.1:0-33380 GCF_964244095.1 uncultured Methylobacterium sp. | reverse complement strand
CGATCGAGTAGATGTCGTGGTGGGGCGGCGGCGAGATCAGGCCGACGCCGGGCGTCGCGTAGCGCACCTTGGCGATCTTGGCGTCGACCTTGTGGCCGGGCAACTGGCCGCCTTCGCCGGGCTTGGCGCCCTGCGCCACCTTGATCTGCATCATGTCGGCGTTGACGAGGTACTCGGTGGTCACGCCGAAGCGGCCGGACGCCACCTGCTTGATCGCCGAGCGGCGCGAGCGCCCGTCCGGCAGCGGCTTGAAGCGCTCGACCTCCTCGCCGCCCTCGCCCGAGTTCGAGCGGCCGCCGAAGGAGTTCAGCGCGATGGCGAGCGTCTCGTGCGCCTCCTTCGAGATCGAGCCGTAGGACATCGCGCCGGTGGCGAAGCGGCGGACGATCTCGGAGGCCGGCTCGACCTGATCCAGCGCGACCGGCTCGCGTCCGATGTCGCCGGCCGTCTTGATCCGGAACAGGCCGCGCAGCGTCTTGAGCTGGTGCTCCTGCTCGTTCACGAGCTTGGCGAACTCGCGGTAACGCTCGGGCACCCCGAGGCGCACCGCGTGCTGGAGGGTCGCCACCGTGTCGGGGGTCCAGGCATGGGCCTCGCCGCGCAGGCGGTAGACGTACTCGCCGCCGACATCGAGCGCGTTGCGATAGATCGGCGCGTCGCCGAACGCGTCGGCATGGCGGCGCACGGTCTCCTCGGCGATCTCGGCCATGCCGACGCCCTCGACCATCGTCGCGGTGCCGAAGAAGTCGCGCGCGACGAAGGCCGAGTTCAGGCCGACCGCGTCGAAGATCTGCGCGCCGCAATAGGACTGGTAGGTCGAGATGCCCATCTTGGACATCACCTTGAGCAGGCCCTTGTCGATGGACTTGATGTAGCGCGTGACGATCTCGTCCTCGACGAGGTCCGGCGGGAACTCGTGCTTCATCGCGATCAAGGTCTCGAAGGCGAGATACGGGTTGATCGCCTCCGCCCCGTAGCCGGCCAGGCACGCGAAGTGATGCACCTCCCGCGGCTCGCCGGATTCGACCACGAGGCCGACCGAGGTGCGCAGCCCCTTGCGGATCAGGTAGTTGTGCACGGCCGCCGTGGCCAGCAGCGCCGGGATCGGGATGCGGTCGGGCCCGACCGCGCGGTCGGACAGGACGATGATGTTGTAGCCGCCGCGCACCGCCACCTCGGCGCGGTCGCACAGGCGGTCGAGCGCGCCGTTCATCGCAGCCGCGCCCGTCGAGGCCGGGTAGGTGATGTCGAGCGTTTTGGTGTCGAAGCGGTCCTCGAAATGGCCGATCGAGCGGATCTTCTCGAGATCCCCGTTGGTGAGGATCGGCTGGCGCACCTCCAGCCGCTTGCGGCGCGAGGCGCCCTCCAGGTCGAGGAGGTTGGGGCGCGGGCCGATGAACGAGACGAGGCTCATCACGGCCTCCTCGCGGATCGGATCGATCGGCGGGTTCGTCACCTGCGCGAAGTTCTGCTTGAAGTAGGTGTAGAGCGACTTCGACTTGTCCGACAGCGCCGAGAGCGGCGTATCGGTGCCCATCGAGCCGACCGCCTCCTGGCCGGTGACGGCCATCGGCGCCATCAGCAGCTTGAGGTCCTCCTGGCTGTAGCCGAACGCCTGCTGGCGATCGAGCAGCGCCACGTCGGTGCGGCTTTCCCGCGCCGTGACGGGCTTGAGGTCCTCCAGCACGATCTGGGTGTTGCGCACCCACTCGGCGTAGGGGTGGGCGGCGGCGAGCTCGCCCTTGATCTCCGCGTCGTCGACGATGCGGCCCTTCTGGAGGTCGATCAGCAGCATCCGGCCCGGCTGCAGGCGCCAGGACTGGACGATCTTCTCGTCGGGGATCGGCAGCACGCCGATCTCGGAGGCAAGCACGACGAGGCCGTCGTCGGTGACGATGTAGCGGGCAGGCCGCAGACCGTTGCGGTCGAGCGTCGCGCCGATCTGGCGCCCGTCGGTGAAGGCGACGGCGGCCGGGCCGTCCCACGGCTCCATCAGCGCGGCGTGATACTCGTAGAACGAGCGCCGATCCTCGCCCATCAGCGGGTTGCCGGCCCAGGCCTCGGGGATGAGCATCATCATCGCATGCGCCAGCGGGTAGCCGCCCATGACGAGGAATTCGAGCGCGTTGTCGAAGCAGGCGGTGTCGGACTGGCCCTCGTAGGAGATCGGCCAGAGCTTCGAGATGTCGTTGCCGAACAGATCCGAATCGACGCTGGCCTGGCGTGCCGCCATCCAGTTGACGTTGCCGCGCAGCGTGTTGATCTCGCCGTTGTGCGCCACCATCCGATAGGGGTGCGACAGGCGCCACGTCGGGAAGGTGTTGGTGGCGAAGCGTTGGTGCACCAGCGCGATCGCCGAGACGAAGCGGTGGTCCTTCAGATCGAGGAAGTAGTTCCCGAGCTGATTGACCAGCACCATGCCCTTGTAGACGATGGTCCGGCTCGACACGGAGACGGGATAGAACGCCATCACCCGCGGGTCCTTGAGGCCGTAGACCTTGCCGGAGATCAGCTTGCGCGCGACGTAGATGCGCCGCTCGAACGCGTCGTCGTCGGACACGGAGGCCGGGCGGCCGATGAAGAGTTGGCGGTGATGCGGCTCGGTCTCCTTGACGGCCTTGCCGAGATCCTCGGAATCGACCGGCACGTCGCGCCAGCCGAGCAGCGGCAGGCCCTCCTCGGCCAGCGCCTTGAGGACGATATCCTCGATGATCGCCCGCGGCTCCTCCGCCTTCGGCAAGAAGAACTGGCCGATGGCGTAGTGGCCGGCCGGCGGCAGCGCGAAGCCGAGGCACGCGCATTCCTCAGCGAAGAACGCGTGCGGGATCTGCGTGAGGATGCCGCACCCGTCACCCATCTTCGGGTCGGCGCCGACCGCGCCGCGATGGTCGAGGTTCTCCAGGATCTTCAGGCCCTGCTCGACGATGGCGTGGGTGCGCCGGTCGTGCATGTCGGCGACGAAGCCGACGCCGCAGCCGTCCCGCTCGTTGCCGGGATCATAGGCGCCCTGCGCCGCCGGCAGTGCCGGATCGCGCACCACCAGCGGCGCGGCGCCGTCGCGCGCGGCCGGAACCAGGTCCGCGTTACCCGAAGCTGCCATGCCAGATGTCCCCGAAAACCCGACCCAACCCGAAAACGTCCGTGCCCGCGGGCGAGCATGTTTCATGCCCGGCCATCGACTAAGGCCGAGCCCGTCATTGTGTCTCGTCGGGTCTCGGGAGGGTCCTCGGCGGAGGAAGCGCCCGCAACCCGCGGGCTCCACGCCGGCTGAGATCTCAGCCGGCGTGGGCCCGGATCGCCGCGGCGGCGGCCGGCCTCTGATCTCGTTTCGCCGTCGCGATGGTCACGTGCTTAAAGACCCTTCAGGTCGACGAACGCGGGCTGTCTCGGGCCCTCTTCGTAAATGGGACAGTCATACTGTCCTAGTACCGCAAATTCGCAGATTTCAAAAATTCCAGCAAGGGGCGGCCGCGGCGGAAGGCGGCGTTTTCGTGCCGCGTCGGGCGCGGCACGTTGACGGCTCGGTCCGCGGGAGGCCGGCCGGATCGTGGCGAACGCCGCCGCATCCCGCCCGGATTGTCCCGCAATTGTGCCCGAATCCGCAGGTTGAGTACGGCCGCCGAGCACAAGCGGCATGCGGGGCAACGACCCTGCCGGACTGGCCGAAGGCCCCGCGCGTCGCGGGCCTTCGGCACGGGCCGAGCCGGATGACCGGCCGGCCGACGCGACCGCTTCCCGGCGCGCACTTCCCGGCACGGGGCGAGCGCCGGAGGAGATCGGGCGACCCAAACGCGACCCGGAGGTCAGCCGTGCACCCACTCCGTCCCCGCCCCGTCCGCACCGGCCTCGCGGCCTGCGCCCTGCTGCTGGCCGTCAATGGCAGCGCGAGCGCCCAATACGCCTTCGACGACGAGATCATGCCGCCCCGCGCGGTCGCATGGCGACTGGCCGACCGCGGCTTCACCGGGATCGGGCGCCCGCGCTTCGACGGCCGCGCCTACGTCGTCGAGGCGCTCGGTCCGGACGGCGCTTACGTGCGGCTGTTCGTCGACGCCTCCGACGGCGCGATCCTCGGCCGCCGGCGCCTCGACAGGCCGCCGATGGCGCTCGCCCGTCCGACGCCGGGCTACGGCTGGACCGAGGAGGACGACCTGCCGCGCCGTCCGATCCGGCAGCCGGAGCGGCTGCTCCCGCCCGCCGACATCCCGATGCCCGGGAGCCGCTTCGTGCCGCTGCGCCGTCAGTTCGATCCCGAGACGGGGCCGGTCCGCCCCGACGGCTCGATCGGTTCGCGCGGCGGCGGCGGCGGGCCGGATTTGCCAAGTCCGAACGCGCAAGGTCTCAACCCGGACGCGCGCGGCCGCACCGAACCGCCGCGGAAGGTCGCCCGGATCGGAACCCCCGCCAAGGCTCCGGAGGCCAAGGTTCCGGACACCGGAGGTTCCGACCCGAGGACGCCGGACATGAAGGCGCAGACGCGCACCGTCCCCGAGGCGCCGAAGCTGCGCCCGGTGGACGCCGCCAAGCCGGCGGACAAGCCGGAGGCGCCGGTCGCCGCGGTCGAGCCGCCGAAGCCCGTGCCGCTCCCGGCTGCCGGCCCGACGCCGGCCGCGGTCCAGCCGCCTTCGGACGGCACGGCGGCTCGTCCCGCCGAGGCCGCGCCCCTCAAGTCCGTCGAGCACGCGTGGAAGGACCCGCCGGAGGGCAAGCGCAACGTCCGCGTCATCGGCGGCGCGACGGTGGTGCCGGGGACGGCCGAGAAGGAGCCGGCCGCCCCGTAGCGGCGCGCTCAGCCCTCGGGGACGACGAGCCGCGCGTCCCCGCAGAACACGGTCAGCGCGTCGGCGCGGGCGATGGCGCAGAGCGTCATGTCGTGCAGCCGCGCCCGGTCGATGGCGAGCGAGGTCGGCGCCGAGATCGCCACCAGCACCGACGCGCCGAAATGCGCCGTCTTCTCGACCATCTCGAACGAGCACCGGCTGGTGATCACCACGAAGCCGTCGGCCGGGTCGGTGCCCGAGCGGATCAGCGTCCCGATCAGCTTGTCCAGCGCGTTGTGCCGGCCGACATCCTCCCGCACCGCCACGAGGCCGCCGTCGAGCCGGGCCCAGGCGGCGGCGTGGACCGCCCGCGTCTCCCGCCCGAGGGCCTGGGCCTCGCCCAGATCGGCGAGCGCGCGCGCCACCGCGGCGACGCCGACGCGGATCTCGCGCGCCGCGACCCGGGCCCCGGCCTGCGGCAGGGCGGCGAGGTCCTCGATGCCGCAGACGCCGCAGCCCGTGCGTCCGCTGATCGCGCGCTTGCGGGCAAGGTGCTCGCGCAGGCGACCGGGCACGAGATCGACCAGGAGCCGCAGCCCGCCCTCTCCCGGCTCGACGACGGCCGAGCGGATCTCGTCGGCCGAGGCGACGATCCCCTCGGTGAGGCTGAAACCGTAGGCGAAATCCTCCAGGTCGGCGGGCGTCGCCATCATAACCGCGTAGGGCACGCTGCCGTAGACGAGGTTGACCGGCGTCTCGACGGCCAGCGCGCGGGAATCCACGCGCGGCGCCGGGCCCGCATAGGTCACCACCCGCGTCGCGACCCGCGTCGAGGTCGCAGGGTCGCCGGCCTCGACCCACTGCCGCCGTCCGTCCGTCATCCGCATCCCGCCGAGCCTTCGATCCGGCATTCCATAGCAGGTCGCGGCGCGGACCGGAGAACGGGCCGCGCCGGGATTTCCCCTTGGCCGGCGAAGCCGCGACGGGACCGGACACGCGGTTTCCGAGGCGATGCAGCCGGGCCCGGCGCGGCCGCACCGGCGACATCGCGGCGCGGCCGGAAACCGGGCGATGCGACGCTTGCGCGGTTGCGCCTTGATCGCCCTTGTGGTCTGAACACCGCGACCGGACACCCTGGGGCCGAAGGTTTCCGGCGCGTCCCATACACCGGGCGGCACCATCACAGTCTCTTTGCGGAACGGTCAAGGCGTGAACGGTCGGCGGATCGAGATGGTCAAGGGGAGCCACGAGAGGCACATGCGGACGGCGCAGACGACACACCGCTCGACTTGGGGGCTCGCCGCGCTCGGCACCCTCCTCGTCTCGTCCTCCCAGGCGCTCGCGGCCGGCCTCGGTCAGCCCGAGCCGTGGCAGATGGACCGCCAGATCCCGGTCACCGAGAACGCCCGGGACATCCATCTCTTCGAGCAATACGTCCACTGGCTGTCGTTCGGCATCTGCGTGTTCGTGCTCGGCCTGATCTTGTGGTGCATCTTCCGCTTCAGCGAGAAGCGCAACCCGGTGCCGTCCAAGACCACGCACAACACCTTGATCGAGGTCGCCTGGACCATCGTCCCGGTGCTGATCCTGGTCGCCATCGCGATCCCGTCCTTCCGCCTGCTGCGGGTGCAGTTGTCGGACCCGAAGTCCGACGTGATGATCAAGGTCACCGGCCACGCGTGGTACTGGTCCTACGAGTACCCGGCCGACCAGGGCGGCGGCTTCGCGTTCGACGCCAACATCGACGAGGACAAGCAGCCCAGGCTTCTCCAGGCCGACAACGAGATGGTCGTCCCGGTCAACAAGATCGTGAAGATCCAGGTCACCGCCGCCGACGTCCTTCACTCCTGGGCGATGCCGTCCTTCGGCTTCAAGATCGATGCCGTGCCGGGCCGCCTGAACCAGTTCTGGTTCAAGGCCGACCGCGAGGGCACCTATCACGGCCAGTGCTCGGAACTCTGCGGCCAGCGCCACGCCTTCATGCCGATCGTCGTGCGCGTGGTGAACGACCAAGCCTACGCCGCGTGGCTCGGCGAGGCGAAGACCAAGTTCGCCCGCACCGACGACGGCGCCAAGTTCGCCGACGCCCGCTGACGGGTACGTTCCGGGCCGGCGCCACGGCGCCAGCCCGATCCACCAAGATTTAGAGACACGCACAAGGCTCAGCTCAGATGGCAACCGCCGCAGCGCATGCAGGGGCCCACGAGGCCCACGACCACAAGCCCTCCTTCTTCGCCCGGTGGTTCCTGTCGACGAACCACAAGGACATCGGCACGCTCTACCTGCTGTTCGCCTTCTGCGCGGGCATGATCGGCGCGTTCCTCTCCTTCGGCATCCGCATGGAGATGGAGGAGCCCGGACTGCAATACTTTTCGAACCCCGGCACCTACAACGTCTTCGTCACCGGCCATGGCCTCATCATGGTGTTCTTCATGGTGATGCCCGCGCTCATCGGCGGCTTCGGCAACTGGTTCGTGCCCCTGATGATCGGCGCGCCGGACATGGCGTTCCCGCGCATGAACAACGTGTCGTTCTGGCTCACCGTGGCGGGCTTCAGCAGCCTCGTCTGCTCGCTTTTCGTCGAGGGCGCCCCCGGCGCGTCCGGTGCCGGCACGGGCTGGACCGTGTACCCGCCGCTCTCCACGGCGGGCCATCCCGGCCCGGCGGTCGATTTCGCGATCTTCGCCCTGCACCTCTCGGGCGCCGGCTCGATCCTCGGGGCGATCAACTTCATCACCACGATCCTGAACATGCGCGCCCCCGGCATGACGCTGCACAAGATGCCGCTGTTCGCTTGGGCCCAGTTGGTCACCGCCTTCCTGCTGCTGCTGTCGCTGCCGGTGCTCGCCGGCGCGATCACCATGCTGCTCACCGACCGGAACTTCGGCACGACCTTCTTCGACCCGGCCGGCGGCGGCGATCCGATCCTGTACCAGCACCTGTTCTGGTTCTTCGGCCACCCCGAAGTCTACATCATGATCCTGCCGGCCTTCGGCATCGTCAGCCACATCATCTCCACCTTCTCGAAGAAGCCCGTCTTCGGCTACCTCGCGATGGCCTACGCGATGGTGGCGATCGGCGTTGTCGGCTTCGTCGTGTGGGCGCACCACATGTACACGGTCGGCCTCTCGCTTCAGACGCAGTCTTACTTCGTCTTCGCGACCATGGTGATCGCGGTGCCGACGGGGGTGAAGATCTTCTCCTGGATCGCGACGATGTGGGGCGGCTCGATCCGCTTCACCGCGGCGATGCACTGGGCGGTGGGCTTCATCTTCCTGTTCACGGTCGGCGGCGTCACCGGCGTGGTGCTCGCGAACTCGGCCGTCGACAAGTACCTGCACGACACCTACTACGTCGTCGCGCACTTCCATTACGTGCTCTCGCTCGGCGCCGTGTTCATCATCTTCGCCGGCATCTACTACTGGTTCCCGAAGATGAGTGGCCACGTCATCCCCGAGTGGGCGGGCAAGCTGCACTTCTGGCTGGCCTTCGTCGGCGCGAACGTGTTGTTCTTCCCGATGCACTTCCTCGGGCTCGCCGGAATGCCGCGCCGCTACGCCGACTATCCGGAGGCGTTCGCTGGTTGGCACAAGGTCTCGACCTACGGCGGCCACATCTTCGGGCTGGGCATGATGGTGTTCATGATCGGCGTGATCCTGGCCTTCCGCTCGAAGGAGCGGGCCGCGGACAACCCGTGGGGCCCCGGCGCCACGACGCTGGAATGGACGCTGTCCTCGCCGCCGCCCTTCCACCAGTTCGAGACCCTGCCGCGCATCGTCGACGAGCCGGCCCACCACTAAGACGACGCTCCGCGGGGGCCGCACCGGGCGGCCCCCGCCCTTCCCCGGTTCCTCGACATCGTCGAGGGACCCGGCAAGGGCGGTGCGGTGGTGCCGCCGGCGCGGTGCGCCTCCGGCCCTTCTTTGGGCACGCCACGCCCGGTCGTTTGGAACTGTTCCGGTTCGCGTCTCGCGCCGGAACGCTCGTGCCGCTCAGGTGCGAGCCTGGAAGCGGAATGGTTTCGGTATCCATGGCCACCCTGTCGAACAGCCTGCCCGCCGGCGTCGCGCCGGGCCCGGTCGTCGGCGGCGACGTGCCCGACTACTTCGCGCTGCTCAAGCCGCGCGTGATGGTGCTGGTGATCTTCACCGCGCTGGTCGGCATGGTCGTGTCCCACGGCCACGTACCGCCGGCGGTGGCGGTGATCTCGCTGCTGATGATCGCGGTCGGCGCCGGGGCGTCCGGCTGCCTCAACATGTGGTGGGACGCCGACATCGACGCGATCATGACGCGCACCGCCAAGCGCCCGATCCCGGACGGGCGCATCCAGCCCGACGAAGCCCTGGCCTTCGGCCTCGTTCTGTCGGTCGGCTCGGTGCTGGTGCTGGGGCTTGCCGCGAACTGGCTCGCCGCGGGCCTGCTCGCCTTTACCATCGTGTTCTACGCGGTGATCTACTCGATGTGGCTGAAGCGCGCGACGGCGCAGAACATCGTCATCGGCGGTGCGGCCGGCGCCCTGCCCCCGGTGATCGGGCAGGCCGTCGTCTCCGGCTCGGTCGGCATCGAGTCGCTGGTGCTGTTTGCGATCATCTTCATCTGGACGCCGCCGCACTTCTGGGCGCTGGCGTTGGTGAAGGCCGGGGAATACGCCAAGGCCGGCATTCCGATGATGCCGAACACCGCCGGGCCGCAATCGACCCGCCGCCAGATCATCTACTACACCGTGCTGCTGGCCCCGCTCGGCCTCGTGCCGGTGATGCTGGGCTTTGCCGGCCTGCTCTACGCGGTGGTCGGCATCCTCGGCGGCCTCGGCATGCTCGCCTTCAGCGTCCAGGTCTTCCGCAACCGCGAGGGCGAAGCCGAGAAGCGGGCGGCGATGGGCATGTTCGGCTTCTCGATCCTTTACCTGTTCGTGCTGTTCTCGGCCTTGCTCGCCGAGCAGAGCCTCGGCCTGTTCCGCCCGGTCTTCGCCTGATGGCCTACGACCCGCATGGTTTCCCGAGGATCGAGCACCGTCCGCTCACCTCCGAGGAGGAGGCGCGGCGGCGCAAGCGTTCGCTTGCCATCGCGCTGGCGCTCGGCGCGATGGTGGTCCTGTTCTTCGTGCTGACGATCGTCAAGCTCGGGCCGCAGATCCTGAATCGGCCGCTGTGATGGCCTCTCCGAACCCGAACCGGAACGTGCTCCGCACGGCCATCGCTTGCGGTGGCTTGGCACTCGGCATGATCGGCCTCGCCTTCGCGTCGGCGCCGCTCTACGATGCCTTCTGCAAGGCGACCGGCTACGACGGCACGCCTCGCCAGGGGCCGGCGCTCGCAGTCGCGGCCGAGACCACCGACAGCCTGGTCGTCCACTTCGACACCAACGTCGCGTCGACGCTGCCGTGGACGTTCAGGGCGGAGTCGCGCAGCGTCGAGGCGCGGCTCGGCGAGACCAGGACGGTGTTCTTCCAAGTGAGGAACGGCGGCACGACGCCGTCCACCGGCGTCGCGACCTTCAACGTCCAGCCCGGCCTGATGGGCGGCTACTTCGTCAAGATCGAATGCTTCTGCTTCAAGGAGCAGACGCTGCAGCCGGGCGAGACCCTGGACGTGCCGGTGGTGTTCTACGTCGATCCGGACGTGCGCAAGGACTCGAACACCGCGCATCTCTCAGAGATGACGCTGTCCTACACCTACTTCGCGTCGAAGAACGGCGAGCCGGTGACGACGGCGGCGGCGGCGCCTTCGGTCAACAAGCGGAATTTCTGACCGGGCGAAGCGTGACAACACGCGCCCGCGTCATCTAAGGGTGTGGATGGGCCGGGCGGCCGGGGTCGCCCGGCGGCGATGGACCAAACGAGGATTGCGGGCCGGTGACGGCGCAGGGCCGACGGGGTCGAGGAGAGACGGGTAAGATGGCCGAGGCGCACGCCAAGAATCACGACTTCCACATCCTGAACCCGAGTCCCTGGCCGCTCCTGGGTGCCTTCTCAGCGTTCATGATGGCCGTCGGCGCCGTGTTCTGGATGAAGACCCTCCAGGTCGGCACCCTCACCCCCGGTCCCTACATCTTCGGCGCGGGCGCGGTGGGCGTGCTCTACACCATGTTCGCGTGGTGGAAGGACGTGGTCCACGAAGCCAATGCCGGCGACCACACCCGCGTGGTGCAGCTCCACCACCGCTACGGCATGATGATGTTCATCGCCTCCGAGGTGATGTTCTTCGTCGCGTGGTTCTGGGCCTACTTCGAGGCCGCGCTCTACACCGCCGACCCGATCCAGGCGTCCCGCGTCGGCTTCACCGGCGGCGTCTGGCCGCCGAAGGGCGTCGAGGCGTTCGACCCCTGGCACCTGCCGCTGCTCAACACCCTGATCCTGCTCACATCGGGCACCACGGTGACCTGGGCGCATCACGCCCTGCTGCACGACGACCGCAAGGGGCTGAAATACGGCCTCTGGCTCACGGTCATCCTCGGCGTCCTGTTCTCCGCCTGCCAAGCCTACGAGTACGCCCACGCGCATTTCGGGTTCAGCGGCAGCATCTACGCGTCGACCTTCTTCATGGCGACGGGCTTCCACGGCGCGCACGTCCTCATCGGCACGGTCTTCCTCGCGGTGTGCCTGTACCGGGCGTATCTGGGCCAGTTCACGGTCAAGCAGCACCTCGGCTTCGAGTTCGCCGCCTGGTACTGGCACTTCGTCGACGTGGTGTGGCTGTTCCTGTTCGCTGCGATCTACGTCTGGGGCTCCGGCATCGGCCACGGCGCCCACTGATGCGTCGCATTCCCCCGGGATGCACGCGGTTGCCGGAAAGGGCGGCGCGGGCCGCCCTTTTTCGTGTTCGGATGCCCATATCTGCTTGAGGCGGGCGCGTCGTCCGCGGCTGCGGGGCTGTGCCGCCGCGTGAGGAGCAAGAGCTTGGACCGGACCGAAACGCCACCGCCCATCCCGACGGGCCTGCGCGGCCGCTGCCCGCGCTGCGGCGAGGGCCACATCTTCCGGGGGTTCCTCACGGTGCGCCCGGCCTGCGAGGCGTGCGGGCTCGATTATTCCAGCTTCGAGTCCGGCGACGGGCCGGCGTTCTTCGTGATGTCGATCGTCGGGCTCGTGGTCGTCGGCCTCGCCCTGTGGATGGAGATCACCTACGAGCCGCCGATGTGGGTGCACGCGCTCGTGGCCGGCTCGCTCTCCGTGGGCTTGAGCCTGCTCCTGGTGCGGCCACTGAAGGGCATGCTGCTCGCGCTCCAGTACAGCAACAAGGCCGAGCAGGGGCGCTTCGAGCCGTGAGCACGGCGGACGCCGCCCCGAACGTGCGCCCCGGCGCGTTCCGCGACCTGATCGCCCCCGGCCTCTCGGCGCTGCTGGCGCTCGCGATCCTGCTCGGCCTCGGGGGGTGGCAGCTCGCGCGCAAGGGCGAGAAGGAGGCGCTGATCGCCCGGATCGTCTCGCGCTCGAAGGCGGACCCCGTCGCGCCGCCGGCCGACTGGAACCCGGCCCGCGACGAGTTCGAGCATGTCCGCGTGACGGGCCGCTTCCTCAACGACCGCGAGACCCTGGTCCACGGCTTAGCGGCCGGCGAGACCCCGGGCCGCGCGTTGCAGGGCTACTACGTCATCACCCCGTTCCGGCGCGACGACGGCGCCGTGGTGCTGGTCAACCGCGGCTTCGTGCCGACGGAGCTCAAGGCGCAAGGCGACCGCCGCGACGGCCTCGTGGAGGGCGAGACGACGGTCGTCGGCCTGATGCGCGCCAGCGAGGTGCGGACCCTGTTCGTGCCCGCGCCCGACCCGGTGCGCAACGAGTGGTTCACCCGCGACGTGCCGGGGATCGGCGCCGCGCGCGGGTTCCCCGATGCGGCGCCCTACCTAATCGAGGCGGACGCGGCGCCCGGCGGGAAGACCTGGCCGCGCGGCGGGCAGTTGCGCGTCGACCTGCCGAACAACCACCTGCAATACGCGTTCACGTGGTTCGGCATCGCCGCCTGCCTGCTCGGCGTGTTCGCGGTGTTCGCCTGGAAGCGTCTGCACGAGACGGAGCCCGCGCGCGACGCCTGAGCGCACGGGCTTGCGGCTTTCGCGGTGCGGCGTACACTCGCCACGTTCGATCGCGGAGCGACCCGATGCGCGCATGGCCGGTCCTCGTCCTCGCCCTGGCCCTCACGCCCGCCCGCGCCGCCGACGAGGGCGCCCGCGCGGCGGCGCGCGCGGCGATCACCCGGCAGGCGGACGCGCTCGGACGCGACGACGCGGCCGCCGCCTACGCGCAGGCCGCCCCGGCGATCCAGGGCATGTTCCCGTCGCCCGACGTGTTCCTCGGCATGGTCCGCAACAGCTACCGCCCGGTCTACCGCCACCGCACCTTCGTGTTCGGGCAGGCCCGCGATGTGGGCGAGGCCGGGCTGTCGCAGGACGTGGCGATCCAGGACGAGGACGGCGTCGACTGGACCGCCGAGTACAGCCTGGAGCGCGGCGAGGACGGGCAATGGCGCATCACCGGCTGCCGGCTGGTGCGGGCGGCAGGGAGCAGCGCATAAGTATCATTACGGTCGTAGGTACGAAAAAACCCGCCATTGCTGGCGGGCTTTCCCATATCCATCGACGATGAGGGGGGGCTTTCGCCCGCGTTTCTCAAAGCCATTGATTGCAGATATAGGTACGATCACCCCTTCTAGTCAACAGTCGGTTGACTGTACGACCCCATCACATCGAGCCGCTTACAGTGCCGTTCACAGCCGACGAATTGCGGGAACTGCCGCATGTCATCTCTGCACCGCGCTTCGCTACCTATTTGCAGGCGATGGGGAATGACCGCGATGCAGCCTTGCAGCTCTATCGTTGGAATTTGCTGGTTTCGTCAGCTTTCATCGTTCCCTTGCAGGTCTGCGAGGTTGCCGCCCGTAACGGTGTTGTCGAGGTGATCGAGGCCGTTCACGGTGCCAACTAGCCTTGGTCGAACGGGTTTATCCGCAGCCTCCCCCGAACACGGCGGGGCTATAACGCCGAGCAGGATTTGCGGGATGTAGCTGGACGCATGCCCACGGCGGGCAAGGTGGTGGCAGAGCTAAAATTCGCGTTCTGGGAAAAGATATTTTCGGCGGGGCAGGATGCGCGCCTATGGATTCCACACATGCGGACGGCTTTTCCCGCTGTTGATCCGGTGAAGCCCATCCCTGTCTTGCGGGCGGAAGCCTATGACGCCTTGTGGCATGTGAGGAAGCTTCGGAACCGCATCGCCCATCACGAACCGATTTTCACGCGTGATATCGCCGTCGAGTATGCGCGGATTCACGACATCATCAGTTGGCGCAGCCCTGTTGCGGCGGCATGGATGGATCGCACACAGGGCGTTACGGCTTTGATTGGGGCGAAACCTATCGCTTGATAGCTTTAACCCATAAGAATTTGGCGTCTTCATTATCTTGCTGTTCGACGGCGGATTCCTCGACAAGCAGCCCCGCCCGATCTAAAAGTTCTAAGCTTACGTCTTCACTGTTATGGCCGAAGAACATAGGCTGACCTAACCATTCTCCAACCCACTCTCCGCTTGCGCCAGTTCCTAGGCTTGCAACAAATACCCCTTCTGTTTTTAGCCAGCCCGCTACGCGTTGAAATAAGAGCCCCTGCTCTTGGGCAGGAATGTGAGTGATCGAGTAAAAAGCCCCCACTGCATCGAAGCGCCCAGCCTCAAAGTCGATCTCAGACATGTCGGCCTGTATGAATTGCGCTTCAGGAACGTTGGCGCGGGCTCTGGTAATTTGCTCTATCGAATAATCTACTCCGATAACGGTATGCCCCAGCTCCGCAAGCGAGCGGGCTACGGGCACTCCTGCCCCGCAGCCGAGATCAAGCACTTTTGCGGGGCTGCTAGGAAAGCCATCAATGAGGCTCTGGAGCCACTTTTGGCGAACGGTCGAAATTTCGTATTTCGACAGGTAGTCAGCGGCCATGCGGTCGTAGGCATCAGCGACAAGGCGCTTTTGATCCTTTGTCATGTAAATTTTCTCGGCTGCACAAGGACATTCTATAGAGCGAGAATCTGCATTGTCCAAAGCGGATAATGTGCATTATGGAACTGGTGCCTGATTTATTTAGCAGGCCCGCAGCCCTCATGTTGAATTAAGATTTCCAATTACGAGGGTCGGCAGCTCTTATCGTATCGTTTACCGCTTTTCCTGTTGCCCTCCGCGCATCTTCCAAGCCTTTACCAGTACCCTTTTAAGTATCTTCGAAAGCCTTTTCTGTTACTTTTCTAGCATCTTCAAGACCTTTTGGAACCAACGCGTCAGAGCCTCCAAATATGTTTCCGGCTTTTATTTCTGCAAAGTCAAATCTTGTGGCAGCTTCTGGCAAAACAGTTGTCAGTCCAAAATATTCTCGTGCTACGCCGTAAGCGGCACGGGGAAGTTGTACATCTTTTGCGCAAGACCGTGACTTCTCGACAGATTGCTCCACTGCGGCTCGTGATGCCTTCCCGTATTTTGCACTAACCAACTGATATACGACGTTTAAAGGCATATCTACGCCATTGTATTTGATCCAAATATCAGCAGGATTCTTGCCTTCCTTTTGAACATTTTCCATCTGTTCTGCATAAGAAATCAATTCCTTATCATTCTCGTCAATCCATCGGATAATTTCAGTCTTAGCGTCCGAAAAACATTTCTCTTGTGCAACAGAAGCCGACGTTCCTATAATCCAATACGTTAGCAATAGCGCAAAGCTAAATACATATTTGTAGATTATATTCCTGCTACCGGACGAAAATCGCAACATTTTATGTCCCCCCTCTTGTGAAGGATGAGATACTACCAACAACGCTATTTGATGCAACGGCGGGCGGCAAAGCTTGGCAGTTCAGTGTTTATTTGATCAATCCGATACGACCTATCGTGCGCCATACATTTAGGCTACCGCTTTGCTGTACGAGGTGCGCTGGACGCTTGCTAGGGTTTGCAAGTTGGTGCCGGCGAGAAAATCAGAATTTCACAACGTTAAAGCTGATCGCACCAATTTATCTGTCAATTAATCAGATTTACGCAAAAGTCGTGACGCTGCTTTGTAGAGTAACTTGAGATCAATTGAGACTCCAAATATCCCAGGCTTCAAATGCAGAGCATCCCAGATATTTTGATTAATAACTTTCGCTCTTTTAACTGGCTGACCATTTAGAATTTCATAAGCGAACCGCGCGAGGATTTCTTCTGCCTGATTTCTTAGTATTTCTATATTTTCGTCTTTTGCGCATACCAAGGTTATTAACTCATATTTTTCATCCGACAATTGCTCTTTATCGTTCTGCTCATGAGCTTGAATAATTTTTATTTGCTGAATTTTGTATACGCCGAAAGCCAACACTCCCACTAGATCGTTTGCATCTGGAGCTATTTTGTCTCGGATAGCTGCATCGACGTCAGATGGGCGCATATTCGCATCTCATAAATACAAGCTACGCTATAGGGCAGGCATGTATGTAAGATGCGTTAGGGCGGCATTCCAACTGCGGCGGTCGTGCATAAATCAAGATATATGCACCATGCCGACCCTGTTGGTACGGCTGTGTTTTTTCCATGCGGAAATCCGGTGCGGATATCGAAGCCGCGATGCGAGCCGCGCCGGAACCCTTGAGCGGTCGCCGCACCGATCGCATTTCGACACACCCGGCCGCATCGTGTAGAGGGAGCGCCGTCCCCGGAGGCCCCTGTGCTGCACGTCTCGACCCGCGGTTCCGCCGCGCCGCTCTCGTTCTCCGATGCCCTGCTCGCGGGGCTCGCCCGCGACGGCGGGCTCTACGTGCCGGAGAGCTGGCCGACGATCGCGAAGTCCGAGATCGCGGGGCTGTCCGGCAGGCGCTACGCCGACGCCGCCAAGCTGGTGCTGCGCCCGCTCATCGACGGCGAGATCGCGGATGCCGACCTCGACGCGATGATCGAGGCGGCCTACGCCGCCTTCCGCCACCCGGCGATCTGCCCGCTCTCCCAGCTCGACGACAACCTGTTCCTGCTGGAGCTCTTCCACGGCCCGACGCTCGCGTTCAAGGACGTGGCGATGCAGCTCCTCGGCCGGCTGATGGACCATGTCCTGCGCGCCCGCGGCGCCCGCGCCACCATCGTCGGCGCCACCTCGGGCGACACCGGCAGCGCCGCCGTCGAGGCGTTCGGCGGGCTGGACCGGGTCGACGTGTTCATCCTGTTCCCCTACGGCCGGGTCTCGGAGGTGCAGCGCCGGCAGATGACCTCGGTCGACGCGCCCAACGTCCATGCCCTGGCGCTCGACGGCAACTTCGACGATTGCCAGAACCTGGTGAAGGCGATGTTCCAGCACGGCGACTTCGCCGATGCGGTGCGGCTCTCGGGCGTCAACTCGATCAACTGGGCGCGCGTGGCGGCGCAGGCGGTGTACTACTTCACGAGCGCGGTCGCCCTCGGCGCCCCGCACCGCGCGGTCTCGTTCGCGGTGCCCACCGGCAATTTCGGCGACGTGCTCGCCGGCTGGGTCGCCAAGCGCATGGGCCTGCCGATCAAGCGGCTGATGATCGGCACCAACGCCAACGACATCCTTGCGCGCACCCTGGAGCACGGCGCCTACGAACTGCGCGGCGTCGCGGCGACGACCTCGCCCTCGATGGACATCCAGATCTCGTCGAACTTCGAGCGGCTGCTGTTCGAGGCGCTCGGTCGGGATGCGTCGTCCCTCGGCCGGCTGATGGCCGGCCTGAAGCAGTCCGGCGGCTTCACCCTCGAGCCTGCGGTCCTCGCCAAGGTCCGCGCGGAGTTCGACGCCACCGCCGTCTCCGAGCCGGACGTGATGGACGAGATCGCCAGGACGCACGCGACCACCGGCATGGTGCTCGATCCCCACAGCGCCATCGGCGTCCGCGCCGCCCGCCGCCTGCTGAAGCAGGATCCGGCGACGCCGGTCGTGGCGCTCGCAACCGCCCATCCGGCGAAGTTCCCCGATGCGGTGAGCCGCGCCACCGGCGGCCTGCGCCCCGTCCTCCCCCCCCATCTCGCCGACCTGATGGACCGGCCCGAGCGCATGACGCGGGTCGCCAACGACCAGGCGGCGGTCGAGCGCCTGATCCGCGACCGCGCCCGCATCACGAGAGTCGCATGAACCGGCATTTCGCCACGCACGCCGCCTCGCCGGGCCTGCGCATCACCACCCTCGACAACGGCGTCACCGTCGCCACCGAGGCGATGCCGGGGGTCGCCACCGCGACGCTCGGCGTCTGGGTCGGCGCCGGCTCGCGCCACGAGCGCGCCGAGGAGAGCGGGCTCAGCCACCTCATCGAGCACATGGCGTTCAAGGGCACGCGCACGCGCTCGGCGCGGGCCATCGCCGAGGACATCGAGAACCTCGGCGGCGAGATCAACGCCGCGACCTCGGCCGAGGGCACGAGCTACACCGCCCGCGTGCTCGGCGAGGACGTCGGCACGGCGCTTGACGTGCTTGGCGACATCCTCACCGATTCGGTGTTCGACGCCGGCGAACTCGCCCGCGAGAAGGGCGTGATCCTTCAGGAATACGCGGCCATCGAGGACACGCCGGACGACGTGGTCTACGACGCCTTCACCGAGGCGGCGTTTCCCGACCAGCCGGTCGGCCGGCCGATCATCGGGCGGCCCGAGACGATCCGCAGCTTCGACGAGGCCGGCATCCGCGCCTACCTCGCCCGCGAATACACTACCGACCGCATCGTGGTCGCGGCTGCCGGCGCCGTCGCGCACGAGGCGTTCGTCGCCGCGGCGGACCGCCATTTCGGCGCGATGCCGAAGGGCGCGGCGCCCGAGACGGTCCCCGGCACCTATGGCGGCGGTGAGCGGCGCATGCCGAGGAAGCTCGAACAGGCCAACCTCGTGCTCGGTCTGCCCGGCCTGTCGTTCCGCGACGACGGCTACTACGCCCTGCACCTGTTCGCGCAGGTGCTCGGCGGCGGCCTGACCTCGCGCCTGTGGCAGGAGGTGCGCGAGACCCGCGGGCTCGCCTACGAGATCCAGGCGTTCCACTGGCCGTTCTCCGATTGCGGCCTGTTCGGCATCGGCGCCGGCACGTCGGGCGCGGACCTGCCCGAACTCGTCGAGGTGACGCTGGCCGCCACCGCGCGCGCGGCCCGCGACCTCGACGCGGTCGAGGTCGCCCGCGCGAAGGCGCAGCTCAAGGTCTCGCTGCTCTCGGCGCTCGAGACCCCCGGCGGGCGCATCGAGCGCAACGCCCGCCAGATCCTCGCCTGGGGCCGGGTGATCCCGGCCGGCGAGGTGATCGCCAAGGTCGACGCCGTCACCGTCGAGGACGTGCGCGCGGCGGGCCGCGGGGTGCTCCTCGGCGCGCCGACGCTGGCCGCCATCGGCCCGATCCGCAAGCTGCCGCCGCTCGCGCACATCGCCGCCGGTTTGCGGGCGGCCTGAGCCCGATCCGTCGAACCCCTCGCCTGAGCCGTCCGTCGTGACCGGTGCATCCCCCGCCTCGGCCGTGCCGCCGCCGCTGCTCGCCGTGCCGCCGCGGCCGCAGCGCCCGCTGCCGCCGCTGCGACTGCTGAGGACGGCGGCCAGCGACACGGTCGGCATCTTCGACGAGGAACTCTTCGACGAACTCGTGGTGGTGCGCCGCTACGGGATCGCCACCCTCGCCTACGTGAGCGACCCGGCCGGCATCCGCCACGTGCTCGTGGACCGCTTCGACGACTACCCGCGCCTGCCCCTCATCCGCCGCCTCTACGAGCCCGAGATGGGCACCGGCACGCTGGCGACCGCCGGGCCGATCTGGTGGCGGCACCGGCGCATCGCGGCGCCGACCCTGGACCGCCGCGCCCTCGCGCCCGACGCGCCGGGCCTCGCCGCCGCCGCCGAGGCGCAGGCCGAGGCGCTCTCCGGACAGGTCGGGGCGCCGATGAACATCGAAGCCCAGGTCTCGCGCATCTGGATGGACCTGCTCAACCGGATGGTCACGGGCGGCGATCCCCGCGGCCTGCCGATCCTGGCCTGGCTCGCGAAGGTGCCGCGCAAGCCGAAGGCCCTCGACCTGATGCCGATGCCGGCCTGGCTCCGGGACCGGCTCAGCCCCGCGCGGCAATCGCCGGAGCGGCAGGCGCTGCGCGCGGCGCTGCGCGGCCTCATCGCGGAGCGCATGGCGGAGGGCTATGCCGGGCCGCAGGACCTGCTCTGGCGCCTCGCGCGGGCCACCGACCGGGAGACCGGCCAGCGGCTGCCGCTGGACGAGCTGCGCGACGAGGCCTCCGCCCTGATGGGGGCGGGCGAGGCCACCATCCGCGCGCTCACCTGGATCTGGTACCTGCTCGGCCTGCACCCGGAGGTCGAGGCGCGCGTGCATGCCGAACTCGACGCGGTGCTCGGCGCCGCGCCGATCGCGCCCGACCATCTGCGCGGGCTCGTCTACACCCGCCGCGTCCTCGACGAGGTGATGCGGCTCTATCCGCCGATCCCGATCGTGCCGCGGCAGGCGCGCAGGCGCGACACGATCTGCGGCCGCACGATCCCGCGCGGCGCCATCGTCATCGTCGCGCCGTGGATCGTGCACCGGCACCGCAAGCTGTGGAGCGACCCGGAGACCTTCGACCCGGACCGCTTCACCGAGGCGCGAAGCCGCGACCGGCCGCGCTTCGCCCACATCCCGTTCAGCGTCGGGCCGGGCATGTGCAGCGGCTCGCATTTCGCGTCGATGCAGATGCTGATCCTCGTGGCCGCGCTCGCGCGCCGATACCGCTTCCGGCCGGTCCCCGACGTGCCGGTGTCGCCCTTCGGCGGCATCAGCCTGCATCCGCGCGGCGGCCTGTGGGTCGTCCCGGAGCGCCGCTGAGGTACGCCACCGCGGCCCTCCTTTGCGGCCAACTTGATTTGGCCGCAAAGGAGGACGATCCGCGGGGCGCGGACCCCGCCCGGCCCGGCCTTGCTCCGGGGTGGGGCCGCCGCCACCGGTCGAGGCCGCCGGAGCGGCCGAAAGCCCGAGCACCCACGGCCGGAACGGTCAGCCCCTTGCGTCTCCTCGTCCTCCTCCTGATCCTGGCCGGAGCCTGCCTTTCGGGCGGCCCGGCACGAGCCGTGGAGGCGGTCCGCGTCACCCTGGACGCCCCGGTGATCGACCTGACCGGCGCGATCGAACGCTATCGCTCCGACGGCGACCTGATCCAGATCTCCACCGCGCCGGGCAAGGACGGCATCGTCCGCCGCATCGTCGTGAAGGCGCGCGATGCCGGCGCGCGCCCCGACTGGATGGTGTTCGCGCTCACCAACGACACCGACGAGCAGATCGACCGCATCCTCGTGGCCCCGCATTTCCGCCTGGTCGATTCCGGCGTGGTCTGGCCGGATCTGGGCGGCTCGCGCATCGCCGCGATCACCGCGAGCCAGGGCATCCGGCCCGAGCGCGACGAGAACCCGGAGGCCGACCAGTTCGTCATCACCCTCGATCCCGGCACGACAATCACCTACGTCGCCGAGCTGCGCGGCCCCAACATCCCGCAGGTCCACCTCTGGGACCAGGACGGCTACCGCAAGAAGGCCGCGGGGCTCACCCTCTACAAGGGCATCATCATCGGCATCAGCGGGTTGCTGGCGCTGTTCCTGACGATCGTCTTCGTGGTCAAGGGCGCGATCATCTTTCCCGCGGCCGCGGCGCTGGCGTGGTCGGTGCTCGCCTATGCCTGCATCGATTTCGGCTTCCTGCAGCGGGTCTTCCCGGTCACCGAACTCGCCGAGCGGGTCTACCGGGCATCCGCCGAGGCGGTGCTCGCGGCGACGCTGCTCGTGTTCCTGTTCGCCTACCTCAACCTCTCGCGCTGGCACGTGCGCTACAGCCACGTCGCCTTCTTCTGGCTGACCTTCCTCGCGGGCCTCGTCGGGCTCGCGCTGTTCGATCCTCCGGTGGCGGCGGGCGTGGCGCGCATCTCGATCGCCGCGGTGGCGGGCGTCGGCCTGCTGCTGATCGCGTATCTGGCCGCGCATAACGGCTACGACCGCGCCATCCTGCTCGTTCCCACCTGGACGCTGCTCGTCGTCTGGGTCACCGCCGCGGGCTTCGCGGTGACCGGCCAGATCGGCAGCGAGCTGACGCAGCCGGCGCTGATCGGCGGCCTCGTGCTCATCGTCATGCTGATCGGCTTCACCGTGATGCAGCACGCGTTCGCCGGTGGCGGCCTCACCCATTCCCTCGTCTCCGACACCGAGCGCCGCGCGCTCGCGCTGACCGGCGCCGGCGATGTGGTGTTCGACTGGGACGTGCCGGCCGACCGGGTCTTCGCCGGCCAGGAGATCGAGGTGCAGCTCGGGCTCAAGCGCGGCACCCTCGAAGGGCCGGCCACGAACTGGCTCGGGCTGCTGCATCCCTTCGACATCGGGCGCTACGCGGCGGCGCTCGACACGGTGATCGAGGAGCGGCGCGGCCGCATCGTCCACGACTTTCGCCTGCGCACCTCCGGCGGGGCCTATTATTGGTACCGGCTGAAAGCACGCCCGGTGATCGGCTCGGACGGCGAGGTGATCCGCATCGTCGGCACCATCGCCGACGTGACGGAGGTGAAGACCGCCGAGGAGCGCCTGCTGCACGACGCCGTGCACGACAGCCTCACCGGCCTGCCCAACCGCGAGCTGTTCGGCGACCGGCTCGACGCGGCGATCGCCTTCGCGAGCCAGGACCCGCGGCTCAAGCCGACGGTGATCGTCCTCGACATCGACCGGTTCAAGGGCATCAACGACGCGATCGGCCTGTCCGCCGGCGACTCGATCCTGCTGACCCTGTCGCGCCGCCTCGGGCGGCTGCTGCGCCCGCAGGACACCCTGGCGCGGGTGGCCGGCGACGAGTTCGCGGTGATCCTCGTCTCCGAGCGCGAGTCCGACCGCATCCTGTCGTTTGCCGAGATGATCCGGCGCGCCGTCGCGACGCCGATTACCTATGCCGACCGCGAGATCTTCCTGACCGTCTCGATCGGTCTGGCGCTGCACGAGGCCGGCGCGAGCCTGAAGCGCGACGTGGTGTTCAAGAACGCCGAGACCGCGATGGTCCAGGCCAAGCGCACTGGGGGCGACCGCATCGAGGTGTTCCGCGCCGACATGCGGGCCGAGCGGTCCGACCGCCTGATGCTGGAGAGCGACCTGCGCCGCTCGCTCGAGCGCAACGAGATGAAGGTGCTGTTCCAGCCGGTGGTCCGGCTGGAGGACCGCACGGTGGCTGGCTTCGAGGCGGTCCTGCGCTGGGACCACCCGAAGCTCGGGCGCATCCCGCCCGCGACCTTCATGCCGGTGGCCGAGGAGAGCGGCTTCGTGGTCAACCTCGGCATCTTCGCACTGGAGCGCACGGCGCTCGAACTCGCGGCGTGGCAGCGGTCGCTGGAGGTCGATCCGCCGATCTTCGCCTCGGTCAACGTGTCGTCCCGCCAGTTGCTGCGCCACGACCTGCTGCACGACGTGAAGACGGTGCTCGCCCGCTCCGGCGTGCTGCCGGGCTCGCTCAAGCTGGAACTGGCCGAGAGCCTGGTGATGGAAAACCCGGAATACGCCGCCCAGATGCTGACCCGCATCCACGACCTCGGCGCCGGCCTCTCGCTCGACGATTTCGGCACCGGCTACTCGGCGCTCTCCTACCTCCAGCGGTTCCCGTTCGACACGATCAAGATCGACCAGTCCTTCGTCCGCCAGATGGCGTCGGGCAAGACCGCGATCCTGCGCTCGATCGTGCGGATGGCCAACGAGTTGAACCTCGCCATCGTCGCCGAGGGTGCCGAATCCGAGGCCGATGCGCAGGCGCTGGCCGAACTCGGCTGCGACTACGCCCAGGGCTACGCCTTCGGCGAGCCGATGACGATGCTCCAGGCCCGCCAACTCGTCGGGGCGGCGCCGGAAGCCGCCTGATCCGCGTCGCTCCGCGGGGTACCTGCCCCACCGTTCCGATCGCTTGCTCGCACGGCCCGCGTTCCCGGTTCGGATCGAACGGTCGATCCTCGCGTCCGCTCCGGGCGAAAGGCCGGCGCCGGCCGCCACTTAAGCCTCCCTTAACCATGCCCGCGCAAGGTTCCGTGGAGGGATGGCGGGGGCTTCGCGCACCGCCGCGGTGGTCGGAGAACGGTGATGGTCGAGGCGGTGAGGCGTTTTCGCGAGACGGGCGGCTCCGATATCGTGCGCCGGCTCATCGCGCGCCCGATCCGGCTCGACCCGCCCCGCACGGCCGTGCGTGCCGAGCCGACCCCCGCGGCGCCGGAGGTCCTGGTGCCCGACGCCGCGTTCGAGGCCGCGCCGTCCGCATCGGCCTGTGACGACCTTGCCGACGGCGCGTCCAGAGACGAGCCCGAGGACGGCGATATCATCGGGCGCCTCCAGGCCGAGATGGCGCTGATGAAGGCGGTCCTCATGGCAGAGCGGGCGGAATCCGCCGCGCTCCGCGCCCGGATCGGGCAGGAGCCCGAGCCGGAGGCCCTCGGGCCGGAGGCGGGGGCGACCCGCGCGCGTCGGGCCGGCATGGCCGATCGCGTGCTCTCCGCGCGCTGACCGCGATCCATCCTCATGCCATTCGGGAGACGACCATGAGCGCGCGCTGCTCGCTCGTCGTCAACGGCAAGTCCGTGCGCATCTCCACCGGCGACACGCCGCTCGAAGCGGCGCTCGCCGACGGGATGATCGCGCCGGCCCAGGCCATGCACGGGGCGGCGGTTCCGGGCCAGGGTGCCGGCCCCGGCGCGCGCCGGGTCCAGGCGCCCCGCGAGCGCGCCGATCCGCTCAGGCTGCCGCTATCGTCAGCTCCCCCCATCCTCGCGGATGCGGACGAGCCCGCGCCGGCCGTCGCGGTGCGCACCGGCACGGTCACGCACGTGCGCTCGCTCACGGCGCACGTGATCGAGGTCGTCGTCACGGTGAACCGGGACCTCGCGCTCGGCCCCGGGGCACAGGTCGCGCTCGCGCTCGACGGGGTCGGCCTGCGCACACTCTGCCCGACCTTGCGCGTCGATGGCGCGGCGGAGCTGAACGAACTGGTGTTCCACCTCGCCCGCGACGAGGACGGCTGGTCGCTCGCCGATTCCCTGCCGCTCCATGCGGACGTGAAGGTGCGCGGCCCCGTCGGACGGGCGCAGTATCGCCCCGGCGGCGGGCGCCTCGTCCTGGTGTCGGCCGGCTGCGGCTTCGCTCAGGTCTGGTCGATCGCGCGGGCGGCCCGCTACATCGAGCCGGCGCGCGAGATGTGCCTGATCGTCGGCGCCCGCGATCCCCTCGACCTCTACATGCGCGAAAGCCTGGACTGGCTGCGCGCCACCGGCGTCGGCCGCATCGTGCTGAGCGCCGACCGCAGCCGCCAGCGGCCGCCGGACGTGCGGCCGGGGCCGCTCACCGCACACCTGCCGTCGCTTCGCGCCACCGACGTGGTACACGTCGCCGGGGACAGCTCGACGGTCGGCGCCGTCCAGGTCCTGGCGGCCTCCGTCGGCGCGCGCTGCTACCCGGTGCTGATCGACGGGTAGCGCGCGCCGAGCGCGGATACGAACGCGCCGCGCGACCGTCCCAGGACCGCGCCCAGGACCCCGCGCGACGCCCTCACCCCACCTTCACCCGCCAGATCTCGGCGGCGTATTCCCGCATCGACCGGTCGGAGGAGAACCATGCCATCCGGGCGGTGTTGCGGATCGCCTTGGCCCACCAGCCGGCGGGGTTCCTCCAGGCGGTGTCGATCTCGCGTTGCGCGCGCCAGTAGTCGTCGAAGTCGACGGTGAGCAGGTACTGGTCGCGGTGGCGTAGGTCGTCGGTGAGCGGGCGGAAGCGGTTCGGCTCCTCGGGCGAGAACCGGCCCGAGGCGATCATGTCGAGCGCGGCCGCCAGGCGCGGCGAGGCGGCGATCGCATCGCGCGCATAGTTCGGCTCGCCCATTCGCGCCTGCACGCCGGCGGCGTCGAGGCCGAAGATGAAGATGTTGTCCGCCCCGACATGGTCGCGGATCTCGATGTTGGCGCCGTCGAGCGTGCCCACGGTGAGCGCGCCGTTGAGCGCGAGCTTCATGTTGCCGGTGCCCGACGCCTCCATGCCGGCGGTGGAGATCTGCTCGGACAGGTCGGCCGCCGGAATGATCGCCTCGGCGAGACTCACCGAGTAGTTCGGCAGGAACACGACCTTCAGCCGGCCGGCGACCTCCGGGTCGTCGTTGACGGCCTTGGCGACGTCGCAGGCGAGCTTGATGATCAGCTTGGCCTGGGTGTAGCTCGGCGCCGCCTTGCCGCCGAAGATCTTGACCCGCGGCGTCCAGTCCTTGTGCGGCTCGGCCTTGATCGCCTGATAGAGCGCCACCGTCTCGACCACGTTGAGGAGCTGGCGCTTGTATTCGTGGATGCGCTTGATCTGCACGTCGAACAGGGCGGCGGGATCGACATCGATGCCGGTGCGCTCCGCGATGATCGCCGCCAGCGCCTGCTTGCGCCCTTGGCGGACCGCGGCGTAGCGCCCGACGAAATCCGGCTTCTCGGCAAAAGCGTCGAGGCCGCGGAGCAGGCCGGGCTCGTCGAGCACGCCCGCGCCCACCGCCTCGACCGCGAGCGCGGTCAGCTCCGGATTGGCGTTGTGCAGCCAGCGGCGGAAGGTGATGCCGTTGGTCTTGTTGACGATCTTCTCAGCGTCCAGCGCGTGGAGGTCGCGGAACACCGTCGAGCGCATCAAGTCGGTGTGCAGCGCCGAGACGCCATTGACGCGGCGCGCTCCGTGGAAGGCGAGGTGGCCCATCCGCACCCGCCGTCCCTGCGACTCGTCGATGAGCGACACCGAGGCGAGGTGGGCGGCGAAATTCGTCTCGCCTTGTCGGCCGTGCCGGCCCTGCTCTTCGAGGTGCATCCAGTTGATCAGGTAGATGATCTGCATGTGGCGCGGCAGCAGCCGCTCCATCAGCTCCACCGGCCAGGTTTCCAGCGCCTCGGGCAGGAGAGTGTGGTTGGTGTAGTTCAAGGTGTTGGTGGTGACGTGCCACGCATCCTCCCACACGAGGCCGTGGTCCTCCAAAAGGATGCGCATCAGTTCCGGCACGGCGATGGCCGGGTGGGTGTCGTTCAACTGGATCGCGGCGTGGTGATGGAGCGAGCGGACGTCGCCGCGCTCGGCCACGTGGCGCCGGACGAGGTCCTGCAGCGAGGCGGAGGTGAAGAAGTATTCCTGGCGCAGGCGCAGTTCCTGGCCGGCCGTCGAGGAATCGCTCGGGTAGAGCACCCGCGAGATCGCCTCGGCGCGCATCCGGTTCGCGACCGCGCCGACGTGGTCGCCGCCGTTGAACTGCGCGAGGTCGACCGGGGTCTCGCTCTCGGCCTTCCACAGGCGGAGCGTGTTGACGGTCTTGCCGCGCCAGCCGACGACCGGCACGTCGTGGGCCACCGCCCGCACCGTCTCTGCCGGGTGCCAGTGCCGGCGGATCACGCCGTCGGCCACCGCCGCCATGGTCACGTGGCCACCGAAGCCGACCGTGCAGGTCGCGTCGGGCCGGACGAACTCCCACGGGTTGCCCTCGGCGAGCCAGGTTTCGGGGGCCTCACGCTGCCAGCCGTCCTCGAAGGACTGGCGGAACAGGCCGTGGTCGTAGCGGATGCCGTAGCCGATCGCCGGGATGCCGATGCTCGCCATGCTCTCCATGAAGCAGGCGGCGAGCCGCCCCAGGCCGCCGTTGCCGAGCGCCGCGTCGGGCTCGGCGCCCTCGACCGTTCCGAGGTCGACGCCGAGGCCCGCCAAGGCGGCCCGGGTGGTCTCGACCAGGCCGAGGTTGTTCATCGCGTCGGACAGGAGCCGCCCGATCAGGAATTCGAGCGAGAGGTAGTAGACCCGCTTGTTCGGCACGGACGGGTCGGCCGCGTGGCCGGCGTCGACGATCCGGTCGCGCAACGCCAGCGCGGTGGCGGCGAACCAGTCGCGCTCGCGCGCCGCCTCGGGCGTCTTGCCGATCGCGTAGGCGAGCTTCGCGCGGATCGCATCGCGGAGATCCGCGACGGCATCGCCGGAGGCGGGCTGCGCCGGGTCCCGCACGGCCGGGCCGCGGACCGGCGCGGCCGCACCCCGCTCGACGGCATCCGCCCGCTCGTCCCCGGGCGCGGTGGCAGTAAGACCATCCTTCAGCACGTGCATTCCCCCATCGTCGGCGCCGGCGCGTGATCGCGTCTCGGGAGCGCCACTCGCGTCTTGCGGCGTCGATCGACCCTTGCTTCGCAGTGGTCGATCCTGTGGCCGCTCACTGGTCTTGTCGAGACGTCGCTTGGTCATGACGCGACCCGTGCAAGCGATGTGCCTCGGCACCGTATCGTTTCGGACACAAACACGAGGCTGACATCCAAACCCGACCGGAGTTTGTCACGCTCGGGTTGAAGCCATCCTGAATTCCGCCCCGGCCGCCAACCCTGACCCTGGGGATTGCGGGGAGAGCGGCATGGCCGGCACGGTCTGGTGGAAGCGCGGCGTGATCGGGCCGGACGAGGGCTTGCTTCTGCAGCGAGGGCGACGGCGCAAGGCCCCGCCGCATTTGCCGCAGTGCAATGCAGGCAACGGAAAGTTAAGGCTGTTGCTGGCCTAAATTGTGCGTCGCAGCGGAGCCAGCGGAGCGCGAGGGCGTTTACGATGCCGATCAGTGGTGGGGACAGCGCGGTGCGCCAGGGCCGATCCGCACCGGGCGGCACGCCATCGACGATGCAGCCCGCGCTCGCAGTCGAGACATCCGTGCAGTCCGGGCGACCGCCTGCGATCGCGTCCCGGGCGCTTCCCGACCTTCGCACCGCACTTCAGCCGCGCATCCTCTACGCCACCCCGGAGATGGCGGATTTCGTCAAGACCGGCGGCCTCGGCGAGGTCGCGGGCGCCCTCCCCCGTGCCCTGCGGCGGCACTATGACGTGCGGGTGCTGATCCCCGGCTACCGGCAGGTGATCGCCGCTTTCCCGAGCATTCCCGTCATCGGCCGGCTCGAAGGCTTCGCCGGCGTCCCGCCCTGCGATCTCGGCCTCGTCGAGACCGGCGACGGCCTGCGCGTCTACGTGCTGCTCAGCGCCGACCTCTACGAGCGCGACGGCACGCCCTACGGCGACGGCGACGGCGACTTTTCCGACAACGACCTGCGCTTCGCGCGCCTGAGCCTCGCCGCGGCCGAGATCGCGCAGGGTGCCGACCCGGCCTGGAGCGCCGACCTCCTCCACCTCAACGACTGGCAGTCGGCGCTGGCGCCGGCCTACCTCGCGTGGCGGCGGGTGCGCGTGCCGAGCGTGCTGACCATCCACAACCTCGCCTACCAGGGGCTGTTCCCGCGCGAGCACATGGGCCGCCTCGGTATGCCCGACGACGCCTTCGACATGAACGGCGTCGAGTTCTACGGGCAGCTCTCCTTCCTCAAGGCGGGGTTGTTCTACGCAACCCACGTCACCACGGTGAGCGAGACCTACGCCCGCGAGATCCTGACCCCGGAATCCGGATGCGGGCTCGACGGGCTGCTGCGCACCCGCGCGGCACAAGGGCGGCTCGCCGGCATCCTCAACGGCATCGACGAGAGCTGGGACCCGCGCACCGACCCGCATCTCGCCACCCGCTTCGAGGCCGACGACTGGAAGGGCAAGCGCGCAAACGCGGAATCGGTGCGGCGGCAGTTCGGGCTCGCCGTGTCGCGCGGGCCGCTCTTCGCCATCGTCTCGCGCCTGGTGCACCAGAAGGGCATCGACCTCTCGATCCAGGCGGCCGAGACCATCGTCGCCGAGGGCGGCCAACTCGTCGCCATCGGCCAGGGCGAGGCGCGGTTCGAGGATGCGCTGCGCGGGCTCGCCCGCCGCCATCCGGACTCGGTCGGCGTCCACGTGGGCTTTGCCGAGCGCGACGCCCGCCGGATGTTTGCCGGCAGCGACTTCCTGCTGATGCCCTCGCGCTTCGAGCCCTGCGGGCTGGCGCAGATGTACGCCCAGCGATTCGGCTCCCTACCGATCGTCCGCCGCACCGGGGGGCTGGCCGACACGGTCGAGGACGGCGTCACCGGCTTCACCTTCGCCGATCCGTCGCCGAAGGGGTTTTCCGGCGCGGTCCGCCGGGCGCTCGACACCTTCGCGCAGAAAAAGCGCCTCAACGCCATGCGCCGGACGGCGATGGCGCGGACCTTCGGCTGGGACGCTGCCGCCGCCGACTACAATCACCTCTACGGCCGCGCCTTCGGCAACGGTGCGGCGCTCCGCTGGCGCGCCGCGTAGGTTTTTTCGCGCGGCCCGCGACAAGGGCAGCCGAGCCGGCAGCCTCGCACTCGGATGACCATGCGCCCGGAAGCACCCCCTGTCGGACCACGGCTCAAAACTGGTCTGACGTAGTCCTGTCGGTCGTCGACGAGGGGCGATCGAGACTTGGAAGACGCCGTCGCGCCGCAGCATCGAGCGCGTGATCTTCAGTCGAAACGCTCTCATGCCAACGGCCGTTGACGTCGACCTTTGACCATTCGACCTGCGGCCGGAGACCGGACGCGACTGCGCGTCGCAGCCCGTGCGGCGGACGCCTTTGGCCGGTCGCGATCAAAGGGCGGCGGCATAAGACGCGCACCCTCCGACACGGCAGGGACCTGCTCTGAGAAAGAGTCAGGGCCTGAGCTCGACAAGACCAATACCGCTTTTAACGGAATGTTAAACACATTTGCCTATCCTGCAGTGCTATAAGGAATGTTAAAAAACTGAACCGAAGAGTAAAGAGTTTGTCCACATCGTTTGTCTCAAGGTCAGGCTTGACGCCGCATAGCTTCGCCGTTGTCGTCTTTACGGTGTTTTGCGGTGTTGCACCGGCGGTGTTGGCTCTCGCCCCAAGGCGGGGCGAGCCCATCGCCATCTTGACGCTCAGGCCGGAGGCTCCGTTCCCGCAAGCGGCAGCACAGGCAGATGCGCGTATCCTGTGGATGTCGCAGCACGGACACGTCGTCGTCCTGCAGGCATCGGACCCTGATCTCGTGACGAGGCTCTATCGGAGCGGTGCCACTTTGGTCGTCGCCGCCTCCGCCTTGATGGCGTGCCTGCCCCGGGCCGTCGCAAGCCCTTCTTTTCAAGGACACCGACGGTCATGACGACCAACCACAGCCTTGAGACGCTGCGCCGGGCCTTTCTGCCGGCGATGATGGGAGGGCTCGCGCTCCTCTATTGCGTCGTCTGCGCGACGGCCTTCTGGCAGGGTGCCATGCCGCTCGCCACCGCCGGGATCGGTGGGGCGCTCGTCGGCCTCGTCTTCCTGCTGGCGTGGCGTCAGGGTGCGACGATCACGGTCCGTCACACGTCGTCGGCCGCGATGATGGCGCTTGTCGGCCTTCTCGTCTTCACGGCGTCGGGCACGCAATGGCAGATCGACACGCACATGGCGTTCTTCGCGTTTCTGGCGATCACGGCCGGATGGGGATGTTGGTCGTCCATACTGGTCGCAACCGCGGTCGTCGCCCTGCATCACCTGATGCTGAACGTCGTCTATCCGGCCGCCATATTCCCGAACGGCGCCGACCTCTCGCGGGTGCTCCTGCATGCGGTGATCCTCGTCGTCGAGGCGATCGCGTTGATCCTTGCGGCACGCCGGATCGTGCAGGCCTTGGAGGTCTCGGAGGTCGCGACGGAGAACGCCACGAAAAATCTGAACGCGCGCAACGAACTGGAACAGGCCCGGACGCTGGAGCATGCCGTCCGTCAGCGTCGGGCCGACCTCGTCGACCAGCTCGTGCGGGGCTTCGAGGGCAAGATCGCCGGCGTGTTGGAGATCGTGACCTCGGCTGCCGTCGAACTCGATGCCACGGCCCGTTCGATGACCGGGGTGGCCGACGACACCAGCCAACAGGCCATGGCGTCCCGCGCGGCCGCCGAGGAGGCCTCGGTCAACGTGCGGACCGTGGCCTCGGCCGCCGACGAGATGGTCGCCTCGTTCCAGGAGATCGAGCGGCAGGTTCAGCGTTCGAACGCGGTGGCCGGCGATGCCACGCACGAAGCCGAGGCGACCACCGCTTCCATGAGCCGCCTCGCCCAGGCCGCCGAGAAGATCGGCGAGGCCGTGACGATGATCTCGAACATCGCCGGCCAGACCAATCTGCTCGCGCTCAACGCCACGATCGAGGCCGCGCGGGCCGGTGAGGCAGGGCGGGGATTTGCGGTGGTGGCCACGGAGGTCAAGGAGCTTGCCGGCCAGACCGCACAGGCGACGGAAGAGATATCCGGTCAGATCACCGCGATCCAGACGGCCTCCGCCGAGGCGCTGACGGCGATCCGGCAGATCGGTCGCACGATCGTGTCGGTCAACGACATCACCGGCTCGATCGCCGCCACGGTGGTGCGGCAGACGGCGGCGACCAACGCGATCGCCCGTAACGCCTCGGAGGCCGCCCGCGGCACCGAGGACGTGTCGTCGAACGTCGCCGATGTGCTGGCCTCGTCGGGCGAGACCGGCAGCGCGGCCCAGCGGGTCCTGCGTGCGGCCGGCGAGCTCGCCAACCAATCGCTGGCCGTCAAGCACGAGGTCGACGGCTTCCTCGCCGCCATCCGGGCGGCCTGAACGGAGGTCGTGGCCTCGGCGCGTTGCCTCGCGCAGGCCGGCATGGCCGGGTTGCCGCAGGGGCCGGCGCGGTCGGGGGAGGACCTCCTCAGTTGCAGCTCTCCCGCATGACTTGGCGCGGGTCCGGGTCGGCATCCCGCATCGATCCGTCGTCGGAGCAGACGGCGTGGGCCAGCACGTCGGCCAGGGCCCGGACCTTCTCGCGCGCCTCGCCCTCGATGTCGTCCTTCGTCCGGCCGACGGTCGCGATCGTGACGACGCCGGTGATGCGTCCCTGACTGGCAAGGAGGGTGAAGTTGAACCGGCCGCTCCGGCTGCGGCGGATCAGAAAATGCGGCTTGGCCAAGACACCGGCTCCCGTCAGCGATCGACGCTTTCGACGCCGCGCCTACGGGTCGAGACGGCCGAAAGTTTCCCGACGCCGACAGGGCCCCGGCATGCGCGCCCGGCTTCGGTCGCCGTGCCGGCGCGGTCTTCCGGCAGAGTGCTTCGAGGCCGCGCCCGCGGGCGCGGCCTCGCGCGAACGCGCGGCTGTCGGTCCGGGGGGCGGAACGATCAGCGTTGGCCGAAGGACGGGTCCTTGAACAGGTCCTTGTATTCGCGCGGCTGCGAGCGCCAGTACTGCTTCGGCGCCCGCACCGTCGCGCCGAGTTCGGCCGCCGCGTGCCAGGGCCAGCGCGGGTCGTAGAGCATCGCGCGGGCGAGCGAGATCGCGTCCGCCCGGCCCTCCGTCAGGATCGCCTCGGCCTGGGCGGGCTCGGTGATCAGGCCGACGGCGATGGTGGAAAGCCCCGTCTCGGCCTTGATCCGCTCGGCGTAGGGCACCTGATAGCCCGGCCCGAGCCTGATCGCCTGCTTCGGCGACACGCCACCGGTCGAGACGTGGATCGCGGGCGCGCCCGCCCGCTTCAGGGCTTGCGCGAGTTCCACGGTCTCGTCGATGTCCCAGCCGTCCTCGACCCAGTCGGTGGCCGAGACACGCATCCACACCGGCCGGCCGGCCGGCACCACGTCCCGCACCGCCGAAAACACCTCGAGCGGAAAGCGCATCCGGTTCTCCAGGCTGCCGCCGTAGGCGTCGGTGCGGTGGTTGGCCAGCGGCGAGAGGAACTGGTGCAGCAGGTAGCCGTGGGCGCCGTGCAGCTCCACCGCCTCGAT
>NZ_CAXTHR010000032.1:0-33950 GCF_964244095.1 uncultured Methylobacterium sp. | reverse complement strand
GCCTTCGAGCAGATCGCCGATTTCTGCAAGCTGCACCCGCTGGAGGTGAAGGGCATCGCCGACGGCGAGGTCGCCGCCGGGATCAAGGGGCTCGATCCGATCACCACGGGCCAGCTCACCCGCGACGAGATCGAGAAGGCGCAAGGCACCCCGAGCTACAAGCTCAAGGTCGCGGTCTCGAAGGTGAAGCTGCCCGAGGTCAAGCGCACCACCAAGGGGCCGCGCTACACGCCGCTGTCCCGCCGCCAGGACCGCCCGAACGCGATCCTCTGGCTGCTGCGCAACCACGCCGAACTCAAGGACGCGCAGGTGATCCGGCTGGTCGGCACCACCAAGTCGACGATCCAGCAGATCCGCGAACGCTCGCACTGGAATTCCGGCGCGCTCCAGCCGATGGACCCGGTGACTTTGGGCCTGTGCACGCAGATCGACCTCGACTTCGAGGTGCAGCGCGCCGCCAAGGACCGCCCGGCGGCCGCCGCGGCCGATGCGGGCGCCTCGCTCCTGCCGACCGAGGTCTCGACCCGCGACGAGGCGCCGGAGGCCGACGCGCACCGCCACGGCGGCCGCGAGGAGCGCATCAACGCCGATTCCGTCTTCGCCAAGCTCAAGGGCGTCCGCCCGGCGGACGAGGACGAGGACTGATCGCTTCGCGGCGCTGCGGCTCCGCGCCGGGACGGCGCGGGGGAGCGCCGGCTCAGGCTTCGCTCACCGCGATCACGGCTCCGGCCAGCAGATCGGCGCGAAAGCGGGAGAGGCGGAAGGCTTCGATCTCCGCCGGATCGCCCTCTCTCGCGGGTAGACCTGCTTTCGCGGACAGACCTGCTTTCGCGGACAGACCTGCTTTCGCGGACAGGCTTGCGCCGCGGCGCAGCACGGCCGCGGCGCAGGCCTGCCCGCGAAAGGCGAGGCGCCCGTCCGGCCCGCGGCGCAGGCCGAACAGGACCGGGGGCAGGGGGAGCCGGCCGGGTTCGGCGAGCGTGAGCGCGATATCCGCCTCGCCGCGTCGGCCCGAGAGGATCGCGTCCTCGTCGAAGGCCAGGACGTCGAGGACGTGCGGACCGGGGGCCGGATGCGGCCCGCGCGGGCGCAGGCGCACGGGCGCGCGGTGCGCGAGGACGAGCGAACGGAGCGTCTCCGCCCCGGGGAGGGCGGGGAGGGCGTCCTCCAGGAAGGACGGGGCGACGAGATGGGTCGGGGCCGGCTGGGCGAGGGCTTCGGCCAAGCCCGCGCCGTCGAAGACCGGCATCGTCTCCAGGCCGGCGCCCGAGGCGAGGGCCGCGCCGAGGCCGGTGACGATCCCGCGGAGATCCGAGGGCGGCAGCAGGGTGAGGATGCGGTCGCCCGGATCGATCCGGGCCGCGACCAGATGCATCGCGACGGCCGCGAGCAGGGCGTCGGCGGAGCGGTGGACCGGGCGCGCGGGATCGGCCGTCGCGAAGCTGACGAGTCCGCCGCCGCGATCCGGCGCCGGCCCGGCCCGGTCGCCGCTCCGGTCGAGGGTGAGGGCGTCGAGGTTGATCACGCCGTCGGGCACGTCGGGACCGAAGGCGGCGAGGTAGCGCAGGCCGAAATAGCCGGCCGCGATCCGGCACAGGCTCTCGGCGGGCCGCGCCGCCCCCCATCGCGCCTGGGTCAGCACGGCGCAGAGGCCGGCGGCCTCGATGCCGGCGGCCGCCTGCGCCTCGCTCCAGTGGGGCGGGAGCGGGCAGGGCACGTGGCCGGCCGCCTCCACCGCGAGATGGGCGACGAGGCCCTCGGTGCTGCCGGGAAACCACAATCCGATCCGGCTTCCTGGAGGCAGCCGCCATGCCTGGAGCGCCCGGCCGAGGCGCCCGACGATCTCGGCCGCCGTCCCGTAGGTCCAGCGCATCGGCGGCCTGGCGCTCCAGGCGCGCTTGTCCGCGGCGTCGGCGAAGGCGATCCGGGCGGGGTGGGCCCGGGCGGTGGCGCGGAGCAGCGCGCACAGGCCGGTCGGCGGCAGGAGCATCTCCGCCGCGGCGGCCGGCGGCCGGACCGGCGCGCGCGGGGTCTCCCGCGTCACGGGGCGGCGGCCGGCGGTCGACGGCTCGATGAAGGGCTGCGCCGCGCTCACGACCTCGACTCCGATACGAAGGGCCTCGTCGCGCACGGCGGAGCCGACGCGACCGCACGGGGCCGAGGCATCGCCCGCCGGACGACGACCCCGCACGCCGCGCCGGGACGGCTGGCCATCGATGCGGGTTCAGGGTTAACCGGCGGCTAACGCCCCGGTCGCGGGCCGTGGGCCGGCGGGTGTCATGCCTTCGCCGCATTCGCCGGGGAAGCAGGCCGCCCGATCGCCCGGGGCCCGCGCGGCGCCGCCTGCCGGCCCGGCAGCGCGCGTCCCGAACCGCGTCACGCCTTTCCCGTCGCGACGAATTCCTTGTCCGACGAACCTCAAAGGGTCTGAGCCCATGTCATCCGCCAAAAGCCCGGCGCATCCGATGCGCGCCGCCGCGTTCCTCGTGCTCGCCGGCCTCGCCGGGCCCGCATTCGCCCAGCCGAAGAAGGCGACGCCGGCCCCCACGGCGCCCGCGCCTGCCGCCCCAGCCCCAGCCCCTGCGACGCCGGCGGCCAACACGCCTGCCGCCCAGACCGGCCCGCAGACGGTGACGGTGAAGTCCGAGCCGAGCCAGGCCGAGTGGACCAAGGTCTGCGGCAAGGACGGCGGCTCCGGCACCGACATCTGCTACACCACCCGCGACTTCGTCTCCGACCAGGGCCAGCCGGTGCTCGCGGTCGCCGTCTACGAGATGAAGAACCCGGCAACCAAGCAGGAGGTGCGCGTGGTGCGCTACCTGCTGCCGCTCGGCCTGCTGCTGCAGCCCGGCATCCGCTTCACCGTCGACGGCCAGCAGGGCACCGCGGGCAAGTTCGCGGTCTGCTTCCCCAACGGCTGCTTCGCCGAGGCCGGCGGCGTCGATGCCGGCGTCGTCGCGGCGATGAAGAAGGGCACCACGCTGAACGTCTCGGTGCAGAACCAGACCCAGCGCGAGGTCACCTTCGCCGTGCCGCTCTCCGGCTTCGGCAAGGCCTTCGACGGCCCGGCCATGGACCCGAAGGTCCTCGACGAGCAGCAGAAGAAGCTCCAGGCCGAGCTTGAGAAGCGCAGCGAGGACATGCGCAAGAAGCTGGAGCAGCCGGCCGGCGGCGCCGCGCCGAAGCCCTGATCGTTTCCCGGTTCGGCGGAAGCGGGCCCGCGCGCCACCCGGCCGGGCGCCCGGACGCGACCGAGCCCGGCGCCCCCGAAGCGCCGGGCTGCTTCCTCTGCAAGGTCCCGCCTTTGCACGCTCCCGGAGGCACCCGGCCTTCGGCCTGATCGCCGCCGACCGGCGGTCGCGTCGGCCGAGCGCCGCGCCGTGGCAAGATCCGCGTGCGGTGGCCCAAGATCCGCGTGCGGTGGCGATGCGCACCCCGGCGACGGGGTCGGGCACCGGTGGACCGGAGACGCCCCCCCGAGCGGACGATCGCGGGTCATCGGATGACGCGATCCTCCGATCCCGTGATCCCGGGTCCAGGCCGGGCGCCTCCGTCGGCGGCCTGAGCCCGACCCTTACGCGTGCCGCCGAACGGCCAGTCGATCGCGCCGCCGGCGAACAGTCCCGCCCAGATCAGGACCGGTTGGAACGCCAGCCTGGGGCCGTGATACCACCACGAATCCGGCAGGCCCTCCACGGGGATGCCCTCCCACGCCTGCTTGATGTTGGCCGGCCAGACGCAGAGCGCGTAGAGCGCGAGCCCGATCCCGGCGGCCCGGCGCAGGCGCGGGCTCAGCAGGGCGAGCGCGCCCGCGATCTCGCACAGGCCCGTGGCGAGGATGACGAGGCGTGGCTCGGGCACCCAGGCGGGCATGATCGGCATCAGCTTGCCGGGCGCGGCGAGGTGGACCGCGCCGACGACCCCGTAGAGCACGATCAGCGCCCGCCGCAGCCAAATCCGTCCGGGCGGCTCCGCGACGACCGCCGCCCCGGTCCGGTCCGTCATGCCAAATCCGTCTGCCAAATCCGTCATGCGACGCCCTCCTCCGCGATGCCGCATTCGGCGGCGACGTGAGCGCGCAGCGCCGCGATCAGGCGGGCCAGGACCGGATGATCGACCGCGAAGACGGTGGCGCCGATCGCCGAGACCGGGGCGAGCAGCCGCAGCGAGTTCGTGACGAACAAAGCGTCCGCCCGTTCGTAGGCGGCGTGCGGCGCCGACCGCTCCTCGCAGACCAGACCACAGGCCGGTGCGATCGCGGCGAGGATCGCGGCGCGGACGATGCCGGGAAGCACCCCGTCGGCGAGCGGCGGCGTGACCAGCCGGTCGCCGAAGATCCCGAAGAGGTTGCCGGTGCCGGCGCAGGCGAGCCGGCCGCGGGTGTTGGAGAACACGGCCTCGTCGAAGCCCGCCGCCCGTGCCGCGCCGCCGGCCAGCACCGCGTCGAGATAGCCCAGCGTCTTGAGGCGCGAGGTCGGGGAGGTCTCGTTGCGGAGGATGTCGGTCGGCCACAGCCGCAGCGGCGCGAACGCGCCCTTGGGGTCGCTGGCGGCGGCGGTGGCGAACAGGGCCGGGCGCGGGTCGGCGGGCGGCGCCAGCCCGCGCGGGCCGGGGCCGCGGGTGAGCGTGGTGCGGATCGCCAGCCGCGGCCCGGTGGCCGCGAGCGCCCGCATCGCTGCCCGGATCGCCTCCACCGGCGCGGGGAAGCCCAGCGTCGCGGCCGAGGTGGCCAGCCGCGCCACGTGCGCGTCCTCGAAGGCGACGCGGCCGGCCAGCGCCAGCGCCGTGTCGAACACCCCGTCGCCGAGCGTCAGGCCGCGGTCGGCGAGGTCGAAGGGCAGGGTGGTGCCCGCGCTCAGGCGGCCCTCATGCCAGAGCATCCGGCCCCCTCCCGGTCCCGCGCGCCGCCCGCCAGTCGCGGGCGAGCCCCAGAAAATTGGCAAAGATTGCGTGGCCGTTCTCGGTGAGCACCGATTCCGGGTGGAACTGGATGCCGTAGGTCGGATGCGTCCGGTGGGACAGGGCCATCACCTCGCCCTCGGCCGAGCGCGCGTCGATCGTGAGGATGCGGTCCATGCCGGGCTGCGCGGCGACGACGAGGGAGTGGTAGCGGCCGACCTGCATCGGGGCGGGGAGTCCGGCAAACAGCCGCTGCCCGTCATGCGCCACGGGCGTCGCCTGCCCGTGCAGGGGGGCTCGCGCACGCTCGACCCGGCCGCCGAAGGCCGCGCCGATCGCCTGATGGCCGAGGCAGACCCCGAGGATCGGCACGGTGCCCGACAGCGCGCAGATCGCCGGCAGCGAGATGCCGGCCTCGGCCGGCGTGCACGGCCCCGGCGAGACCACCAGGGCGTCGGGCGCCAGCGCGCGGATTCCGGCGACGTCCAGCGCGTCGTTGCGCACCACGCGGACCGTCTCGCCCAGTTCCTCCAGGTAGCGGACGACGTTGAAGACGAACGAGTCGTAGTTGTCGATGACGAGGATCATGGCTCCGCCCGGCGGCCCGCGCCCGGCCGGCGGCATCGGCCGCGGCCGCGCCGGGATTCGGAGGCCCCCCCGGCGGCGGTCCTCACGGCTCGAACGCCTGGAACACGCGGGCGGCCTTGGTCAGGGTCTCGTCGTACTCAGCAGTCGGGTCCGAGAGCAGCGTGACGCCGCCGCCGGCCTGGAGCACGGCGGTCGCCCCGTCCATGAACACGGTGCGGATGGCGATCGCGGTGTCGAGGCTGCCGTCGAAGCCGATCCGGCCGATGGCGCCGCAATAGAGTTCGCGCGCGTCGCCCTCGATCTCGGTGATGATGTCCATGGCCCTGAGCTTCGGCGCGCCGGTGATCGAGCCGCCGGGAAAGGTCTTCTCCAGGAGGTCGAGGCCGTCGAGGCCCTGCCGCAGGGTGCCGGTGACGACGGAGACGAGATGGTGGATGCCGGCATAGGATTCCAGCCCGCACAGCACCGGCACGTGGACGCTGCCCGGCGCGCAGACCCGCGAGAGGTCGTTGCGCAGCAGGTCGACGATCATCGTGTTCTCGGCGCGCTCCTTCGGGTCGGCGAGCAGCCGCGCGGCGCGGGCCGCATCCTCGGCCGGGTCGGGGCTGCGCGCCACGGTGCCCTTGATCGGCCGGGTCTCGACCTGGCGCCCGTCGAGCTTCAGGAACCGCTCCGGGGAGCTCGATGCGATCCTGAGACCGTCGCATTCGAGGTAGGCCCCGAAGGTCGCCGGGTTGGTCTCGCGCAGGCGGCGGTAGAATGCGAACGGATCGAAGTCCCGGGGCAGGGCCGCCGTGAAACGCTGCGCGATGTTGGCCTGGTAGATGTCGCCCGCGCGGATGTAGTCCTTAACGGTCCGCACGGCGGCTTCGTAACGGTCGCGCGAAAAGTTGGAGCGCCAGGCCGGCGGCTCGGTCGGTGGCGGCGCGGCGGGATCGGGCTCGTGCGCGTCCAGGAGGTCGGCGAACCGGGCCAGCCGCGCCTGCGCGCGCGCGCCGCGCCGCGCCGGATCGGTCTCGGGAAAGCCGGTGGCGACGAGCCGGCAGGTGCCGGCCGCGTGATCGACGGCGAGCACCGTGTCGTGGAGGTCGAAGGCCGCGTCGTCGGTGAGCCCGGCGCGCCGGGGCGGAACGGCCACCCGCTCGAGCGCCTGCCCGAGATCGTAGGCGAGGTAGCCGATCGCCCCGCCCGGGAACCCGGCCTCCGCGTCGAGCCGATAGGGCGCGAGGCAGGCGCGCAGGGCCGCGATCGGCCCGCCCGGGACCGGATGCCCGTCCAGGCTCGCGCGGCCGTCGCGGAACCGGAAGCGGGCGAACGGGTCGGCGGCGAGGATCGAGACCCGCCCGAGCGTGTCGTGGCGCATCGCGCTGTCGAGGAAGGCGAGGCCGGGAAGCCGCCGCAGCCGCATCGCCGCAGCGACGGGATCGACGAACGGGATCTCCCGGGTCCAGGTCTGTGGGCGTGCCATGTCCGGTCCGGGAAGACGGTCGTCGCGGGAGGGGCGGGTCGGCCCGCAGGCCTCGCACAGCCGGCCGCGCCTGGGAAGCCGGCACCGGCGCCGCAGGCGCGCTGACGTCGGGCCGCCGCCAGAGGGGCACCGCCAGCGGAAGACCAGCCCCGCGGGCGCGGGGCTCGCCTGCAGGCGGCGATCCCGCTATAGGGGGCGCCACACCGAGAAAACCCGGGATCGTCGAGGCGTCCGACCTGCCGTCGGCCGGCGGCGTCCGCGCCGCACGGGGCAGCATGACCGCAACAGCTCGACCGATCGATCGCAAGCCCGCGCCGAAAACCTCGCCCGCGCCGAAAATCTCGTTCGTCTCGCTCGGCTGCCCGAAGGCGCTGGTCGATTCCGAGCGCATCCTCACGCACCTGCGCGCCGAGGGCTACGAGCTCGCCCGCCGCCACGACGGGGCGGACGTCGTCGTCGTCAACACCTGCGGCTTCCTCGATTCGGCCAAGGCCGAGTCGCTCGCCGCGATCGGCGAGGCGATGGCGCAGAACGGCCGGGTCATCGTCACCGGCTGCATGGGCGCCCAACCGGACGCGATCCGCGCGAAGTACCCGAACCTGCTCGCGGTCACCGGCCCGCAGGCCTACGAATCGGTGGTGGCGGCGGTGCACGCGGCGGTGCCGCCGGCCCACGACCCGTTCCTCGACCTCGTGCCGCCGCAGGGGGTCAAGCTGACGCCGCGGCACTACGCCTACCTGAAGATCTCGGAAGGCTGCAACAACCGCTGCAGCTTCTGCATCATCCCGAGCTTGCGCGGCGACCTCGTCAGCCGCCCGGCCGGCGACGTGCTGCGCGAGGCGGAGAAGCTGGTGAAGGCCGGCGTGAAGGAGCTGCTCGTCGTCTCGCAGGACACCAGCGCCTACGGGCTCGACCTCCGCTACGCGACGAGCCCGTGGCGCGACCGCGCGGTGCGGGCGAAGTTCTACGACCTAGCGCGAGAACTCGGCGAACTCGGCGCCTGGGTGCGGCTGCACTACGTCTACCCCTACCCGCACGTCGACGAGGTGATCCCGCTGATGGCCGAGGGCAAGATCCTGCCCTACCTCGACATGCCGCTGCAGCACGCCTCGCCCGCCGTGCTGAGGCGCATGCGCCGCCCCGGCAACCAGGAGCGCCAACTGGAGCGCATCCGGGCCTGGCGCGGGATCTGCCCGGATCTCGCCATCCGCTCGACCTTCATCGTCGGCTTCCCCGGCGAGACCGAGGCCGAGTTCTCGGAACTCCTCGACTGGATCAAGGAGGCGCGGCTCGAGCGCGTCGGCTGCTTCACCTACGAGCCGGTGACGGGCGCCGCCGCGAACGCGCTGGGCGCGGCGGTGCCGCCCGAGCTGCAGCAGGAGCGCAAGCATCGCTTCATGGCGGCGCAGCAGGTCGTCGCGCTGCGGCTGCAGAAGGCGCGGATCGGCAAGCGCATCCCGGTGATCGTCGACACAGTCGGGCCGGCCGGCATCAGGGGCCGCTCGAAATACGACGCCCCCGAGATCGACGGCAACGTCCACGTCGTCAGCCGCCGCCCGGTGCGGCCGGGCGACATCGTCACCGTGCGGATCGAGGCGGCGGACGCCTACGACCTGCGCGGCAGCGTGGTGTAGGACTCACGCCGGCCCGCGCTCGGCCCGCTTCACCGCGGCCCAGGCGGCCTCCATCGCCGCGAGGTCGCTTCCCGCGAGCCGCCCGCCGCCGGCCTCGACGCGCCGGGCCATGCCCGCGAACCGGCGCACGAACTTGTCGTTGCCGGCCCGCAGCGCCGCCTCCGGGTCGATCCCGGCATGGCGGGCGAGGTTGGCCACGGAGAACAGCAGGTCGCCGATCTCCTCTTCCAGCGCCGCCGGGTCGCCCGCCGTGAGGGCGTCGGCGACCTCGTCGGTCTCCTCGCGGACCTTGGCGACGACCTCGGCCGCCTCCGTCCAGTCGAAGCCGTACTCCGCCGCCCGCCGCGAGATCTTCTCCGCCCGCGTGAGCGCGGGCAGGGTGCGGGCGATCCCGGCAAGGTGCCCCGGCGCCGCGGCGCCTGAGCTCTTGCCGGCGCGCTCGGCCGCCTTGATCGCCTCCCACTGCGCCGCGACCGCGGCCGGGTCGCGCCGCGGGCCGCCGGCCGGGAGCAGCGTCCCGTCGGCCTCGAAGACGTGCGGGTGCCGGCGGATCAGCTTGGCCGTGATCGCCTCGGCCACGTCGTCGAGGCCAAAGGCGCCCGCCTCCTCGGCGATGCGCGCGTGGAACACGACCTGGAGCAGGAGGTCGCCGAGTTCCTCGCGAAGGTCGTCCGGGTCACCGCGTTCGATCGCGTCGACGACCTCGTGGGCCTCCTCCACCGCGTAGCGCGCGAGGCTGGCCGACGTCTGCGCCGCGTCCCAGGCGCAGCCGCGTTCGGGATCGCGCAGTTCCGCCATCAGCCGCACGAGTCTTCGCAGCGCCGTCTCGGTCACACGGTTCGATCCCCAAGCGGCCTCAAGCCGGCCCCGAGCCGGTTTCATCACGCGACGTAGCCGATGCGCCGTCGAAAATCACACGCCTGGGCAGGCAGGCGATGGGGACAACACCGCTATATTCCTTATATTCCATTCGGAAAGTCTGTGGGTGCCGTCCTGTTCTCCATGCCGAACGCTCCGAATCCGCACTAGGAAAACTATCAGAAAGGATTCTCAGAGAGTCGGTTATGAAGGTTATAAGGGAGGGCGGAAACCTGTTCCGGATCATGGGTTTGTGCAGGGTTCGCGCATCCGACTCTGCGCGGTCCCGCATCGAACTCTGCGCCATCCCGCATCGGATTCTGCGCGGCGGCCCCGGTGCGGCGTATCGAAGTCTGCGCGGGTGCGTATGGGATTCGGCGCGATTTCGCGGGTCCGGCGGTGCACAGCGGGGACAAGCCGGGGCCGGCCGCCGCATCGAACTCTGCGTGGTTTGATCCGGCCCGGGCGGCCGCATCGGACGCTGCGCCGGACCGCCCCCGGTCGGCCGGGCCCGGCCGGGGGCGGCGACCGGCCAGGCCAACGGATCGGGCCGGGACGAGCGTGGATTGCCGGGATAACCCGCCCGTGCCCCGGGACTGCGCCCCTGCGGGCGGGACTCCGCCGCTGCGAATCGTGCCATGCAGGACCGAGCATGCAGGACGCGGCGGACCCGGTCCGGACGCCGGGTTCTGCGCGCGACGGCGCAAGCCCGGTCGGGCCGTGCGCGGGACCTTTCGGGACGACGCATGGGGATCGAGGACAGAGTGGCGGCGATCCGCGACGCGGATCTGCGCGCCGAGGTCGAGGCGGCGCGCGGCGGGTTCCTGTTCGCGCAGATCGTCGAGCACATCCTCCACCGCCAGCAGGCCCGCGACGCGGACGCGGCGGCGCAAGGTGCGCTCGCCGGCCGGCGGGCCGGGATGGGCCGCGACCAGCGCCGGCGCGATGCCGTACGCGCGGTGATCGAGTGCCAGCCGACCGTTCCGGAGAACCTCCAGCACATCCACTCCGTGCTGGCGCTCTGCGGCCTGCCCTATCGCGACCCGGGGCCGGTGCGCGAGTTCTCGCGGGACTACGGCCGCAACTCGCTGAACCTCGTCGCCGGGCGCCTGAAGAGCCCGCTCACCGGCGAGATGGAGCCGCAGGGCCTGCCCTACGGCCCCAAGGCCCGGCTCGTGCTGCTCCACCTCTGCACCGAGGCCGTGCGCCAGCGCAGCCCGACCATCGCGGTGGCCGATTCGCTCTCCGGCTTCATGCGCGCGATGGGGTTTGCCGTCACCGGCGGCGAGCGCGGCACGATCCGGCAGTTCAAGGAGCAGCTCAACCGCCTCGCCGCCTGCTCGATGCAGATCGGCCTGTGGGACGGGCGCGACCAGGCGAGCACGCTGAACGTGCCGCCGTTCCGCAGCCTCGACCTGTGGCGGCCCACAGTGAAGGACGGGGCGAAGGACGGGGAGGGCGCGGCGTGGTCCAGGACCGTGCAGTTCCACCAGGATTTCTACGACAACCTGATCCGCCACGCGCTGCCCGTCGACATCCGGGCGGCGCGCGCCTTCTCCGGCTCGGCGCGCAAGCTCGACCTGCTGTTCTGGGTGGGCTACCGCCTCCGCGCCCTCCAGCGCCCCCTGCGGCTGACCTGGGCGAACCTGCACGGCCAGTTCGGGGCGGAGAACGCCTGCATCCGCAGCTTCCGGCAGGCGTTCAAGGCCGACCTCGCGCACCTGCGCGAGGTGTTCCCGAAGCTGCCGATCGCGCTGGACGACGGCGGCATGATCCTCCAGCCGGCCGATCCCGGCGCCCTGCTCGTCCCGCCGCGCCAGGGAACGAAGGCGCGGGCGGCCGCGAAGGCCTGACGTTCAGGGAACAGAGAGGGAATTCCCTGTATTCCTGAGAGCAGAAGAGCGGTGCGACCCGGAAGGAATAAGACGGGCGGGAACCGTCCGGCGCGCTCCGCCTGTCCGTCGTCCGATCACCTCAGGTCGACCGTGGAATTCCCTTAGAGAATATCCGTCCGATCGATCTTCCCAAAGCCACGTCCGTGGAATATTCCATAAACCTCCAGACGGGAGGCATGCGGGATGGGGTCCTCCGAGGCGGAGATCGAGGCGCGGCTCGCGGCTCTGCGCCGCCAGCGCGAGGCGCTCGACCGGGAGATCGCCGACCACGTGCTCTACCTCGAACTCGGCCGCCGCCTGCGCGGGCCGGCGCTGCCGGAGCCCGAGATGCCCGGCCCGCCGCCCGAGCGGCCCCGGGGCGCCGCGCCGGAGGAGGCCGTGCGGGACGCATCCCGCAGGCCCGTCGAGCCCTCGGCCGACCGTGTCCCGGAACCCGCGGGTTCGGAGCCCGCCCGCGCGAAGGAGCCGGCCGGTTGGCCGGCCATCCCGCCAGCGGTGCCGTTCGAGGCGGACCCGGTCGCGGCGCGCCGCTACGGTCGGGCGCTGGTCGAGGCGGCCGTGGCCGTGCTCGCCGCGGCCGGCCGGCCGATGCATGCCGGCGAGATCCTGGAAACCCTCGTCGCGCGGGGGTTCTCGGTGCCGGGGCCGGACCCGGTGGCGGCGCTCAACACCCGGCTGTGGAAGCGCGCCGGCGCCGGCGGCCCGCTGCGGCGCCTGGGCGAGGCGGTCTACGCCCCGGCCGATCCCGCAACGCCCGCCTGAGCGTCGGCGCGCACCGCCATCCCGGCTCGCATCGATCATCCGTGCCCACCCGCGCGCACGGGGCCTGCCGCCGCGGCCGCCGCTCGGGGCGCGCCCGGCAACGCCTTCGGCCGGCGAGCGGGGCAGGGCGGTCCGCCACCGCGCAGCATATTCAATCAGGAGTTGTTGCTTGTCGGATCATCCATCGGAACGGTCTTCGGCGGCAAACAGGCGGCTGTGCTGTCGCAAACCCGTCGAACACCCCTGTTCCTGCGCAACGACGCAACGGAATCTCAAGGTCTGCGGCCCTTGACTGTGGCCGCGTTCGATCGGGGCGAGGCGCGCTGCGACGGACGGGAACCGGGCGTTGGACGTATCATGACAGCAGCCTTGCCGATGGCAGCAGCCCCGCAACGCGCGGGCGTTTCCGCCGCGCGGCGGGGACCGGCCCGGCTCGGCGCGCGCCTGCGCGGGTTCGCGCGGGCCTCGCGCGGGACGACGGCGGTCGAGTTCGGGCTCCTGGCCGCGCCCCTGCTGGCCCTGGTCGGCGCCACCGTGGAGTCGGGCGTGACCTACTGGGCGCAGGAGACGCTGCAGCAGGCGGTGGCCGATGCCGGGCGCCAGATCTACACCGGCCGGTTCCAGACCGCCAACGCCGCCACCAGGGGCTCGACCAACCTGCTGAACGCCTTCCGCACGGAGATGTGCCGGGCGCGCTTCACGCTCTTCACCTGCGCCAACGTGCGGATCAGCATCAGCCAGGTCGACGGCTTCGCGAACGCGGCGCTGGCCAAGCCGACGCAGGTCGATCCCACGACCAAGGTCAGCGACTGGAACCCGAGCTTTGCCCGCTACGATTGCGGCCGCAGCAACGCGGTCATGGTGATCCAGGCGGCGGTGGATTTCCCCGTGACGTTCACGCTGCTGAACGCCGGCGTCGCCACCCTGCCGAGCCGCCGCCGCGTCCTCCAGGCCGCGACCGTGTTCCAGGTCGAGCCGTTCGATTCCACCCCGGTCTGCTCGTGAGCGGGCCGGCCGCAGGCCCGCGCGCCCGGATCGCGCGGTTCGGCGCCGACGCGCGGGGCGTCGCCGCCCTCGAGTTCGCGATGATCCTGCCGCTGCTGGTCACGCTGTATTTCGGGCTGTCCGAGCTCGTCCGCGCCGTCGACAACAGCCGCAAGGTGACGCTGTTCGCGCGGGCGGTAGCCGACCTCAGCGGCCGCACCAACAACGCCGACATGACCCCGATCCTCGCCGCCGCCGGGGCGATCCTGCAGCCCTTCAACGCGGGCGATGCGCAGGTCGTCATCAGCGCGCTCGGCGTCGAGAATGTCAACGGCGCGCTCTACGGCGGCGTCTGCTCCAGCTACCCCAGGAACGCGCGGCCCGTCCTCCAGATCGCGGGCACCGGCGACCTGCCGGCCGTGCCCGCGACCTACCTCTACGACGGCGCCCGCTACATCCTCGCCGAGGTGACGATGCCCTACACGCCGATCCTCGGCTCGAAGCTCTACCGCTGGATCTTCGGCACGCAGGGCATCGTGTTCAAGCGCCAGATCGCCTGGGCGCAGCGCGTCGACAACAGCGAGATCGTCATGCCTGGGGGTGCCAAATGCCCGGTCTTCAACTGATGCGGAGCCGGCGGATGCGGGATCTCGGGGGCGCGGCACGGGCACGGGCGGCGATGACGGCTTCAGGGCTCGGACGGGCGGGCTACCGCCTCGCGCGGGCGCGCTCGGGCCAGGTCGCGATCATCTTCGGCCTGGCGGTCGTGCCGATGATGTTCGCGGCGGGCGCGGCGGTCGATTACGGCCGGCGCAACGCGGCCAAATCCCAGCTCGACGCGGCGCTGGACGCCGCGGTGCTCGCGGTGGTCAGCCAGAAGTCCAACACGATCTCCGCGGTCAGCCTCACCAACGCGGAGACGCAGTTCCGTGCGGAAGCCGCCAAGGTGCCGGGCGTGTCGAACGTCACCTTCGTGCCGAGCCCGGTCAACGGCGTGTCGAACCTGAGCCTGTCGGCGACCTACACCGCCAAGGTGCGGACCATGCTGAGCGGCATGATGAAGGTTCCGACCATGGCGATCGCCGGGATGTCGGCGAGCCAGCGCAACATATTCCAGTACATCGACTTCTACCTGCTGCTCGACAACTCCCCGTCGATGGGGCTCGCGGCCACCGACGCGGACGTGACAAAGATGATGAACGCGACGAAGGGCACCTCGCCGCCGGATGGCTGCGCCTTCGCCTGCCACAAGCTGAACGGCAACGGCACGGAGAACACCAGCGACTACTACCACGTCGCGCAGAACAACGGCGTCAAGCTGCGCATCCACGTGCTGCGCGACGCGGTGGCGGCGCTGATCGACAAGGCCAAGTCCTCGATGACCTTGTCCCAGCAGTTCCGCATGGAGACATGGACCTTCAGCGACATCCAGACCCGGCTCACCGCCCTGACGACGAGCCTCGACCAGGCAAAGACCGACTCCGCCAGGATCGATCTCGCCTATTCCTACCAGAGCGAGGCGGACAACCAGACCGCCTACGAGCGGGCGATCGCGAAGATGAACGCCACCGTGCCGGCGAGCGGCACCGGCGTCACCGCGACCTCGCCGATCCGGTTCCTGTTCTTCGTCACCGACGGCGTGCAGGACACCCCCATCGACGGCAGCGTCAGCAACCCGAGCGCCGGCAACACGTTCGGCAGCAACCGCTTCATCAGCCCGATCGATCCCACGACCTGCAAGGCGATGAAGGACAAGGGCATCCGCATCGGGATCGTCTACACGGCCTACCTACCGCTCTACACGGACGGGTTCTACAATGCCCACGTGAAGCCGTTCGAGGCCAACATCCCGACCACGCTCAAGACTTGCGCCTCGGACGGCCTGTTCTTTCCGGTCACGACCGGCGGCGACATCACCGCCGCGATGCTGAAGCTGTTCGAGACCGCCGTGGCTTCGGTCCGCATCACCAACTGACGCCGCCGCGCGGTCGCGGCGCGCCGGCCTTCGCGCGATGGGCGCCATCGTGCCGGCAGGACGCGGCGCAGGACGCGGCGCAGGATAGGCGAAGTCCATCGGGACACGCCGACCGCGCCAAGCTCCCGTTCTGAGGGGCGAGCCGAGGGCCGGCCTAAGCTTCGGGCGGGCGCCTGCCCGCCGCGGCGCGCTGTCCGCGCACGCGCTTGAGGTCGCGGCCGATCTCCGAGACGATCATCCTGAAGGAGAACAGGCTGAAGAACAGGATGGCGAAGACCAGAAGGGTGGAAACCAGGATCTTGGCGGTCGAGACGTCCACGGTGAAAGTTCCTGATGCAGGTCGGTATCGGTGAACCCAAGGTGGGCCCTCGCATGCGGCCGCGCCAGCCGCGCCCGGAGAGGACAGCTATGCGTTTTTATCATGGATCGATTGATTGAGCACGCGAGATATGCCTTTTCGGCATAGCGGTAGATCCGAATCCATCGGGTTCCGAACGTTCGATCCCGCAGCTGCCGCGGGTCCGGAGTGGTGATCGCCCGCCGGACCTCATGAGGGCATCCCGCTTGAGACCGGGCATGGTTTGCCAACCTGCAAAGAATTCGGACGCCGATCCGCAGCCGTCGCGCGCGGCGCGTCCGCCGCGTCACGGCGCCGTGGCTTGCGGGCCACAGCCCTCGGCTTCCACCGCCGCCCCGCTTCAGGGCGCTTGTGCCGGGCGATGGCCGGCCGTAACGCTGGCGAAGAAACGTCAATCATAACAGTAGTTTATCATAATTCCAAACAACCGGGCGGCCCTCGCCTCGGTGCGCGCGGCCGGCTGTCCGCTGATCCTTCAGGCATGAGTTCGATGCGCCACTCCTCCCCGTTCCAAGCCCCCGGCCCGCGCAGCCTCGCGCTTGCCGGCGCGTCGCTGGTCGTCCTCGGCCAACTCGCGTCCTCGAACCCTGCGCGGGCGCAGGAAGCGACCGCGCCGCGCCGCGGCGTCGCCAACCCGCCGGCCGAGGCCAGCGTGCAGCTCGAAACCCTGACCGTGGAGGGCCGCGGCGGCCCCGCCGCGCCGATCCGCGCCGTCGAGAGCCCGACCGGCCCGGTGGACGGCTACGTCGCGACCCGCTCGGCCACCGCCACCAAGACCAACACGCCCTTGATCGAGACGCCGCAATCGATCACGGTCATCGGCCGCCAGCAGATCGAGGCGCTGGGCGCGACCACCCTGACGCAGGCGACGCAGTACACGGCCGGCATCTACTCGGGCGTGTTCGGCGCCGATCAAAGCGTCGACTTCTTCACCCTGCGCGGCTTCGTCGCGAGCGACTACGGTATCTACAAGGACAGCCTCCAGCTCCTGAACTACGGGTTCGGCACCTTCAAGATCGAGACGTTCGGTCTGGAGCGCATCGAGGTGTTGCGCGGGCCCTCTGCCATCCTGTTCGGTGCCGGCAACCCCGGCGGCCTCGTCAACCAGATCACCAAGCGTCCGACGCTGCAGCCGTTCGGTTACGTCGAGGTCGGCGGCGGGTCATTCGGCCAGGTCTACGGGGCGTTCGATTTCGGCGGGCCGGCCGACGATTCCGGCCACTGGTTCTACCGGCTCACCGGCATCGGCCGGCAGGGCGGAACGCAGGTCGATGGCGCGGACGCGGACCGGCTCTACATCGCACCGGCGATCACGTACCGGCCCGATGCCGGCACCTCCTTCACGGTGCTGACGAGCTACCAACGCGACTCGACCGCGATAACGGCGAATTTCCTGCCCTACTCGGGCACCGTGCGCCCGAATGCGAGCGGATTACGGATCGACCGCGGACTCAACGTCGGCGACCCAAGGATCAACAGCTTCCAACGTGAGGAAGCATTCGCAGGATACGAATTCGAGCACACTATCGACACGACTTGGACCATCCGACAGAACTTGCGTTACTCGTTCAGCGATGGAACCCGGAATACTTATATAGGACAGTCAGGTTACGCCGACGCGCCCCAGACGCAACTCGCGCGTTATCAGTTCGCCACCAGCTCCAAGGTCGGTCTATTCCAGGTCGATAATCAAGCCGAGGCGCGCTTCTCAGACGGTTTGTTCCTCCACGATGTACTCTTCGGCGTCGATTACAAGAATTACACCCTACACGATAATCAAGCCACCAACTTCGCTGTCTTCTATCCTGTCACATCGCTAAGCATCATCAATCCGGTCTACGGTCAGGTTCTGGGACGCCCGTCACCCTACCTCGTCAACGTCGACTCGTTCACGCAGGTCGGCCTCTATGCGCAGGACCAGATCAAGCTGACCGACCGCTTGAGCCTCATCGGCGGCCTGCGCCAGGACTTCGCCTCGAGCATCGTCGACGATCGGCTCGCACCCGCAAACAGCACCCGGCGCGACGATCAGGCCCTGACCGGACGTATCGCGCTGCTCTATAATTTCGACCCGGGCATCGCGCCCTACATCGCGTATTCAACCTCGTTCCAGCCGCAGATCGGCCTGGACGTGCTTACCAGCCAACCGCTCAAGCCGGACCGGGGTGAGCAGGTCGAGGTCGGCTTGAAGTTCGAGCCGGTCGGCCAGGGCTACTTCCTGACGGTCGCCGCCTTCGACCTCGTGCGGGACAACCCGCCCTTCCCGGTGGTCGTCGGCTTCGGCTCGACCCAGCAGGGCAGCGTGCGCTCGCGCGGCGTCGAAGCGCAGTTCGTCGCCAACATCTTCGACGGACTCAACATCGTCGCCGCCGTGACGCACTACGACCTCGAATACATCAAGAGCCAGGTTCCCGAACTCATCGGCCTGACGCCGACCAACGTACCGGAGACGTTCGCTTCGGTCTTCGCCGACTACACGATCCCCGTCGGCGACCTGCGCGGCTTCGGGTTCGGCGGCGGCGTCCGCTACGTCGGCCGCTCGTTTGCGAACGCGCTCAACACGCTGAAGGTGCCCGAGTACGTGCTGCTCGACGCGACCGTGCACTACACCTGGGATCACTGGCGCGCCGCGATCACGGCATCCAACATCGGCGACCGCCGCTTCGTGTCCTCGTGCCAGTCCGAGAACAGCTGCTTCTACGGCGAAGCCCGCCGGGTGATGGCGAGCCTCGCCTACAAGTGGTGAGGACGCGGCCCTCCTCCGGTGCCGGGGCGGGCCCGGGCCATGTGGCCGGCAAGGGTCAGAACCGTCCCGCTAGCGTCAACCGCACGGCGGTCGGCTCCACGGGATGGACATGCCGGTCTGCGACCCCGTCGGGGCCTTCGCCGGGGAGCCGCGAGGCGTAGAAATAGGTGATCTGGTCGGCCTTGGCGTTCGTGAGGTTCAGCACGTCGAGCGACAGGCTCATCCCGTTGTCGAAGGTGTAGCCGAGGCGGCCGTTGAGCAGAGCCGTCGGCCGTGAGCGGACCGAGTTGTCCTCGATGAGCGGGCGCGGGCCGAAGTAGCGCAGGCGCAGGCTTCCGAACCAGCCGGGCCCCTCGCCGAAGGTGAGGCCCGCCGCGGCGATGGTGGTCGGCGCCTCGGGGATGCGGGCGCCGGCCGGGTCGGTGTCCGAGAAGCGGGCGTTGGTGACGGTCAGATCCCCTTCCAGCGACAGCCAGGGGGTCACGGCATAGCGGTTCGTCCACTCGACGCCGAAGCGGCGGCTCGGGCGGCTCGGTTCCGTGGTGCCGGTGTCGCCCTGGAACAGGTTCTCGGAGGCGAAGTCGAGCCGGAACAGCGCCACCGCCGTCTCCAGCCCGGCGATGCTCCGGTTGCGCAGGCCGACCTCGTAGCCGGTCGAGGGCACGAGGAAGGGCGAGCGGCCGACGTTGAACAGGGGGCTTGCCGGATCGACGGTCGCGGTGACGCCGCGCGCGTCGTTCGAGTGGAAGCCGCCGCCGTAGTTTGCGAAGACTTCGGTGTCGAACCAGGGCCCCAGCACCAGCCCGAGCTTGGGGTTGACGATGCCCTCCCGCGCTTTGCCGGAATTGGCCGCCGTGTCGGAGGCCACGTCGGCGTGGTAGGCGTCGGCGCGCAAGCCCACGCTGGTGCGCAGCCAGTCGGTCCAGCGCACGCGGTTTTCGTAGTAGAATGCCGCGCTCGCCTCCAGCACCCGGTCGTCGAGGACGCCGGAGCGGAACCGGCGGTTCGTGGTGTTGAACAGTCCGACGCGGATCGCGTCGGTCCGGGTCTGGAGGCCGACCTCGTTCTCCATGGCCGACCCGAACAGCGCGCCTTGGAACACGCGCGCGACCTCGCCGCCGCCGAGGATGCGCTGGTCGACCTGATGGAACTGGTCGCCGTTCACCGGATCGTTGAGGGCGTAGGTGAAGTCGTTGAACAGGTTCATCCGGGAGCCGATCACGTAGGCCGAGGCCCGCGTGATCCCGCCCGCGTCCGTCCGGCTCCAGCGTCCGGAGAGCGACAACCGGCTGGTGTCGCCGCCGTCGCTCGGGTTCAGGGTGCCGAACCGGCCGATGACCCCCTCCGAGACCGCGCGGGCGGGGATCTGGTTGGTCGCGGTCCAGCGCGCGGCATAGGCCATGCCGGTGATCGCGAACCCGTCCGTCGCGGTGCCCTGGCCGTAGCGGGCGACGCCGTTCACCTTGCGCAGGGCGTCGGGCACCGCCCACGGCCCGTCGTAGACCTGCGCCTCGCCGGCCACCAGCAGGGTGCCCGCCCCGAGCGGGGCGGAGGCGATCGACAGCGCCCGCGCGTGGCCGAAGCTGCCGAAGGTGGTGAGCGCGAGGCTGCGCTCGGTCCGGTCGAGGTAGTCGATCCGCACGGAGCCCGCCGAGGCGAAGTCGCCGTCGCGGACGAAGTAGGGTCCCTTGTGGAAGTCCACCGCGCCGACCAGTTCGGGGATCAGGAAGTTGAGGTCGGCATAGCCCTGCCCGTGGGCGTGCGTGCGCATGTTGACCGGCATGCCGTCGACGGTGAGGGCGATGTCGGTGCCGTGGTCGAGGTTGAACCCGCGCAGGAAGTACTGGTTGGCCTTGCCCTCGCCCGAGTGCTGCGTGACGATCAGGCCGGGCACCGCCTCCAGCACCTCGCCCGGCCGGGTCACCGGGCGGCTGTTGAGTTCTGCACCCGTGACGACGCCCGCGCTCGCCGCGTCCACGGTCCACAGCGCGCCGCCGATCCCGGTCGTGCCGCCAACGATCGCCGCGGGCCCGGTCGAGGCCGGAACGGCCGCCTCCGCCGTCACGGAGATCTCGTCCAGTCTCGTCTCGGCCGGTGCCGCCCGGGCGGCGCCGTATCCGGCCAGGAGCCATGATCCGGCCAGGAGCCAAGATCTAGCTGGGAGCAACGCGCCCGCGGCGCGTGGCAGCCTGCGCGCGGGAGGCGGGTGCGATCCGGGATCGGGGCGGGCGGCCCTGGCGACGGGTCGGACGACGAGAGGTGGCACCGCAGGTCCGGGGCGAGCGTGGCTGTCCCGCCAGAGTCGCATGCCGCGCGTATGAGGAACATATGAAAACCTCACACGTCCGGCTTAAGCCGCCCCCTGTTGCAAATGGGACGGCCTGCCGTTCAGCCGCGCGCGGCGCCGGGCGCCGGGGGAGGGTCGCCGTGCCCGGCCTCGTCCTGCCCGGCGCCCTCGGGGATGAGGTGCAGGTGGCCGTAGCGGACGCCGCGCTGGGTGGTGACCGTGTCGGCGAAGCCCTGCATCGCGGAGACCGACCCGCGCAGGACCGCCACCTCGAGGCAGTCGTCCCGGCCGAGATGGACGTGCAGGCTGGCGATCGAGACGCCGTGATGGTGCCCCTCGCCGGTCAACCGGCGCGCGAGGTCGCGGGTGCCGTGGCTGTAGACGTAGCTCAGGGCCCCGTAACAGGCCGGCGAAGCGCCGTCGGCCGCGACCGGCGCCGCCGCATCGCGAACGATGTCGCGGATCGCCTCCGAGCGGCTGCCGTAGCCGCGCTGCTCGCACAGCCGGTCGACCCGCGCCAGCAGGTCGTCGTCGATCGTGATGGTGATGCGCTGCATGCCTGGTCCGTCTCCGCGCCGGAGCGTCTGGTAACGGGATGGGCCGGTGGTGAACAGGCTGCGGCCGGCCTCACGCCTCCCGCGCCCGCGCCCGGAGCAGGTACTTCTGCACCTTGCCCGTCGAGGTCTTCGGCAATGGGCCGAACACCACGTGGCGGGGCAGCTTGTAGGCGGCGAGCCGCCCGCGGCACCACGCGATCAGGTCGGCGGCGCTCGCCGCGCCCTCCGCCTTCAGCTCGACGAAGGCGCACGGCGTCTCGCCCCACTTCGCGTCGGGCTTGGCCACCACGGCGGCGGCGGCGACCGCCGGGTGCTTGAACAGGGCGTCCTCGACCTCGATAGACGAGATGTTCTCGCCGCCGGAGATGATGATGTCCTTCGAGCGGTCCTTCAACTGGACGTAGCCGTCCGCGTGCCTCACCCCGAGGTCGCCGGTGTGGAACCAGCCGCCCGCGAATGCGGCCCGGGTCGCGGCCGGGTTCTTGAGGTAGCCGCGCATCACGACGTTGCCGCGCATCATCACCTCGCCCAGCGTCGTCCCGTCGGCCGGGACCGGTTCGAGCGTCTCGGGGTCGCGCACGTCGAGCCCTTCGAGGACGGGATAGCGCACGCCCTGGCGCGCCTTCTTCGCGGCCTGGGCGTCGGCGGGCAGCGCGTCCCAGTCCGTGTGCCACGCGTTGACGACGGCCGGGCCGTAGCTCTCGGTCAGGCCGTAGAGGTGGGTCACGGCAAAGCCCGCCTCGCGCATGCCGGCGAGCACCGCCTCGGGCGGCGGTGCGGCGGCGGTGAGGAACGCGACCCGGTGGGGCAGGGGGCGGCGCTCGGCATCGGACGCGTTGATCAGGAGCTGCATCACGATCGGCGCGCCGCAGAGATGCGTGACGCGATGCTCGGCGATGAGCGCGTACATCGCCTCGGCCCGGACCTCGCGCAGGCAGACATGGGTGCCGGCCACGATCGACAGGGTCCAGGGGAAGCACCAGCCGTTGCAGTGGAACATCGGCAGCGTCCAGAGATAGACCGGGTGCTGGCTCAAGGCTCCGGTGATGACGTTGCCCAGCGCCAGCAGGGCCGCGCCGCGGTGGTGGTAGACCACGCCCTTCGGGTCGCCGGTGGTGCCCGAGGTGTAGTTCAGCGCGATCGCGTCCCACTCGTCCTCGGGCATCGCCCAGTCGTGCTCGGGATCGCCCTCGGCGAGGACGGCCTCGTAGTCGAGCGTGCCGACGCGCTCCGTCGTGCCCGCGAAGTCCTGGCTCGTGAAGTCCTGGCTCGTGAAGTCCTGGCTCGTGAAGTCCTGGCCCGCCCATTCCGGGTCGTCGTAGTCGATCACCAGCAGGGCGCGGCCGGCCTGCGCCAGGGCCGGGCCGGCGACCCGGGAGAACGCGCGGTCGGTGATCAGAACCTTGGCCTCGCCGTGCCGGAGGCAGAAGGCGAGCGCGGCGGCGTCGAGGCGCGTGTTGAGGGTGTTGAGCACGGCCCCTGTCATCGGCACGCCGTAATGCACCTCGACCATCGCCGGCGTGTTGGCGAGCAGCACGGCGACGGTGTCGCCGCGCCCGATGCCGCGCCGGCCGAGCGCCGAGGCGAGGCGGCGGCAGCGGCCGTAGAGCTCCGCGTAGCTGCGCCGCAACGGCCCGTGGATCACCGCGACGTGGTCCGGAAACACCCGCGCCGCCCGGTCGAGATAGGCCAGCGGGGTCAGCGGCTGGTGGTTGGCCGGATTCCGGTCGAGGTCCCGGTCGTAGATCGTGTCGCGGCGCATGGCGGCCTCCCGGCAGAGTCGCGTCGCGCAGACCTTTGCCGCGCGGACCCGTGCCGCGACCGTAGCCGACGGGTCCGCGCGATCAATCCCGGATGCCGATCACGCCGTCCCTGCGGCCGCGGGAGGGGAGACGCCCGCGATCCGCGGCGGCTCCTCAGTGGCGCCGCCCGGCCTTGGGATCGTGCGGGACCTTGGGATCATGAAGGACGTCGGGATCGTGCAGGACGTCGGGATCGTGCAGGACGTCGGGATCGTGCAGGAACTTGGCGAGTTCGAAGCCGATCTCGATCATCAGGCTGTCCACGAGCCTGGTCAGGTTCGGGTGGCGGAGCCCGTCGGCGAGCGTCCGCAGGGCGATGGCGTGCTCGGCCATGCGGTTCACGAGGCGCTCGGTCTGGTGGAGGTCGGCCGCCTGACCCTCGGTGAGGTCGATGGCGATGCCGCGCCCCCACGTCGTGCCGCCGGTCGCATCGCGCTCGACCCGCCCGCGCATCAGGAGCCGGCGCACGCCGGCCTGCGATTCGACGGTCCTGAACGCGGCCTCCATCGGGCCGCCGCTCTCGCCGACGGCGTGCAGGTAGCTCTCGATCCGGGTGCGGTCGTCGGGGTGGGTCCTGTCCAGGAAGGTGTCGATCGGCACCCCGCCGGCCGCGATCTCCGGATCGAGGCCGAGCAGGGCGGCGAAGTCCCCCGACAGGGTGAGCCGCCCGGCCCAGTGATCGTGCACCCAGGCGCCGACCACGCCGGAGGCGTCGAGGATCGCCTGCAACTCCTCGCTCGGATGCGGGTTCGGGGCGTCAGGCATGCAACTCCTCAAGCCGTTGACCCGGAAATAATAAACCTGAGGTCTGTTATGGAGCCCGCGACCGTCACGGCGAATCCAGTCTAAGGCATAGACAGCCTTGTGGAAAGGTCAGACGCCTCCCGTGCCGTGCAAATAAACCTGAGATTGCTGAAACGCGAGGCGACCCGCCCGCGCGCCACCGGGCCCGGGACCGGCCGCGGCGTTCCGGCATCGGAGGAGCCTGTGACCCGGGTCTCGGGCTTAAGGGTCTCTTAACCATGATCCGCGAGACCTCGGGATCAAGGCATCCCTGGGTCACAGGATCGCGGCCCGGGCCGCGATCGGCGTAACCCTAGGTTGTTTCAATCGGAGCCCCGGCAACTTCGGCGGCCGGGGCGAAGAACGGGGGATCGCGGCGCCGACGGCCCGCGCGACGTCAACGCGAAGACCGCGGCGCGCGCATCCGGCCGCGACGCCGCACCCGGACTCTGAGCCAAACAGCCCATCCAAGCCAAACAGCCATCCAAGCCGCCACGCGCAAGGGACGTCCGATGAAAGCGATCACCTTCGTCACCCAGAAGGGAGGCAGCGGCAAGAGCACGCTGTGCATCTCGCTCGCCGTCGCCGCGCAGGAGGCGGGCCGCTCGGTCTGCATCCTGGAGATGGACCGGCAGGCCACGATCTCGGACTGGCTCGACCACCGCACCGCCGAAGGCCCGGAGGTCGCCCAGATCGACGCCACGCAGATCGACGCCGTGATGGCCCAGCTTCGCGAGTCGGCCTACGACTACGTCTTCATCGACACCCCCGGCGTCGATTCCACCGGCACCCTCTCGGCGATCCGCGCCGCCGACCTGTGCATCATCCCGTGCCGGCCGACGCCAGCGGACCTGCGCGCGTTCAAGCCGACGCTGGCCGCGGTCTACCGGCTGGAGAAGACGTTCGCCTTCGTGCTGAACCAGACGCCGCCGCGCTCCTACCGCATCCGCGACGCGGCCGACGGCCTGGCCGTGCTCGGCATCCTGCCCGACGTGAACATCGTGGCGCGCACCGACCACCAGGACGCGATCGGCGTCGGCCAGGGCGTCACCGAGTTCAATCCGAAGGGACAGGCGGCGGGCGAGGTGCGCCGGCTGTGGTCCTGGATCGAGAAGCGCACGCAGGCGGGGAGGACGATGAAGCATGTCGAAGCCGCCTAAGCTCAACCTCGCCTCGATCGTCGCGGCCTCGGTGCCGGCCGGGCGGCCGGCGCCCCAGACCGCCGAGATCGTCCGGCTCGATTCCCGCGTCCCGCCTCCGCGGCGCGGCGCGGCCACCCTGAAGCAGCGCGCCCGGCAGATGTCGGTCTACCTCGAGCCGCCGGTCTACGACCAGTTGCGCGACCTCGCCTTCGCTGAGCGCACCAAGATGCACGCGATCATGCTGGAGGCCCTCGACCTCCTGTTCAAGCAGCGCGGCACCCGCTCGATCGAGCAGCTCTCGGAGCAGACCCAACGCTGAACTTTCGCCGTCCTGCGAGCGGGTTGCGCGGACGGCCTGGCGTGACGAACGAAGGCCGTGCGGCACGTTCGCGCTGCCCGCCGGTGGGAAGAGGACGGGACGAATCCCGCATCCGCGGGGCCTGCAAGGGGGCCTGAAGGGGGCGGGCAAGGGGGCCGGCAAGCGACGCGGGACGGTTGCCCGAGCGCCGCCGCAGGCTCCAAGCCTGTGCATCCCCGAGCCGAATCCGTTCGGGCACCCGGGGCGTTCAGGCTTCCTTTACGCCGTTCGGCCGAGTGTCGGCTCGTCCCGTCGCGGCCCGCTTCGCTTGGAGCGGACCGCCCGGGTGCCCCGGCCCCGCCTCATCCGCGTGCCGGGGCTCGGCGTGTGGCGTACAGGCGGACCCGGTTGGCATGGCGCGTTCGACGCTTCTTCGGATCATCGGCACGCGCCGCGACCCGATCCGCCGCATCCTCGCGGTGTCGGCGGTTGCGCTGGCCGCCGCCAACTGCAGCACGAACCCTCAGAAACTCGCCGGCGCCACCGGCAACGGCCTCGACCCGAAATACGGGGTCAAGACCAGCCCGCGCCTCTATAACGAGGGCGACGTGATCCCGAAGGGCGGCGGACGCCGCTTCTCCGGAAAACCCTACGTGGTCGCCGGCCGCACCTACGTGCCGCGCGAGGACGCCCGCGGCTACGTCCGCGAGGGGCTGGCCTCGTGGTACGGTGCCGCCTTCCACGGGCGGATGACCGCCAACGGCGAGGTGTTCGACCGCCACTCGATCGCCGCCGCCCACCCGACCCTGCCGCTGCCGAGCTACGTCCGCGTCACCAACACCGCCAACGGCCACTCGATGGTGGTGCGCGTCAACGACCGCGGTCCGTATCACGCCGACCGCGTCATGGACGTGTCGGAGGAGGTCGCCCGCGCGCTGGCGTTCCACAACAAGGGCACGGCGCACGTGCGCGTCGCCTATCTCGGCAAGGCCTCGGTCGCCGGCAGCGACGACCGCAAGCTGCTCGCCACGCTCCGCACCGACGGCGGGCCGGCGGGCGCCCGCGCGCCGGTGATGATGGCCGATCTCGGGGCCTCGGAGGAGCCGGAGCGTTTTTCGCGGTCGGCCCCCGCGCCGCTGGCCTTCAAGCCGCCGCCCGAGCGCGACGCGCCTGAAGCGGCGCCGCCGCCGCCGCGCGCGCCGATCGTGCTCGCGGGCGCGGCGGTCGCGGTGCCGCCCGCCCTGCAGCCGACGGCGACGCGCGCCGGCACCTTCCGGCCCGCGCCGGTTCAAGTGGCCGGGCCGAACCCCTCCGGCGGGCGCGAGGGACCGCCCATGCCCCTGCACGCCGCCTCCATGAAGGCCGTGATGCAGGCCGTGCCCGCCCCGGTCCGCGGACGGCTCGCACCTGCGCCCGTTCGCCTCGCGGCCGGCAGCGCCCGGCCGGCCGTCGGGATCGCCGCCGGCCAGCCGGCCGCGTCCGCGGCGATGCCGGTCTCCGCCAAGCTCGCCATGGCCCGCCTCGCCGCCGCCGCGGCGCCGCCCCCGCTCAAGCCCGGCCTCAAGGCCGGCGCCCCGAAGGCGGTCGCCCAGGCGGGCACCCGGCACGCGCGGCTCGCCGAGATCTATTGAGGCGCCCGTTCGTCCGCTGCCGCCCGGGTCGCGGCCGCGCGCTTTCGCGGCCGCGGCCGGATCGGGTTCCTTCAGGCCGCCGTTGATCGCGGGTCCTGCGATCCCGGACCGTGCGCCCGCGCGCCGGCATCGAACGCCGGCGCGGGCATCCGCGGCGTTTTGCGTTCGATCGGGCGGGGAAACCGTAATATGGTCACGCTTGTTGTCCGTGCGTGTTCCAAAGGTGTTCCAAGAGAGCGGCGCGCCGGCCCCGGCCGGCGCTTGCGGGAGACGGCGATGCGCAGGATTCTGGTCACCCTACTCGCCGCATCCTGCGCGCTCGCGTCCGGCCTGCCGGTCCGCGCCCAGAGCTTCCAGACGGCGGCCCCGCACGCGATCCTGATCGATGCCGATTCCGGCTCGGTGCTGTTCGAGAAGGCGGCCGACGAGCCCTTCGCCCCGGCCAGCATGGCCAAGCTGATGACCACCGACATCGTGTTCGACGCCCTCAAGTCCGGGCGCCTGACCATGGACACCGAGTTCACCGTGACCGAGGACGCGTGGCGCCGGGGCGGGGCGGGGGGCGGGGGCTCGTCGATGTTCGCCCAGGTCAACAGCCGCATCAGGATGGCGGACCTGCTTCGCGGGCTCGTCGTGCAGTCGGGCAACGACGCGGCGATCACCATCGCCGAGAACATGGCCGGCACCGAGGAGGCGTTCTCCGGGATCATGAACCGGCGCGCGCGCGAGATCGGGCTGACGCGTGCGACCTTCCGCAACGCCACCGGCTATTCCGCCCCCGACCAGAAGGTCACCGCACGCGACATGGCCAAGCTCGGCCTGCACATCATCGACACCTACCCGGACCTGTACAAGATCTTCGCCGAGCGCGAGTTCACCTGGAACAAGATCAAGCAGCAGAACCGCAACCCGCTGCTCACCCTCGACATCGGCGCCGACGGCCTCAAGACCGGCTACCTGGAGGAGTCCGGCTACGCGCTCACGGCGTCCGCGGTGCAGGGCGGCCAGCGCCTGATCCTGGTGATCTCCGGCCTGAAGACCGCGCGCGACCGCGCGGCGGAGGCGCGCAAGCTGATGGAGTGGGGGTTTCGCGCCTTCGAGCCGCGCCAGGTCTTCGCGCCGGGCGAGACGGTCGCCGAGGCCGCAGTGTTCGGCGGCGCTGCCGGCTCCGTGCCGCTCGTCGCGCGGAAGCCGGCGCGGGTGCTGCTGCCGCGCGGTTCCGCAGACCGCATCACGGCGCGCGCCGTCTACCAGGGGCCGCTCGTCGCGCCGGTAGAGGAGGGCCGCGAGGTCGGCCGCCTGCGCATCCTGCGCGGCGAGGCGGTGGCGCTGGACCAGCCGCTCTATGCCGGCGCCGCGGTGGCGGCGGGCACGATCCCGCAGCGGGCCATGGACGCGGCGCTGGAACTCGGCACCGGCCTGATGCGCCGCGCCTTCGACAAGGCCGGGGGCAAGGGGGTCGAGAAGGGGGCCGAGAAGGGGCCCAACCCGTCGTGATGGTGCTAGGACGCGATCGGACGCGGCCGCGCGTGCATCCATGACCGCGCCGACACCGCCCGGCGTCTTCATCACCTTCGAGGGCGGGGAGGGGGCCGGCAAGTCGACCCAGGTGTCGCGGCTGGCCGCGACCCTGCGGGCGCGCCGGACCCTCGTGACCACCCGCGAGCCCGGCGGCTCGGCCCGCGCCGAGGAGATCCGCGCCGCGCTGCTTGCCGGGATCGCCAAGCCCTACGGGCCCTTCGCCGAGGCGCTGCTGTTCTCGGCCGCCCGGATCGACCATCTCGACCGCCTGATCCGGCCCGCCCTGCGCGGCGGCGAGGTCGTGCTCTGCGACCGCTTCATGGACTCGACCCGCGCCTACCAGGGCGCCGCGGGCGGGCTCGATGCGGCCACCGTCGCGGCGCTGGAGCGCGTCGTCGTCGGGCGGACCCGGCCCGACCTCACCCTCGTCTTCGACCTCGACCCCGAGATCGGTCTCGCCCGCGCCCGGGCGCGGGGCGCGGGGCAAGGACAGGGGCAGGGGCAGGCGGCACCGGACCGCTTCGAGGCCGAGGCGATGGCCTTCCACGCCCGGCTCCGCGCGGCGTTTCTCGACATCGCGAAGGCCGAGCCGGCGCGCTGCGCGCTCATTGATGCGGCGCTGTCGCCTGATACCGTCGCGGACGCGGTGCGGCAGGCCGTGGCCGCGCGCCTGCCCGGCCTCCTCGATCCCGATGCGAAGCGTACCGATGCCGCCTGAGCGTGCCCCCGACGACGTCGAGCCCGGCGACCTCGCCGGCATCCTCCGCCCGCGCGCGGCGACGCGGTTCGTCGGCCATGCGGCGGCGGAGGCCGCGCTCAGTGAGGCCATCGCCTCGGGCCGCCTGCACCATGCCTGGCTGATCGGCGGTCCCGCCGGCATCGGCAAGGCGACGCTGGCCTATCGCGTCGCCCGCCGCCTGCTCGCCGACCCCGAAGGCGTCTCGCGCGCGCCGGGTCTCGACGTGGAGGCCGGCCATCCGGTGGCGGCCAGGATCGCGGCGCTCTCGCACCCGAACCTCGTCGCGCTCCGCCGCCACCGGGTGCCGACGGCCAAGACCCTGCCGACCAAAATTCCCGTCGATGCCGTGCGCAAGGCGCTGGAGCTGTTCGGATCGACCGCGGGCAATGCCGGCCACCGCATCTGCATCGTCGACAGCGCCGAGGACCTCAACGCCAACGGCGCCAACGCGCTGCTGAAGATGCTGGAGGAGCCCCCGGCGCGCGCGCTGTTCCTCATCGTCAGCCACGCGCCCGGCCGCCTGCTGCCGACGATCCGCTCGCGCTGCCGGGCCCTGGCGCTCCGCCCGCTGAGCGCGCCGGAGGTGGAAGCCGTGGTCGCCGGCTTCCCCGCGCCGTTCCCGGCGCCCGCGGCGGAGGCGCTGGCGCGCGCCGCCGCCCTGTCCGAGGGCTCGGTGGCCCGCGCCGTCGCGATGCTCGACCCGGCGATGTGCGGGCTGGTCGCCGAGGTCGAGACCCTGCTGTCGCGCCTCGACCACCCCGACTGGGGCCGCGTCCTCAAGCTCGCGGAAAGACTCGCGGGGCGGGAGGCCGAGCCCCTGTTCGCCGCGAGCCTTGCGGCCGTCGAGCGGTTCGTCGCGGCCGAGCTCCGCCGGCGCCAGGCCGAGCCGCCCGCGCGCCTTGCGGCCCTGGTCGAGGTGTGTGAGAACTTCGGCCGCACCGCTCGGGAGGCCGCGATCTACAACCTCGATCGCCGGCCCGTGATCCTGTCGCTGTTTGCCGACCTCGCAGGTGCCGTCCGGACCGTTTGATTTGTCAGTCGGCGTCGGCGCACCTATTCCAGGCCTGCTGACGTGATGGAAAAGCGCCCGGTGACCAAGACCTTCAGCATCACCACGGCGATCTCGTACCCGAACGGCGCGCCGCATATCGGCCACGCCTACGAGGTCGTCGCCACCGACGCCATCGCCCGCTTCAAGCGCCTCGACGGCTACGAGGTGCTGTTTTCCACCGGCACCGACGAGCACGGCCTCAAGATCCAGCAGGCGGCCACGCGCGCCGGCACCACCCCGCGCGCCTTCGTCGACGGCATGGCCGACCGCTTCCGGGCGGTGGCCGACCGCCTCGACTGCGCCTACGACCGCTTCATCCGCACGACGGAGCCGGCCCACTACGCGGCAGCGCAGGCGCTGTGGCGGCGGATGGAGGCCGCGGGCGACATCTACCTCGACACCTATGCCGGCTGGTACTCGGTGCGCGACGAGGCCTACTACGACGAGGCCGAGACCCGCCTCCTCGACGACGGCACCCGCCGCAGCCTCGCCACCGACACGCCCGTCGTGTGGATGGAGGAGGAGAACTACCTGTTCCGGCTCTCGGCCTACGCCGAAAGGCTGCTCAAGCTCTACGAGGACCAGCCCGGCTTCATCGGCCCGGAATCGCGCAAGAACGAGGTCGCGAGCTTCGTGCGCTCCGGCCTGAAGGATCTGTCCGTCAGCCGCACCACCTTCGACTGGGGCGTGCCGGTGCCGGACCGGCCGGGCCACGTCATGTACGTCTGGGTCGACGCGCTGACGAACTACCTCACCGTCACGGGCTTTCCCGACGACGACGCGCGCAAGAAATTCTGGCCGGCGGATCTCCACGTCATCGGCAAGGACATCGTCCGCTTCCACGCGGTGTACTGGCCGGCTTTCCTGATGTCGGCCGGCCTACCCCTGCCCAAACGCGTCTTCGGCCACGGCTTCCTGCTCTCCAGGGGCGAGAAGATGTCCAAGTCCCTCGGCAACGTCCTCGACCCGATGGAGCTCGCCGACACCTACGGCGTCGATGCGGTGCGCTACTTCGTGCTGCGCGACGTGCCCTTCGGCGGCGACGGCAGCTACAGCCACGACGCGATCATCACCCGCATCAACGCGGATCTGGCCAACGACCTCGGCAACCTGGCGCAACGCTCGCTCTCGATGATCGCCAAGAACCTCGCCGGCGCGGTCCCGGAGCCCGGCCGCTTCACCGAGGCCGACGAAGCCCTGCTCGCGGCTGCCGACGCGCTGCCGGCCAGGGCCCGCGCCCTGATGGCCGACCTCGCGCTGCACACCATCCTCGCCGAGATCTGGGCCGTTGTGGCCGAGGCCAACCGCTACTTCGCGAGCGCGGAGCCGTGGCGCCTGCGCAAGACCGACCCGGCGCGGATGGGCACTGTCCTCTACGTCACGGCGGAGGTGCTGCGCACCGTCGCCATCCTGGTGCAGCCCTTCGTGCCGCGCTCAGGCGGCACCCTCCTCGACTTGCTCGCCGTGCCCGCAGACCGGCGCAGGCTGGCCGACGTGGGGGAGGGCGGGCGTCTCGTCGCGGGCACCACGCTGCCGGCTCCGAGCCCGGTCTTCCCGCGGTTCGAGAGGCTCGAGGCGCCGGCTGCGTGAGTGCGGTCCCTGGGCTATAGGGAGCGCACCGAGCCGCCCGGACGATGACGCGCCATGAACGACGAGCTACCGACCCCCGACAACAACCTCGTGCTGCGTCAGGTCCAGGGCATGCGCCGCGAGATGCACGAGATGCTGGAGCGCCAAGCGCGGGCCATCGACCTCGTCGCCCGTCTCGGCGAGCGGATGGAGCGCGGCTTCGACGATGTTCGGCGTGAATTGCGCGAGGTGAAGTCGGATCTCGTCCTGATGGAGAACCGGGTCCTCACGGCGCAATCCGACATTCTGAAGGTGGTCCTACACCTGGACGAGGGGCAGGAGTCTCGGGACGGCGTCGGGTCGACGCCCTGACGCATGCGGCTTCGGGAAAGCTATGGACATGCCGGACTGGATCACCATCCCCCCTCGGCGTCCTCGCCGGGATCGGAACCGTGGCCTGCGCATTGGCCTGGGCGTTGCGGCCGCGCCGCCCCGGTACGCGAAGTCGGCTCGCTCCGCCCTCGGGCCGAGAAGACCCGCATGACTTTTCTTGAGAACGAGCGAGGAACGCAGCCCCCTTCATGCTGATCGACAGCCACTGCCACCTCGACTTTCCCGAATTTTCCGCCGACCTCCCCGGCGTGATCGCCCGCGCCGAGGCCGCGGGCGTGACCCGGATGCTCACGATCTCCACGCGGATCGCCAAGGCCGGCACCTACCGCGCGATCGCGGAGGCCCACGCCGCCGTCTGGTACACGGTCGGCACCCACCCGCACGGGGCCGGGGAAGAGCCGGACATCCCCGCGGACACCATCGCCAGCCTGACCCGACACCCGCGCTGCGTCGGCATCGGCGAGGCGGGGCTCGACTACCATTATGCCGACGCGGCGCCGGAAGCCGTGCAGGAGCGGGTGCTGCGCGCCCACATCGAGGCCGCCCGCGCCACCGGCCTGCCGCTGGTGATCCACGCCCGCGACGCCGACGACCACATGGAGCGGGTGCTCTCCGAGGAGATGGCCCGCGGCGCGTTCGGGGCGGTGCTGCACTGTTTCTCCTCCGGCGCGCGGCTGGCGCAGGCCGGCGTGGACCTCGGCCTCTACGTGTCGTTTTCCGGGATCGTCACCTTCCGCCGCTCGACCGCGTTGCGCGACATCGCCAAGACCGTGCCGCTCGACCGCATCCTGATCGAGACCGACGCGCCCTTCCTCGCCCCCGAGCCGCATCGCGGCCGCACCAATGAGCCAGCCTACACGGCCGACACCGCCCGCTCGCTGGCCGGGACGCTCGGGCTCGACCCGGGCGACCTCGCCCGGCGCACCACGGCGAACTTTTTCCGCCTGTTCTCCAAGGCTTCGGGTGGCGCTGACGGGTGACAAGCGCGACCATCCTCGGATACCACCCGAGCGGGAGGTCCGGATGGCGACGCTGACCCTGCGCATCCTCGGCTGCGGCTCGTCCGGCGGCGTGCCCCGCGTCGGCTACGGCTGGGGCGCCTGCGATCCGCTCGACCCGAGAAACCGCCGCCGCCGCTGCTCCCTCCTGGTCGAGCGCCGCGAGACCGAGGCCGTCACCACGCTCCTCGTCGACACATCGCCGGATCTGCGCGAGCAGCTCCTCGCGGCGCACGTGCGCCGGCTCGACGCGGTGCTCTACACCCACGCGCATGCCGACCACACCCACGGCATCGACGACCTGCGCCCGCTGGTGATCCAGATGCGCGCGCGCATCCCGGTCCATGCCGACGCGCTCACGGCGTCGCTGCTGCAGGCCCGCTTCGGCTACTGCTTCGAGACGCCCGCGGGCAGCGCCTACCCGCCGATCCTCGACCTGCGCGACCTTCCCGTCGGGACGACGACCGCGGTGCAGGGGGAGGGCGGCGCGATCGAGGCCGAAGCCCTGCCCGTCGAGCACGGCAACGAGGCGGCGCTCGGATTCCGCTTCGGGCCGGCGGCCTATATCCCCGACGTCAGCCTGCTGCCCGCCGCGAGCCGGTCGCGCCTGTACGGCCTCGACGTGCTGATCATCGACGCCCTGCGCGAGACGCCGCACCCGACGCACTACTCGGTCTCGGACGCGCTGGCGCTGATCGAGGCCGTCGCGCCGCGGCGCGCGATCCTGACCAACCTCCACACCGACCTCGACTACGCGACGCTGGCGACCAAGCTGCCGCCGAACGTGGTCCCGGCCTGTGACGGCCTGACGGTCGTGATCGACCTCTGACGGTGCCCGGGACCGCTACCACGGACATGGTCCGGGAGGGCGACGGCGGCCCCCAGAGACCATCACGTTTCGCCGGCTCGAAAAATCTCGGTTTCCTCTGTTGACGTGCTGTGGCGACATCCGTATACCCCTCTTCATTGGCGCCGGCCGCGGAAGTGGCCCGGGCGCTGAGGCATCTTTTGA
>NZ_CAXTHR010000031.1:0-36270 GCF_964244095.1 uncultured Methylobacterium sp. | reverse complement strand
GCTACCTCAACATCCCCTCGATCATCGCCGCCTGCGAGATCACCGGCGCCGACGCGGTCCATCCCGGCTACGGCTTCCTCTCGGAGAACGCGCGGTTTGCCGAGGTGCTGGCCCACCACGCGATCGGCTTCATCGGCCCCAAGGCCGAGCACATCCGCATCATGGGCGACAAGATCGAGGCCAAGCGCACGGCCAAGCGCCTCGGCATCCCCTGCGTGCCGGGCTCGGAGGGCGGGATCGAGGACGCGGACGAGGCCAGGCGCGTCGCCGCCGGGATCGGCTACCCGGTGCTGGTCAAGGCCGCCGCGGGCGGGGGCGGGCGCGGCATGAAGGTCGCGCGCTCGGAAGGCGAACTGGAACAGGCGCTGGGCATGGCCCGCTCCGAGGCCAGGGCCGCCTTCGGCGATGACGCGGTCTACCTGGAGAAGTACCTGGAGAAGCCGCGCCACATCGAGGTCCAGGTGCTCGGCGACGGGCGGGGCAACGCGGTGCACCTGGCCGAGCGCGACTGCTCGCTCCAGCGCCGCCACCAGAAGGTCTGGGAGGAGGGCGGCTCGCCGGCGCTCAACGATGCGATGCGGGCCGAGATCGGCGGCATCTGCGCCGACGCGATGCGCAGCCTCGGCTATCTCGGCGCCGGCACCGTCGAGTTCCTGTACGAGGACGGGCGGTTCTACTTCATCGAGATGAACACGCGCATCCAGGTGGAGCACCCCGTCACCGAGATGATCACCGGCATCGACCTGGTGATCGAGCAGATCCGGGTGGCGGCCGGCGGCGCGCTCTCGGTGGCGCAGGGCGACATCCGGGTCGAGGGCCACGCCATCGAGTGCCGGATCAACGCCGAGCACCCGGCGACCTTCCGGCCCTCGCCCGGCCTGATCACCTACTACCACCCGCCGGGGGGCTTGGGCGTCCGCGTCGATTCCGCCGCCTTCCAGGGTTACCGGGTGCCGCCGCACTACGATTCGCTGATCGGCAAGCTCATCGTCCACGGCCGCACCCGCAACGAGTGCCTGATGCGCCTGCGCCGGGCGCTCGACGAGTTCGTCATCGACGGGGTCGACACCACGCTGCCGCTGTTCCGCACGCTGGTGCGCAACGCCGACGTGCAGAACGGCCTCTACGACATCCACTGGCTGGAGCAGTTCCTGGAGGCCGGGGGGCTGGCCGCCTGAGCCGCGGCGTCAACGGGAGAGCGCGATGTCCGATCCGATCGTCGTCGCGGGCGCGGCGCGCACGCCGATGGGTGCGTTCCAGGGCGAGCTGAGCGGCTTCTCCGCGCCGCAACTCGGGTCCGTGGCGATCCGCGCCGCGGTGGAGCGGGCGGGGCTGCCGGGCGATGCGGTGTCCGAGGTGGTGATGGGCTGCGTGCTGCCCGCGGGCCTCGGCCAGGCGCCCGCCCGGCAGGCGGCGCTCGGCGCCGGCCTCTCCGAGGCGACCCCGTGCGCGACCCTCAACAAGGTCTGCGGCTCGGGGATGAAGGCGATCATGCTCGGGCACGACATGATCGCCGCCGGCTCGGCGGAGGTCGTCGTCGCGGGCGGCATGGAATCGATGTCGAACGCCCCCTACCTCCTCGACAAGGCGCGCGCCGGCCAGCGCCTCGGCCACGGGCGCCTGCTCGACCACATGTTCCTCGACGGCCTGGAGGACGCCTACGACCGCGGCCGCCTGATGGGGAGTTTTGCGGACGACACCGCGCAGCACTACCGTTTTTCGCGCGAGGCCCAGGATGCCTACGCCCTGGAATCGCTCGACCGCGCGAAGCGGGCGACGGAGGCGGGCGCCTTCGCCGGGGAGATCGTGCCGGTGGGGGACGTCCGCCGCGACGAGGGCCCGCGCAGGGCCCGGCCCGACAAGGTCCCGACCCTGAAGCCCGCCTTCCGCCCCGACGGCACGGTGACGGCGGCCAACGCCTCCTCGATCTCCGACGGCGCGGCGGCGCTGGTGCTGATGCGCCGCTCGCGGGCCGAGCGCGGCGCCGTGCCCCTCGGAGTGATCTGCGGACATGCCAGCCACGCCGCCGCGCCGGCCTGGTTCTCGACCGCGCCGGTCGGGGCTATCGCCAAGCTTCTCGACAAGGTCGGCTGGCGCGCGGGCGAGGTCGACCTCTACGAGATCAACGAGGCTTTCGCGGTGGTCGCCATGGCGGCGATGCGCGACCTCGGCCTGCCGCACGAACGCGTCAACGTCCACGGCGGCGCCTGCGCGCTCGGCCACCCGATCGGCGCCTCGGGGGCGCGGATCGTGGTGACGCTGCTCGCGGCGCTCGCCCGCACCGGTGGCCGCCGGGGCATCGCGGCTTTGTGCATCGGCGGCGGCGAGGCGACGGCGATCGCCGTTGAGCGGCTGTCCTGATACCGCGACGCGTCCTTCCCCCTCCCCTCTGCGGGAGAGGGGAGCGACGGAGCCGGAAGCCTCGCTCCCCTCTCCCGCCCCTCGCTCACGCGAGGGCCACCCTCCCCCGCAGCGGGGGGAGGGAGGGCGCAGTGGCCGACTTGCGCGCTGTGTGAATCCGGTAGCCTGCGAAGGGGGAGGGACGGCGCAGACCGCACGAGCGGCGGCGCGCGTCCAGGCCTGCCCGACGGCCGATCGCCGACGCCCGTTGCCGGGAAAGCCCGCGGATCAGGCCGCCACGCCCGTGCCGATCGGGCAGGACACGCCGGTGCCGCCGAGGCCGCAATAGCCCGCTGGGTTCTTGGCGAGGTACTGCTGGTGGTAGCCTTCCGCGAAGTAGAAGGTCTGGCCTGTCACGATCTCCGTGGTGATGTCCGGAAAGCCCTTCGCCTTCAGCGCGCCGGCATAGGCCGCGCGCACCGCCTTTGCAGTGGCCTCCTGCCTGGGATCGGTGAGATAGATGCCGGAGCGGTACTGCGTGCCGACGTCGTTGCCCTGGCGGAAGCCCTGCGTCGGGTCGTGGCTCTCGAAGAAGGTCCTCAGCACCGCGTCCAGCGGGAGGATTTTGGGATCGAAGGCCACGAGCACCACCTCGTTGTGGCCGGTGCGGCCCGAGCAGACCTCCTCGTAGGTCGGGTTCGGGGTGTGGCCGCCGGCGTAGCCCACCGCCGTGACGAACACGCCGTCGGGCAATTGCCAGAACTTGCGCTCGGCGCCCCAGAAGCAGCCGAAGCCGAGTACGATCGTCTCGGTGCCCTCGGGATAGGGGCCTTTCAGCGGGCGGCCGTTGACGAAGTGGGTCTCGGCGGTCGGCAGCGGGGTCGGCCGGCCGGGGAGGGCGTCGGCGGCCTCGGGCATCTCGGCGCGCTTGCGGAACGGGAACATCGGGCGTCCTTCGCAGATCGGTTCTTCGTGACGCCCTCATATGGGGTGCGCGGGCGCGTTCATGAAGCGGCCGGCCTCGCCCTCACGAGCGCGTCAGGAAGCCGATCGGCTCGCGGGCCGGCTGGCCGAGCCAGAGCAGGGCCGTGCCGAGGCCGAGGCCGAGAGCCGAGGCCGGCGCGAGCGTCAGCGGCAGCACGGCTAAGTTCCACAGCCACGGCGCGATGCCCTCGATCGCGCCCTGCAGCGCGCTCGCCCTGTCCTTGAACAACGTGAATAGCAACTCGCTCAGCGCCGTGATCCGCAAGCCGTTGTTGGCGACCGAGCGGGCGCCATCGTAGACCAGCGCCACGAAGCCGCCGGCGAGCAGCACGAAGCCGAGGAAGCGGCACAGGAAACGGAACATCGCGGGTCTCGGGAGCGCGCTCGGGGCCGGTCCGGGTGGCGTACGAGCCTCGTCCCCACCGCGCAAGCGGTTGCCGCCCCCGGCCGCCCCGTGCCACAGGATCGGCCCCGGCGGCAGGACGCGACCCCGTTGAACACCAGCGACGAAGCGCGCGCGGCGCGGCCCGACCGAGCGCCGCGGCCCGACCGAGCGGCGCGGCCGGATCTGGTGATCTTCGATTGCGACGGCGTGCTGATCGACAGCGAGCCGCTCAGCCTCGCCTGCCTCACCGCCGGGCTCAACCGGATCGGCGTGGCGATCGACGTGGAGACGGTGCGGGCGCGCTTCGCCGGCACGTCCATGGCCTCGATCATGGGCCATGTTGCGCGCGACTACGGGATCGCTGCGCCCGCGGGCTTCGTCGAGGCGGTGAAGGCCGAGACGCTGCGGGTGTTCGACGCCGAGCTGCGCGCCATGCCCGGCATCGCCGCGGCGGTGGCCGCGCTGCGCGTGGCGACCTGCGTCGCGTCGAGCAGCGACCCGGTGCGGCTCCGCCATTCGCTCGGCCTCACCGGGCTGCTGCCGCTGTTTGCGGGCCGGATCTTCTCGTCCGCCGCGGTCGCCCGCGGAAAGCCGTTCCCCGACCTGTTCCTGCACGCCGCCGCGCGGATGGGATTTCCGCCCGGCGCGTGCGTGGTGATCGAGGACAGCGTGCCGGGCGTCACGGCTGCGGCTGCGGCCGGCATGCGCGTCCTCGGCTTCACCGGCGGCGGCCATTGGCGCCACGACCGCGCCGGCGCGGACCTGCTCGCGGCCGGCGCCGCGCGGGTGTTCCGCGACCACCGCGACCTCGCCGCGATGCTCGCAGGGGGCTGAGGCGAGATCCGCCTGTCTTTTCGGGCCGCGGCGCAATCGTCCTGCCCGAAAGCCACCGAAAAACGAAACCGCATTCCGTTGACGCCGCGGCGCCGGAATCGCATCCTGACCGGGTCGGGCGATGGACAGCATCGCCGGCCGCGGTGATTTGAAGACCATCGCTTGCGCCGCGTCATCAAACGCTAAAGCACTGCGGGACCCTGCCGCCCCGCGGTCCTTCATCGTCAGGAGGACTTGTCATGACCCGGCCCCATCGCCTCCCGACGCTCGCGAAGCTCCGCGGTCGCTGTCGAGGCTGACGCACGCGCCCAGACCGACTCAACCGCCATGCACGGCCGGACGGGATTCCGGCCACGGGAGCGTCTTGCCATGCCTCAGCTTCATCCGACCGCGCGCGCCGCCGGGCCGCACCACGATCCCTTCGTCGATCACCTGACGGAGCGCGCCCGCAACCGGCTCCACGCGGAGCCGCCGCCGACGCGGATCATCGAGATCGGCGAGATCGCCGCCGGCATCGCCGTGCCGGAGCACGGCGGCGTGCGCTTCTTCTCGTCGGACCGCGCCTTCGACGGCCTCGACGGCACCGTCTTCCGCAGCACCGAGCAGGCGGCACGCGCCGCCCGCGACCGCTTCCGGGCGCTCACGCAGCCGGTGACGGGGCGGAACGGAGGGCGTCGGTTGCGGGTGGTGTGAGACCCGTCCGGGTTTCGGGCGGGGGTACGTCTCCCGCCCGGACCGGTGCCCGGCGCCGGTACCAACTTGCACGAACCCGCCTACCTGCACTCCTCGCGGGTGCGCTTCATCGCCTCCCCGAAGCCGGCGAGCGCGTACTCGTCGCTGGTGGGATTGCCGCGCAGCGACGTTGTCTTGACCACGAGCTTGGGCACGCGCCCGCCCATCTCGGTGACGACGCGGGCCTCCTCGGCCGGGTTCTGGAGCCAGGCGTTGCCGTCCTTGACGACGAGGCCGTAGCGGACCGTACCGAGCACCAGGGTCGGGTCGGTGGGGGCGGCCGGCGCACCGGGCTTGGCCTGCGCCGCCGCCGGCTTCGAGGGGAAGCCCAGCATCACCGCCACCTCGTTCTGGACGTTCTCGCCCCTGCGCACGGTGACGAACAGGTAGGCAGTGTCGCGCTTGAGCGAACTCGGGCTGCGCGTCTGCGGCTGCGCGATGGCGTAGCACAGGCGGGTCTTGCCCTGGCCGCTCGAGAACACGTTCCAGTCGCCGAAGATCGCCACCGGCGTCGCCTGCTGCATGCCGGGCGGCGTGACCGCCTGCTTGGTCCGCTCGCGCGGCGCGCGGCGGCGGCGGCCCGGAGCCGCGGGCGCCGCCTCGGCGTCCTGGGCGAGGGCGGCGGCGGCGGAGAGCCCGAGGCCGGCGCCCGCGACGGCGACCGGGCCGACGAGGGCGAGGGCTCCGACCGGGAGCAGGCAGAGGAGACGGCGCATCGTCACTTCCCGAAGGCTTCAGCGTGCGATCGGCCGCGTATGCGCCGGACGCGTGGCGAGAGCTTGGCAGGACGCGCGGCGTCCGGCCCGGAAAGTCATGAAGCTTGGGCGTCGGTTCGGCAAGGCGCTGGAAAAAACGCGGGGCGAGACGCGGGAGCGGAACCGCTCGCCGGCCGCCCGGTCAGACAGCGTGGAACTCGGCGAGAGCTTGCGGCACCATCGCGGCGACCGGTAGGGGCGGCGTCGCCTCGGGCTCGGCGAGCACGATCGTCAGGGGTGCCGAGGCGGATGCCGGGGCCGGACGGGTGCGCGGCGGGTCGTTGTAGGGGGTGTTGTAACCCTTGCGCACCGCGGCCCAGTAGGCGTCGCGGGAGAGCCCGGACCCGGAGAGCGCCGCATCGATCATCGCGGCCGCGGTGGCGGCGAGCGCCGACGTCTCCTCGGGCAGGGTCCGGCTGTCGATGGGCATGCTGCGGTCTCCGATGCGCTCGCGCCGGGGGTTATAGCAACGCTTACCTCGCTGCACCCTGAACGCGCCACGGTGCCGTTCGGTTGCTCTGCACCATTTTCAGGCAAGGGGCATTTTAGGCAAGGGGCGTGCCGAGGCGCGCGATCCAGCCCTGCGCCTGCGCCCGCACGTTGTCGGGTGCCGTGCCGCCGAAGCTGACCCGGCTCGCCACCGAATTCTCGACGCCGAGCACCGCGTAGACCGCGTCCGTGATCCGCGGCTCGGTCTCCCGCATCTCGGCGAGCGGCAAGTCCTCCAGCCCGACCCCCTTGGCCGCAGCCAAGCCGACGAGGCGGCCGGTGACGTGGTGGGCCTGCCGGAAGGGAAGCCCGAGTTCGCGCACGAGCCAGTCGGCCAGGTCCGTGGCGGTCGCGTATCCCGAGCCCGCGGCCTTCGCGAGCACCATTGGCACGGGTTCGAGGTCGCGGACCATGCCGGTCATCGCGGCGATGCACAGGGAGAGCGCCTGGAGCGCGTCGAAGGTGCCCTCCTTGTCCTCCTGCATGTCCTTGGAATAGGCCAGCGGCAGGCCCTTCATCACCATCAGCAGGCCCATCAGCGCGCCGACGATCCGGCCGGATTTGGCCCGCACCAGCTCCGCCGCGTCGGGGTTGCGCTTCTGCGGCATGATCGACGAGCCGGTGGTGTAGCCGTCCGACAGTTTTACGAAGTTGAACTGGGCGGATGTCCAGACCACCAGCTCCTCTGCAAAGCGCGAGAGGTGGATCGCGCAGATCGAGGCGGCGGCGAGCGATTCCAGCGCGAAGTCGCGGTCGGCCACCGAATCGAGCGAGTTCGCGGTCGGCCGGTCGAAGCCGAGCGCGGCGGCCGTGGCGTGCCGGTCGATCGGGAAGGAGGTGCCGGCGAGCGCGGCGGCGCCGAGCGGGCACTCGTTGAGGCGCGCGCGCGCGTCGCGGAACCGGCCGCGGTCGCGCGCCAGCATCTCAACATAGGCGAGGCAATGGTGCCCGAAGGTGACGGGCTGGGCCGATTGCAGGTGGGTGAAGCCCGGCATCACCGTGCCGGCGTGCGCCAGCGCCGTCTCGGCCAGCGCCCGCTGCAGGTCGGCCGCCTGGGCGTCCAGCGAATCGAGGGTGTCGCGCACCCACAACTTCATGTCGGTGGCGACCTGGTCGTTGCGCGAGCGCGCAGTGTGGAGGCGGCCCGCCGCCGGCCCGACGATCTCGGTGAGCCGATTCTCCACGGCCATGTGGATGTCTTCGAGCTCGCGCCTGAACACGAAGGCGCCGGACGCGATCTCGTCCCGCACGGCCTTGAGCCCGGCCTCGATCGCCGCCACATCGGGGGCCGGCAGGATGCCCCTCGCCCCAAGCATCGCCACGTGCGCCAGCGAGCCGCGGATGTCCTGGGGCGCGAGGCGCTTGTCGAACCCGATGGAGGCGTTGATCTCCTCCATGATCTCGGCGGGGCCGCTCGCGAAGCGCCCGCCCCACATCCGGTTGCTCATGTCCACACCGATCCTTCCGCTCGCACAGGCCACGCAACGATGATGCCCGGGCGCCTCGTGGGGGCGGCCATCGGCGCCGGCCTCGCCGCCGCGCTGGCCGCAGGGCTTGGCCTATACGGGTTTGGCCCATCAGGGTTTGGCCCATCAGGGCTTGGCCTATACGGGACCGGCACGGGTAGCGGCAACGGGGCGGACCCCTGCGCCGGCTCCGCCCCGGCGCTCGCCCGGATCGACGCCGCCGCCCGCGGCGACGTCGCGGCGATGCAGGCCGCGGAAAAGCCGCGGCCTGCGCCGGAGATCGCGTTCAAGGGGCCGGGCGGGGCGGACGTGCGGCTTTCCGACTTCCGCGGGCGCCTCGTGCTCCTGAACCTCTGGGCGACGTGGTGCGCGCCGTGCAAGGCCGAGATGCCGGCCCTCGACCGGCTCGAAGGCGCGCTCGGGGGCCGTGACTTTTCCGTCGTCGCGATCAACCTCGACACGCGCAGCATCGACCGGCCGCCGGTCTGGATGGCCGAGAACGGGGTCACGCGGCTCGCCTACTACGCCGATCCCGGCGGGCGCGTGCTCCCGGCGGTGCAGCGCGACACCGGCTCGCCCGGCCTGCCGACGACGCTGCTGATCGACTCCGCCGGCTGCACGATCGGCGTGATGAAGGGCCCGGCCGCGTGGTCGGGCCCGGACGGATTGAGGCTGATCCGGGCCGCGTTGGCTGCGCCATCTTAGGAGCCGTCCCCGACCACGTCGGAGGGGACGCCACCGGCCGCCGTAACGCCTTTGCCTGACGATCGACCGTCGGACAGCCGCCCGCGCGTCGTTACAGCGAGTCGCGGGTGTTGACCTTCGTCGACGGGTCGAGGCTCGGCGGCTCGATGAGAACGCGACCGCTCGCCGTCGCAGGCTTCTTCGTCTTGCCGTAGGCTTGCACGCAATCGGCCAGGACGGTCGCGATGTCGTTCGCCTTCTCGTCAAAATAAGCCTGCGTGTTGCTGACATTGCCTTCGGGAATCATGAGCATGCGATTCGAGTTCACGAACGATTTCAGAAATCGCTTTTCATCAATTTGAGGAATTACGATCGTATTCTTGTTGATCAGTTTGTATTCGATCGCCCCTCCGTCGACCACACCTCCTTGTTGATCGTAGAAATTTATTCGCAGCGAGTACGTCTTCATTTTCTCGTCATTGATCCGATTCCAGCCCATGGTCTGGTGCCAGATGTAAAATTCGCTGCTTTTGAGGTCCTTGACCAGCTCGATCCTGGAACCATCCTTCCAATACTTCCAGGCAAGGCATACGTCATTGCGCTCACGATTCGGATAAGAAATACCCTGAACCGTCCAATTGTCCGTTACCTTGCGTTCGTATTCTTTGACGCTCTCGATCTTTCGCTCCTCGGCAATGGATGGCTGCGTCACCGCGGTGGCGATCAGGGCGAACGACAATGCGTATCGGTGGGACATGGCGATCACGATCCGGAAGTGCGTGTTGCTGATCGTCATGAGGTAAGACAGTTCAGCGCGTGCATCTGTGCTGCCGAGCACATCGAATACTCGGACACGATGCGCGCCAGCCATCTGATCCCGGCGCACGCGCTCGTCGTCCGGGACGAGAGCACCTTGCGCCCTCACGCCTCGGAATCGGCGTCGAGGTCGCGCCCGCGGGTCTCCGGCATCATCAGGGCGGCGAGCGTCCCGACCGCGCTGAAGGCGACGAGGTAGTAGGCAGGCGCCAGCCTGTCGCCCGAGAGCGCGATCAGCTTGTTGACGACGTAGTTCGTGCTGCCGCCGAAGATCGAGACCGAGAAGGCGTAGACGATCGACAGGCCGGCGCTGCGCACGTTGCGCGGGAGTGACTCCGGGATCGCGACGATGATCGCCGCCGCGTTGATCGAGGACAACGCCGACAGCAGGAAGGTCACGGCGTAGACCGAGAGCGCGGTCGGCGCCTGCGCCAGCCACCAGAAGGCGGGCAGCGCGAGCAAGACGATCGCCGCGCGCGGCCAGATCAGCACCGGGCGCCGGCCGACGCGGTCGGCGAGCCAGCCGCCGGCGAGCGGGAACACCACCGAGGCGAGGCCGAGCGCGATCGGCACCGCGGTCGAGACCGTCTCGGTGAGCCCCAGCGTCGCCTTCGCGTAGACCGGCATGTTGGTGCCGATCGCGTTCGAGACCGTCGAGGCGGCGATGACGAGGAAGGTGAGCAGCAGCAGGCGCCCGTGGTCGCGCACGAGGCGCACGACCACCGCGCCGGTCGAGGGCGCGGCCGCCGGGTCCTCCGCCTCGCCCGCGGTCTCCGGCAGGTGGCTGCGAATGACGAGGCCGACCGGCACGACGCCGATGCCGAGCAGGAACATCACCCGCCAGCCCCAGTCCGCCATCGCCGCCTCGCCGAGGACGAGGGTGAGCGCGGAGGCGATCACGCCGGCAAACAACGCGGCGCAGCCCTGGCTCGCGATCTGCCAACTCGCGACGAAGCCGCGGCGGTCGGGCGGGGCGGCCTCCAGCAGGTAGGCCGTGGACGGCCCGACCTCGCCGCCGAGCGCCAGCCCCTGGATCAGGCGGCCCGCGATGACGATGACCTGCGCCCAGCCCCCCAGCGTTGCATAGGACGGCGCCAGCGCCAGCATCAGCATGCCGACCGCCATCAGCGCGATGGTGATGAGCATCGCCGGCTTGCGGCCCGCTCGGTCGGCGAAGGCGCCGATGACGATGCCGCCGATCGGGCGCATGACGTAGCCAATCCCGAAGAGCGCCAGCGAGGCGAGCAGGCTGTCGGTGGCGTTGTCGGCCGGGAAGAACGCCGCGCCGATCGGCACGGCGAAGAAGGCGTAGAGCGTGAAGTCGTAGAACTCGAGGGCGTTGCCGAGCACCACCGCGCCGACCGCCTTGTGGTCGAGAGCCGGGTGCGCCGTCTGGCCGGTCGTGTCCGAGGGCATCATGGTCCTTCCGTCGCGTCCGGCATAACGGCACCGGCGCCGGATGGGTCCCTGACGCGGCGCCCGTCCGACGGTTTTCTCGATCGCGCCCCGGGCGGCCTGTCCGGGGTTGAACCGCGGCCGGAAGCCGGGCACCCCGTGCGGCATGGCAAGCCCGCGCCCGATCTCCGCCATCCGCGGCCTGCTCGCCAGCGAGGCGGCGGGCGGGATCGTGCTGATGGCGGCGGCGGCGGCCGCGCTGGCCGTGGCCAATACCGGGCTTGGCCGATTCTACGCGGAGGCCCTCCACGCCAAACTCGGGCCGCTGAGCGTCCGGCACTGGATCAACGACGGCCTGATGGCGGTGTTCTTCCTGCTGGTCGGGCTGGAGATCAAGCGGGAGGCGCTCGACGGGCGCCTGCGCACGTGGGCCGACCGGGCGCTGCCGGGCATCGCCGCGCTCGGCGGCATGTTGGTGCCGGCGCTCGTCTACCTCGCCCTCAACGCGGGTGCGGGGACGGCGCGGGGCTGGGCGATCCCGGCGGCCACCGACATCGCCTTCGCCCTCGGCGTGCTGGCGCTGCTCGGCCGCCGCGTGCCGGTGTCGCTGAAGATCTTCCTCAGCGCGGTGGCGATCGTCGACGACCTCGGCGCGGTGGTGATCATCGCGCTGTTCTACACCGGCGGCCTCGACCTGCCGATGCTGGGCTGCGCCGCGCTCACCCTGGCGCTGCTGGCCGGGCTGAACCGCGCGGGCGTCGTGCGGCTCGCCCCCTACCTGCTCCTCGGCCTCGTCCTGTGGGTGTTCGTGCTGCGCTCGGGCATCCACGCCACGGTCGCCGGCGTGCTGCTCGCCCTGACCATCCCGATCCGGGTCGGCAAGGCGCGGGCGACCTCGCCGCTCCACCGGCTGGAGCACGCGCTCAACACGGTCGTCGCGCTCGCGATCGTGCCGGTCTTCGGCTTCGCCAACGCCGGCGTGCGGCTCGTCGGCCTCCCGCCCGCGGCGCTCGTCGACCCGGTGACGCTGGGCGTCGCGCTCGGCCTGTTCCTCGGCAAGCCGCTGGGCGTGTTCGCAAGCGTGTGGCTCGCGATCCGCGCGGGGCTGGCGCGCCGGCCGTCCGGGGCGGGCTGGGCGCAGCTTGGCGGCGTCGCGCAGCTCTGCGGGATCGGCTTCACCATGAGCCTGTTCCTCGGGGGCCTCGCCTTCGCGGACGCGGCGCACGAGACCGCGGTGAAGCTCGGCGTGCTCGCCGGCTCGCTGCTCTCGGGGCTGGCAGGCGCAGCGGTGCTGATCCTCGCCCCGAGGCGGGATCGGCCGCCGCGTGGCTGAAGTTCCGGCGGCCGAAGACCCGAGGGAATCACCCGCGCGGATACCCCGTGAGAATCCCCCTTGCCAGCGCGTGCCGGGCGGGTCTAGCCTCGTCTCCCGGCGATGCAGTCCCTTCTCGCGGGGCCGGCGACGCCGGATCGGCGAAGAGGAGGTCTGCCATGCATGCACGCCCCGCCCACGTCCATTCCGGCCACACCGATGCCGGCGACCAGGACGATCCGCCGAGCCTCGACCGACAGGGATAGAGGCTTTCGGGAGGGCAGCGGGCGCCCGACCCCGCGGTTGGATCGCGCCGCGGGACGAGCCCCGGAAACGCCACCCTCGAACCCGAGAAGCATGGCCCCTGCCACCGGCCCGTCGGCGAAAGCCGCCGGGCTTTTTCGTTGCATCGTCCGGAGCGATGGAGCCGGCCCATGCGCACGAGACCGCATGCAAAATTACTTACGTATCCGGCCCCGCCACCCCTTGCGCGGATCGTCCGAAGCGGTAACGTCGCAGTCGCCGAATGGTTTGAGGAATCGGCGCGAAAGAGGATTGACGGCAAACGATCGCTCGAAATCAGCACAGGATGCCCCCCATGTCCGAGACGATTCGCGTCAAGCCCACCCAGGACGGCACCTACACTGTGTATCGCGGGTCGATCGCTCTGATCTCCGGCCTCACCCGCCTGCAGGCGGAGCGTTACGAGGCCGGCATCGGGAGCCGACAGCGCACCGGACTCCGCGCCGCCGGCGCCTGACACGCCCGCCGAGCCTTCGGCCTCAGCCCAGGGCGAGCGGGCCGAGGTCGGCGACGGTCCCGTCCGCTCCGATCCCGCGCTGCGTCGCCGAGACCATGTGTTGGCCGTCCGCCTGGGCGAACGCGTAGAGGATGTAGCCCGCCCGCCTGGCGGCATCCGACCCGGGCCCGCCGCCATGCGCGCCGGGCCGCGCCGAGGCCGAGGCGCCCCCGACCACCGGGATCGGCCGCCCCGCGGGGCCCGGCACGCGGGCGACGCTCGCCACATGGTTGTGCCCGTGCAGGACGAGGTCGGCGCCGACGCGCGCCAGCATCGCGGTGAAGGCTGCGGCGTCGCGCAGGTCGCGGCCCGGGCTCGCCCCGCCGGGATGGGGCGGATGGTGGATCATCACCACGCGGGCGGGCCGCGACGGGTCGGTGGCCAGCGTCCGCAACAGCGACTCCGCCGCCGCGATCTGGCGTGGCCCGAGCCGGCCGGTGGCGACGAACGGCACCGTCGGGATCGCGCTCGACAGGCCGACGAGCGCCAGCGGCCCGCGCCGGCGCAGGTATGGAAACACCCCGCCGAGGCCGGCATCGTCCGCGGTCCAGGCACCGCAGGCCGCGAGCAGCCCCTCCAGCGAGCCGCGGACGTAGGCGTCGTGGTTGCCTGGCACGAAGCTGACGGCGTCCGGGGGCCCGAGCGCCTCCAGGAAGATGCGGGCGGTGTCCCACTCGCTCGGCAGGCCGATGTTGCAGAGGTCGCCGGTGCAGGCGACGTGGTCGGGCGCCTGCGCGCGCAGGTCGGCCACCAGCGCGCCGAGCACCGCCATGTCGTGGCTGCGCGAGCGTCCCCGGCGCCAGTTGGCGTAGCCCGTCGCCCGCTTGCCGAGGAGATGACGCAGGCGGGGCCGCGGCAGCGGGCCGACATGCGGATCGGTGAGGTGGGCGAGGCGGAAGGGCACGGGCTTCGCATCGCGGGTGGGACGCATGGCGTCAAGCGAAGCGGGAGCGGATCGGTCACCGTCCGAGATAATCCGTCAGCGTCATGCCGACCATAATCGCCACCCAGAAGAACCCGAGGCCCGAGAACAGCTTCACCATTGGCGGTTCGTGGCGCACCTCCATCGAGACGAGGAGCACGACCAGCGCCATCGCGGCGGCGACGAGGAGTTCGAGCGCCCAGGCGTGAGCGAACGGCAGCGTGGCGCCGAGCGTCACGTTGACCGCGAGCAGCGCCGTCAGGGCGAGGAAGGTTAGGACCGGCGTGCGCAGGTGCTTCCTCAGCGCGGCGCGCTCGTCGGCGGTGAGGGCCGCGAGGGGATTGCGCATCGCCACCCTACCGGTTGACCACGTAGAGGATCGGGAACGCCATGATCCAGATCAGGTCGATGAAGTGCCAGTACAGGCCGTAGATCTCGATCCAGTTCTGGTGGCGCGACAGGAACCCGTCCTTGGCCGCCATCCAGGTCAGGCCGAGCAGCAGCGCGATGCCGGTCATCAGGTGGAGGCCGTGCACCAGGGTCGCGACGTAGTAGAGGTTGACGAACAGGCGCGAGGCCGGGCTCTCGGCCAGTTCGTAGGGCCGGCCGGCGAGGAACGGCATCATGTGCTCTTCGTAGTCGGCGTAGTATTCGTAGCCCTTCAGCACGAGGAACAGCATGCCGAGCGCGGCAGTCGCCAGCATCGCGCGAACCATCGCCGCCTGCCAGCCCATGCGCGAGAACGCGATCGCCATCGACATCGTCAGGCTGGAGACGAGCAGCACGACGGTGTTGGTGGCGCCGATCCAGAACTTGAGATGGCGCGCGGCCGCGATCGTCGCCTCGGGATGCTGGACCCGGATGATCAGCGCCACGAGGAACAGGGCGGCAAACAGCAGCAGTTCGGTGACGAGCCAGGCCCAGATCCCGAGCGTGGCGGCGTAGCGTTGCTGCGCCACGCTCTCGAAGTGGTGCGCGCGCCTCACCCCGACGCCTTCGGTGAGCCCATCGATCATGGTTGGCTCATCGGTGCTGGCTCCGGCTCTCCTGCTCCTGGATCGGGTAGTCGTAGGGCATGCGCGGGATCGCCGGGATTGCCGTGAAGTTGAGGGTCGGCGGCGGCGAGGCGGTCTCCCATTCGAGCCCCTTCGCGTCCCACGGGTTGGCCGCTGCCCTCTTCCCGAACCACAGGGAATAGACGAGGTAGACCATCGGGAAGATGTAGCCCGCGGCCAGGATCGTCGCGCCGGCCGACGAGAGCACGTTCAGGAGCTGGAATTCCGGCGGATAGGTCGCGTAGCGCCGTGGCATGCCGAGGTAGCCGAGGATGAACTGCGGGAAGAAGGTGAGGTTGAAGCCGACGAAGATCAGCACCGCCGAGGTCCGTCCCCACCCCTCGCTGTACATCCGCCCGGTGAATTTCGGCCACCAGAAGTGCAGCCCGCCGAGGAAGGCGAGCACCGTGCCGCCGACCATGATGTAATGGAAATGCGCCACCACGAAGTAGGTCGCGTGGATGTGCTGGTTGATCGCCAGCGTCGCGAGGTACAGGCCCGTGAGCCCACCGAGCACGAACAGGCCGATATAGCCCATCGCGTAGAGCATCGGCGTGTCGAGCCGGAGCTTGCCCTTATGGATCGTCGCGGTCCAGTTGTAGACCTTCACCGCCGAGGGCACCGCGACGGCAAACGACAGGCCCGAGAAGACGAGCGAGGCGAGGTCGCTCTGCCCGTTGACGAACATGTGGTGCCCCCAGACGAAGAACGTCACCGAGGCGAGCCCGATCGCGGCGTAGGCGACGAAGCGGTAGCCGAAGAGCTTCTTCTGGGCGAATGCCGGGATGATCTCCGAGATCACGCCCATGCCCGGCAGCACCATGATGTAGACCGCCGGGTGCGAGTAGAACCAGAACAGGTGCTGGAACAGCACCGGGTCGCCGCCATAGGCCGGGTCGAACACGCCGATGTGGAAGCCGCGTTCCATGATGAGCAGGATCAGCGCCGTGGTGATCACCGGCGTCGCGAGCAGGAAGATCAGGCTGGTGGCGTAGTGCGTCCACACGAAGATCGGCAGCTTGAACCACGTCATGCCGGGCGCGCGCATGGTGTGGATGGTGACGACGAAGTTCAGTCCCGTCAGGATCGAGGAGAAGCCGACGATCGTGACGCCGATCAAGGCCGGCAGCACCCAGCCGTTCGAGAAGGCGGTCGAGAGCGGGGCGTAGAAGGTCCAGCCGGTGTCGATGCCGCCGAGCACCACCGAGACCATGGTGAACAGCGCGCCGGCCATGAAGATATACCAGCTCGTCAGGTTGAGCTTGGGAAACGCGAGGTCCTTCGCGCCGATCATCAGCGGGATCAGGAAGTTGCCGAAGGTCGCCGGGATCGAGGGGATGAGGAAGAACCACACCATCACCACCCCGTGGATGGTGAACGCCTTGTTGTAGGTGTCGTTGGTCATCACGGCGCCGTTCGGCACGACGAGGGCCAGCCGCACCACGCCGGCGGCCAGCGCGCCGACGATGAAGAACGCGGTGATCGACGCGAGGTAGAGGATCGCGATGCGCTTGTGGTCGGTGGTGAGGAACCACGAGCGCAGGGTCGATTCCGCGTGGAGGTAGTCGGCCGGGCGATCGAGCGTCGCCTCCGGCGCGTGCGGTTCGCGGTCGGCGACCACGCCGTCGAGGGTGCCGGATGCGCTCATCGCGTGGCCTCTCCCAGCCGGGTCTCGCCGGTGCCGGACTTGATGTAATCGACCAGGCGGCCGAGGTCGTCTTCCGGGATCACGCCGGCGAAGCTCGGCATGACCTGCCTGCCGCCGTCGGCCGGCCGGCTGCCGCCGGGGTTGCGGATCTTGTCGCGCAGGTAGTCCTCGTCCGCCGTGATCGTGCGGCCGTCGGCGAGCCTCACCGCGCTGCCGTAGAGACCCGCGAGCTTGGGCGCCTTCACCGGCGATCCCGCATCGTGGCAGCCGCCGCAGCCGTAGGCATCGTAGATCGCCCGGCCTGCCGCGACCTTCGATTGCTGGGCGCCGGAATGGGTGAGCCAGTCCTGGTACTCGCCCTGGCGTAGGATGGTGATGGCGCCGCCCATGACCGAGTGGTCGGTGCCGCAATATTCCGAGCAGTAGAGGTGGAAGGTGCCCGCCTTGTCGGCCTTGAACCACAACTCGGTGTAGCGGTCGGGCAGGGCGGCGACCTGCATGCGCAGAGCCGGCAGGTAGAGGGCGTGGATCACGTCCTGGCTGATGATCCGTATCTTGATCGCTTGGCCCATCGGCACGTGCAGGTCGTTGATCTCGGATTGCCCGGTCGGGTGCTGGAACTTCCACATCCACTGCCGCCCGACCGCCTCGATCACCATCGCGTCCGGGGGCGGATTCTTCGATTCGACGAACAGGCGCGCGCCCCAGACGAAGAAGATCAGGGTGAGCAGGAACGGGATCAGCATCCAACTGATCTCGATCAGGTTCGAGCGGATGCCGCCGGTGCCGCGGTCGGCCTCCTGCCCGTCGCGGTAGCGGATCGCGAACCAAGTGATCGCCAGGAACACCGGCACGGTGAGCATCAGGGTGAGCACCGTGAAGGCGAAGATCAGGTAGTCGGTCTCGACGGCGACGGCGGAGGCCGCGGCCGGCCAGAGTTCCAGGGCCGATGGCTTCGGGGTCATCGGCTCACGGGTCCAGCGTCCGGCCGACGGTCAGCGCCATGGCGCGCTCGACCGGGATGCGTGCGCGCCGCCGCGCCGCGTCGGTGAAGGCGTAGCCGTCGAGCAAGCCGCCTTGCGCCGCCCGCACGCGGTCGATGTCGGCGTAGGGCCTGGCCTGGAGGTTCGGCGCCGGCGGCTTCAACGGCGTGGTCTGCTGCGGGGTCAGGCTCGGCAGCGCCCGCCGCTGGCTCGCGGCGAAGGTGCCCATCATCCAGACCATCACCCCGACCGCGACGAGCGCGGCGAGCATCAGCCCGGCCATCGCCCGGGCGGTGTTGCCGACATGGACGTCGGAGGTCTCGTAGCCCGGCCCTCCAGACGGCCTGCCGTCCTCGGGCGGAGGCACGTTCGGCGCGGGCAGGACGCCGCTCCGGCGCAGGACGAGGGCGGCGAGGATCGCCGGGACGAGACCGAGGATGCGCTTGCCGTCCGTGCTCATGCGGCGGCGCTCCTGCGCCGGGGGAGGGGGCGCGGCATCAGGCGCGCGGCCAGCGGAGCCAGCGCCAGCGCGAGGCCGGCCACCGCGAGGCCCGCGAACGCATCGCTCCAGGCGATCGCGAACCGGTCGCGCAGCGCCGGCGTGACGAACCAGAACATCTCGCCGGCATGGAGCGCCAGCACCGATAGCGCGAGCGCCCGCGTCGTCGCGCGTCCGGGCCGGAGCGTCGCGAGCGCGCCGAGCAGCACGACGCCGCCGCCGAGGATCGCCAGCGCCCGGCCGAGCCCGCCGCCGCGGGCGAGGTACCACAGCACCTCCCGCGGCAGGTTCGCCGACCAGACGATCAGGAACTGGACGAAGTGCAGGAAGGCCCAGAGGCTCAGCAGCACGACGAGCGGCACCAGCCGGTCGCGGCCCGCCGGGCTGCGCCCGCGCCCGGTCGGCGTCGGCTCCTCCGGCGCGAGGAGGATCGCGGCCGCGAACGCGAGGCCGCTCCACGCCGTCAGCACGAGCACGCCCGCCAGGCTGGAGCCGAGACGGTGGTCGAGCGACCCGACGAGGTCGGTCACCGCCAGCGTGCCGACCACCGCGTGCAGGCCGATTCCGGCGATCGTCCGCCCGTCGCTGGTCCCCTCGGGCGGCCGGATGACGTGCGCCGCGAGCCAGACCCATGCGGCGAGGTAGGCGATCACGCGCAGGGCGAACAGCGGCAGGGTGAACCAGACCGCGGCGAGCGGTGTTTGGGGCGCCTCCTGCATCCACGGATAGATCAGGCCGGCCCCGAGAAGGACGGGGAGGCCGAGGATCGCGGCGGTCGGCATCAGGAGCACGAGGCGGCGCAGGGCCGCCGACAGCTCGCCCTCGCCGCGGTCGTGCGGGCGGCGTCCGAACCGCTCCATCACCATCGCGGTCGGCAGCGCGCCGGCGGGCAGCGCCAGCAGCACCAGCCATGCGGCGAGGTAGGAGCCGGCGGCACCCCGCCAGCCGCCCGCGAGCACCGTCAGGGCGAGGGCGCCGAGACCGACGAGGGCGGCGGCGGGTCGGCGGGCGGCGTTCATCGCGATGCCTCCAGCCGGGTGCGGTCCTCGGAGGGCAGGCTCGCCACCTCGGCATCCTGGCTCAGTTGCAGGGCGCGGACGTAGGCGACGATCGCCCAGCGGTCGGCCGAGGGGATCATCTGCGCCATCCCGTACATGGCCCGGTGTCCCTGCGCGATCGATCGATCGAGGTCGGCGGCCCTGGCCGCGCGCAGGCGCTCCGTCGTCAGCCGCCCGGCCTGCGGAAAACCGCGCTCGACGATCATCCCGCCGCCGTCGCCGGCGGCCCCGTGGCAGGGCGTGCAGAAGATGCCGTAACGCTCGCGGCCCCGCGCCAGCAGGCTCTCGGTGATCGTCGTGGGCTGCGGCACCGCGCGGGCCGGGTCGTCCCGCGGCACGGTCCCGGCGACGGGCGGCCTCATGGTCAGGGCTTGCGGGAAGAAGGCGTTCCTGTCCCAGTTCCTGGCGCGCGGCTGGTCGGCCATGTCGGCCTCGCCGCAGGCCGCGAGCGGCAGCAGGACGAGAAGCGCAGCGCCCCTCATCGCGGAATCCGCCGGATGTCCAGGGGCCGCCCGGCCCCGGCCGGGAGGTCGGCGAGCTTGCGCACGATGCGGTCGGCGTCGAACGCGTCGCCCTGCGCCTCGGCCGAGAGGAAGAACCGGTCGTCGGTGGCGCGCAGGAACCCCGGGATGTTGAAGGCCGGGTGGTTCAGGCGCGGCAGCCGGTTCAGGACCAGCAGGGCGAGGTGGACCGCGACCGCGCCGCTCATCGTGGCGAAAGACAGGCTCGGCACGACGAAGGAGGGCCACGAGAAGCGCGGGCGCCCGCCGATCAGGAAGACGTAGTCGTAGGCCGTGGCGTAGACGCACATCGCGAAGAACCCCGCGCCGCCGGCCAGCGCCCCGAGGATCGCGTAGGGGCGGATCGAGCGGCCTTCGATCCCCAGCGTCCGCAGCACCCGCGGCATCGGCACGGGGCCGTGCGCGTCGAGGTGGACGTGCCCCTTCCCGATCCCGGAGATGGCGCGTGCGCCGGCGACGAGGTCGGCCTCGGACGCGAAGGCGGCGCTCACGCCCCAGAGCGGCGCAGCGGCCGGACCGTCCTGCCGCACCGCCTCCGGCCGACCGTCCGCGTCGGCGGCTTCCCCGTCCGCCGGACGGGGCGCGAGCGCCGGGGCAAGACGCCGCGACTCGGTGATCGAGACCACCGGCAGGTAGCGCAGGAACAGCAGCAGCAGCGTCAGGAACAGGCCGACGGAGCCGGCGAAGGTCGCGATGCCCCAGACCGTCTCGGTGTAGTCGAGGCGCGAGGAGGGCAGAAAGTCCTGCGTCAGCGTCGCCACCAGCACCGAGACGTGGTCGGCATAGGCCCCGACCGCGATCAGCACGCCGACGACGGCGATGGCAGGGCCCGAGGCCCGGACGCGCGCCGACCAGAACGCCTGCGCCGGCAGCAGCAGGCAGGCCACCACCGTCCAGAACGCGGCGGCGTGGCCGCCGGTCATCCGCCGCACGAGCACGCCGCGCGCCAGCGCGTCGCCGTGCAGGAAAGTCGAGAACACTTCGGTCGCGTGGCAGTAGAGGCTGGCGCAGCCGAGGCACAGCATCAGCCGGGCGAGGATGTCGAGGTGGCGCGGCGTCACCAGCGCGTCGAGGCGATAGACCGCGCGGATCAGCATCACGATCGCGGCGGTGACGCCGACGCCGGAGAACACGGCGTTCACGAGGAAGGTGACCGGTAGGATGGTGTCGTGCCAGCCCGGCAGCACCGAGCCCGCGAGCATCACCGAGGCGCCGGTCTGGAGCGAGACCACCAGCAGCACGCCGAGCAGCGCGATGGTCCGGTAGGCCTGCGCCCAGAGCTGCCAGTGCGCGGCCGATCCGCGCCAGCCCGAGGCGAGGATGCCGTAGACCTGCGCCTTGAGGCGTGCGCGCCTGCGGGCGGGGCCGCGGGCCTCTTCCTGCGCCAGCGCGTCCTCGACGGCGCGGTCGCGGAGCGCGGCGAGGTCGGGCAGCAGGCCGATGTACCAGAGGCTGACGCAGACCACGAGGTAGGAGACGATGTCGATCGCGTCCCACAGCAGCGGCGAACGGAACTGCGGCCACAGGCCGTAGGTGTTCGGGTAGGGCAGGTTCCAGAAGAAGAACCACGGCCGGCCGAGATGGATGATCGGGTAGAGGCCGGCGGCCATGGTGCAGAGCAGCGCCACCGTCTCGGCGACCCGGTTGACGGCGCTGCGCCACGCGGCGTCGAGCAGCAGGAGCAGGGCCGAGACCAGCAGGCTGCCGCTCGCCACCCCGATCCACCAATCGTAGCTCGCGATGTCGAGCGCCCAGACGACGGCGTTGTTGTTGCCCCAGACGCCGACCCCGGCGACGAGCAGGTAGAGGAGCACGCCGGCGAACAGGCCGAGCAGCGCCAGTGCCCCGGCGAACGCGATCCACCAGCGCCGGTTCATCGGGTGGGTGAGCGGGATGCCGGCGACCGTGCGGCCGATGCCGCGCACGGTCGCGTCCGGAGCGATCAGGCCGGCGGCGGGCGTGGGCTGGAGGACGGCTTCCGGCATCGGTTCAGCCCGCCTTCGCCGGCGGCGCGAGGCGCGCGAGGTAGGTGGTCCGCGGCCGCGTGTTGAGGTCGCCGAGCAGCGCGTAGTTGCGCGCGTCGGCCCGCGCCCGCGCGACCTTGCTCCCCGGATCGGAGAGGTTGCCGAAGCTGATCGCCCGCGTCGGGCAAGCGCCCTGGCAGGCGGTCTCGACGGCGCCGTCCGGGATCGGCGCGTGCGCGTCCTTGGCCGAATCGATCCGCGCCGCCGCGATCCGCTGGACGCAGTAGGTGCACTTCTCCATGACGCCGCGGGCGCGCACGGTGACCTCGGGGTTGCGCTGCTGCTGCGCCACCGCCGGCATGGCGCCGGTGTAGTCGAGGTAGTTGAAGCGGCGGACCTTGTACGGGCAGTAGCTCTGGCAGGTGCGCGTGCCGACGCAGCGGTTGTAGACCTGGAGGTTCAGCCCCTCGCTATCGTGCAGCGTCGCCTCGACCGGGCAGCCGACCTCGCAGGGCGCGCTCTCGCAATGCATGCACGGCACCGGCTGGAAATGCGTGTCGGGCGCGTCGAGCCCGCCCGAGAAGTAGCGGTCGACCCGAAGCCAGCCCATCCAGCGGCCGCGCGCGACCTCGTCGCGCCCGACGACCGGAATGTTGTTCTCCGATTGGCAGGCGGTGACGCAGGCGTTGCAGCCGGTGCAGGCGTCGAGATCGATCACCATGCCCCAGGCGGCGTCCGCGCCGCGCCCGGCCGCCGCCGGCTCCGGATAGAACGAGGCGTGTTCGTAGGCCGTGGTGTCGCCGACCGGGTCGGCGCCCTCGCGCTGCACCCTGACGAGGTCCTGGCCGGCCATCGTGCCGAGGTTCTGGGTCGTCGCCGGCATCCGGCGCGCGCCGGTCTTCGACAGGCTGGCGTTCTCCAGGGTCCAGGGCGTCGCGACCGGCCGCAGCACGTTGGCGGCGTATCCGATGCCGGTGGAGAGGTGCTCGGGCACGTTGCGGCCGTAGCCGAGGCCGAGGGTGATCGTGTTCTCGGCCTGCCCCGGCGTGATCCAGGCCGGCCCCTCGATCGCGCGCCCGTCCGCGGCGATGCGCAGGATGTCGCCGTTGGTGAGCCCTTCGCGCTCGGCGAGCGTCGGGCTCACGCCGACCACGTTCTCCCAGACGATCTTGGTCAGGGGTTTCGGCAGTTCCTGGAGCCAGCCGAGATCGGCGAGCGCGCCGTCCCACACGGTCGGGTCGGGGCGGAACACCACCGCGATCGCGCCGGCGCCGGCCGCTGCCGGCGGCGTCGGCGTCGCCTGCGTGAGGCTGACGGTTTCGGTCTTCGCGGCGCTGTCGGGCAGGAAGCCGGCGCGCAACGCCTCCTCGAAACGGGCCTGGAAGGCGGCCTCGTCCTCGCCGTCGCCGCGCAGGTGCTGCCGGAGCAGGCCCAGGCCGTCGCCCACGGCGCCGCGGCCGAGGAAGGCCAGGATCTCGTGGGCGCTACGGCCGTCGTAGAGCGGCGCGACGGTCGGCTGGATCAAGCCGACCGTTCCGTCGAGGGAGCGGGCGTCGCCCCAGGATTCGAGCGGGTGCGCGAGCGGCAGGTGCCAGTCGGCATGCGCGCCGGTCTCGTCGTGATACGCGCCCGCGTGGATCTTCAGCGGCACGCGCTCCAGGCCCTGCGCGAAGTCGAGGGCGCCGGGCGCCTCGTAGACCGGGTTCCCGCCGAGCACGATCAGCGCCTCGACCGATCCCGCCGCCATCGCGGTGGCGAGCTCGGTCAGCGTGCCCGCGCCGAGCACCTCGGCGGGCGCCGTGTGGCGGATGGTCGTGCCGGTGTTGCCGAGCGCGCCGTTCAGCCTGTGGACCAGCGCGTGCAGCTCCGGCGGCCCGGTCACGCCCGCGGTGACGATGCCGGCCCCGCGCGCCGCGTTCAGCGCGGCGAAAGCCCGCGCCAGCCACGCCCCCCGCGCGTCCGTGTCGGACGCGGCCGCGCCGCCCTCGGTAAGGCTGAGCAGGTCGCGGGCGAGCCGGTCCAGCCCGGCGGCATCGATCGGAAGCGAGAAGTCCGCCTTGGCGCTGGTCAGGCTCGGGCTCGGCGCGGCCGCGTGCAGGGTGAGGAGACGGCCCTCAGCATGCGAGGCGCGCCGCGCCTCGCTCCAGCGCCGGGATAGGCCGACCTGTCCCGGCCCCGTGTCGAGGAAGTCGCCGTCGAGCGAGACGATGGTCCGCGCCCTCGAGAAATCCGGCAGCGTCTCGACCGGGCGGCCGAAGGCGCGCGCGGCGCCCGCGTAGATCCCCTCGCGCCCGACGCCCGCGCCGGCAAACCAGCGCAGGGCCGGATAGGTCCGGCGCATCCGCGCGATCTCGGCGGCCATGGACGGCGAGGTGACCGGGCCGGTGAGCAGCGCGAGGCCCGCGCCGCCGTTCGCCTCCCAGGCCGGCATCCGCGCCAGCATCGCGGCCTGGAACGCGGCCCAGGAACTCGGGCGGCCGAGATGCCGCACGGCCTGGCTGCGGAACGGATCGTAGAGGCCGAGCACCGACGCCTGCGCCAGGACGTCGGTGCCGCCGCGGCTCCAGGGGTGGTCGGGGTTGCCCTCGATCTTCAGCGGGCGGCCGTTGCGGGTGGTGACGAGGATGCCGTTGGCGAACCCGTCGAACAGCGCCGACGAGGCGTAGCTCAAGGGCGCGCCCGCCACGATCCGCTCGGGCGCGTTGACGTAGGGTAATTCGTAGCGGCGGCCGTCGCCGGACTCGCACGCCGCGAGGCCGGCGAGCGCGAAGGAGGCCGCCATCAGCTTGAGGAAACCGCGGCGCTCGGGGGCCGCGGCCAGGCGAGCCGCTGCGGGAAACTCGGCCTCCAGGTAGCTGCGGAACGCGGGCGTGTCAGCGACCGCGTCGAGGCTGCGCCAGAAGGCCGGCCCGTCACCGGAGGCGAGGCGGGCGCGGATCGCGCCGAGGTCGTGCTGGCCCGTCATGTGCGCGTCCGGCCCATCAGCGGTGACAGATCGCGCATTCGGTGAGACGTTCGCCGCCGCGGATGTGGTTCCGGGCCACGAGTTGCGGCCCGAGCGTCGCCTGGTCGGCCGGCGGCGTCCAGTTCATGGTCCAGACCTGATCCTGCGTGCGGACGTATCGTTCCGGATTGCGGTGGCAATCGAGGCAGAAGCGCATCTCGAACGCGTTGGCGCGGTAGGTCATCTGCATCGTGGTCACGTCGCCGTGGCAGGTCGAGCAGCCGATGCCCTTCGTCACGTGCACGGCGTGGTTGTAGTAGACGTATTGCGGCAGCTTGTTCAGCCGCACCCATTGCAGCGGCTCGTCCCTGGCAAAGCTCTCCCGCACCGGCTTCAGCATGTCGGAGGCAGCCCAGATCTGCGCGTGGCAGGTCATGCAGGTGTAGGTCGGCGGGATGCCTGCGGTCGCCTGGGTCTCGACCGTCGTGTGACAGTAGCGGCAATCGATGCCGAGTTCGCCCGAATGGTGCTTGTGGCTGAACGGCACCGGCTGCGCCGGCGCGACGCCGACGCCGGTGACGTAGTCCGAGCGCACGATGCCGGCGGTGACGAGCGGTATCCCGGCAAGGCACGCGACGCCGGTGAGCAGGGCGAGACGGTAGAGGGCGTCGGCGCCGGGCGAGAACAGTTGGGCCATCACGCCGCGCCCGTCGCGGGCGGGGTGCGTGGAACGCGTTCGGTGGAGTGCGTCGCCAAGCCGTTTGAACTCGCCTGTCGGAGGGAACCTACCGGCCGGTCGAGGATGATGCCGATCGCACTGCGAAAGCAATGCGACCGAGCTTCGCCCTTGCGCGGTCGGCAGGTCGCTCTACGGGGACGTTCCGGGCGGGCCGACACGGTTTCCGATCGACCGGTTCGCGTGCATGCCCTCTCCTCCTGCAGGCTAACCGGAGTCACACATCTCGGCGCTCCGCGCGTCGTCACCCGAACCGATCAGCCGGAAAACCGTATGACAACCGTAGGGGACCCTCGCGCTCGGCGTAACCGCCCGGGGCCGCGAACGGGTCCGTGCGATCGCGCGCTTTTCGTCAGGGCCGGGACCGCCTATGCGCTGTGATCGAGGCGGGGCCTCGTCGCCGGCACGCGCGGTCCTGACATGAGCGATCATGGAGCCTGATCCGATCCGCCTGACATGGCGTGCGGCCCGCGGGTGCCACGTCGCCGTCGTCGCGCTGGCGCTCGCGGTCGGCGGCCCGCTCTGCGCACTGGCGCTGCTGTGCCTGCGCGACCTCGTCCATGCGCTCGGCCGCGACCAGGCCGGGGGGCTGCCCTTCCTGCGCCTCGCGATCCCGGAGGCGGCCGGCGACCGCGTCCTCGTCACGGGCTGGAGCCTGCCGCCGGCCGACCTCGAACGCTCCGCGTTCCTCGGCCTCGCCGTCGCCGCGCTGGCGCTGGCCGGGCTCGGCTGGTTCGTGGCCGGCCGGTGCTTCGCGGCGCAGGGACGGGCGGTCGACGCGATGCGCGAGGCGGCCACGACCGCGATCCTCGATGCCCCGCCCGGCGCCCGCGAGGAGGCGCGCGGCCTTGCCGGCCTGATCGGGCAGGCGCTGGCGCGCATCGACGGGCTGCTGGCGATCGGAATCCTCGTGCCGGCGATGGCGCTCGGCGCAATCCTGCTCGCGCTGGCGTTCTCGGCGCTGGCCGCACCGCGCCTCGTGCCCGCGGCGGCGGTCGGCCTGCTGGCGGCGGGCCTTGCCCGGGTGCTGATCCTGCGCCGGTCGGCGGCGCGGAGCGACGTCCGGCTCCGCTCCGGTGCGCTGGCCGAGCGGACGCTCGGGGACCTGGTCCGGCGGATGCCGGCGGTGCGCATCCACGGCTCCGCCGACCTGGAGCGCGCGCGCATCGCACAGAAGGCGGCCGCGACCCGCGCGGCGCTCGCCCTGTCGGAGGCGCGGCTCGCCTATGCCCGCGCGCCTGCCCTGGCGCTCGCCGTGATCCTGCCGGCCATCACCGCCGGCACCGCCCTGTGGCGTGGCGGCGCGGAGGGCGCGCCGCCCGCCCGCGACGTCGATCCGGCGGCCCTCGTCGCGGCCGCCGGCGCCTTCGCGATCGCCGCGATCCTGATCGCGCTGAGCCTGCACCTGTGGATGCTGCGCGCGCGGGCCGCTCCCGTCTTCGCCGAGATCGCCCGCACGATCGCGAGCCTGGAAAGCCGTCGCGGGCGCAAGGCCGGCCTCGCCTTCCCGCGGTCCGGGAATCTCAGCGTGCGCGGCGTCGGCGCCTACGACGCGGCCACCGGCGAGCGGCTGTCGGGTGTCGACCTCAGCCTCGCGATGCCGACCCACGTCGCGATCACCGGAGGGCGCGGCAGCGGCGCGCGGGTTCTCGCGGCGATCCTTGCCGGTCAGGTCGCGCCGACGGCCGGCAGCGTCACCTATGCCGGGCAGGAACTGCGCGCGTTCGACGCTTCCGAGCGTGCCCGCCGGATCGCCTTCGCGGCCGGGGAGGCGATCCTCGTCGAGGGCACCTTGCGCACCAACATCCTCTACGGCGCCGATCCCGCAACCGCGCCCGACCCGGGAGCCTTCGTCGAGATCCTGCAGATCACCGGGCTCGACGCGTTCGTCTACGCGCGGGGCCTCGTCGGACGGGTCGATCCGCACGTCGAGCCGGATTTCGCCCGCGCGCTCGTGGCGGCGCGCGCCACGATGCGCGCCGTGCTCCGGACCGAGGGCGCCGGGCGGCTCGTCGAGCCGTTCGATCCCGGGCTCTACAGCCATCAGGCGACGGTGGGCGAGAACATCCTGTTCGGCGAGGCGGTGGGCGCCGCCTTCGCGCCGGCGCGGCTCGCCCGCCATCCCTACCTGCGGGCGGTGCTGGAGGCGGAGGACCTCGTCCGGCCGCTCACCGAGATCGGCCTCGCGGTCGCCCGCAGCACCGTCGAGATCTTCTCCGACCTGCCGGACGACCACCCGCTCTTCGACGCGTTCTCCCTGTTCCCGGCCGACGAGCGCGGCTATTTCGCGGATCTCGTGGTGCGCCAGCCGAGCGCCGCCGCGCTCCGCCGGGGCCCGGCCGGGCAGCGCGACCGCGAGCGGCTGATCGGGCTGGCGCTCCGCTACAGCGAGACCCGGCACCGCTTCGGCCTGATCGATCCCGTCTTCGAGGCGCGGCTGGTCGCCGCCCGCCAGTCCTTCGCGCGGATGCTGCCGCCGCATCTCTCCGCCGCGGTCGAGTTCCACGATCCCGAGCGCATCAACCCGGCCGCCAGCGTCGAGGAGAACCTGCTGTTCGGCCGCATCAGCCAGGGCGAGGCCGGCGCCGAGGCGCGGGTGCGCGCGATCGTGCGGCGGGTCCTGACCGAGGAGGGGCTGGAGCGATCGGTCTACCGCCTCGGGCTCGAGAGCCGGGTCGAGCCCGGAACCGCCGGCACCGGCGCGGTGCTGGGCGAGGGCGCGATCCCGGCCGAGACCCGCATCGCGATCGACCTCGCCCGCTGCCTGATCCGGCAGCCCGACATCGCGGTCGTCGCGATCCTGCTGGACGAGCGCAAGCCCAGGGCGATCGCGGGGCGGATCACCCGGTTGCGCGCGGCCCGCGCGGGCCTCGGCCTCATCGTCTGCCTGCCGGACGTCGTCGAACTCGACGGGCTTGCCCCCTTCGACGCGGTGATCGCGGTGGAGAACAGCACGGTGGCGCCGCTGGGCGCGCGCGTCTCTGAGCCCGCGTGAGGCCACACCGGCGCCGCATTGGCCGCACAAGCCTCGCCCCGTGCGCCGCGCGTCGCGGTCCTGCGTGACCCCACTCCTCCGGGCCCCGGATGCGCCGAGCCACCCTCCTGAAAGCTGCGGTGCTTGCCGCCATCGCGCTGGTCTGGGCGGGCGCGGCGTCGGCGCAGAACGCCAAGGCCGAGGCGCCGATCCCGGCGGCGACGCTCGCGCTGATGGCCGCGAAGGGCACGCGCGCGCAGGCCCCGGTGCTGTTCCGGGCCTACAAGAAGGAATCCGAGATCGAGGTCTGGAAGAAGGCGGCGAACGGCCGGTTCGTCCACCTCAAGACCTTCCCGATCTGCCGCTGGTCGGGCCAGCTCGGGCCCAAGCGCAAGTCCGGCGACCGGCAGACGCCGGAAGGGTTCTACACGGTGCTCAGGCGTCAGATGAACCCGAACTCGCACTACTACCTGTCGTTCGACGTGGGCTATCCCAACGCCTACGACCGCGCGCATGGCGGCACCGGCTCGGCGGTGATGGTGCACGGCGTGTGTTCGTCGATGGGCTGCTTTGCCATGACGGACCACACCGTGGCCGAGATCTACGCCATCGCCCGCGACGCGCTGAACGGCGGCCAGGCCGCGTTCCAGTTCCAGTCCTATCCGTTCCGGATGACGGCCGAGAACATGGCCCGCCACCGCGCCGACCCGAACATCGCGTTCTGGCGCGAGCTGAAGGCCGGCGCCGACCGCTTTGAGGCGACAGGCGAGGAACTGGAGGCTGGCGTCGCGGGCGGGCGCTACGTCTTCGCGCCCTCGAAGGACCCCGCCCGGGAGGCCGCGGTCGCGACCCGCCGTGCGGCGGAGGAGGCGCGCATCGCATCGCTGGTGGACGACGGCGCGCCCGCCGTGCGCACGACCTATTCCGATGGCGGGCAGCACGCGTTCTGGGCGTCGCTCGCCGCCAAGGGGATGTCGCTCGGCGCGGTGAGCCGGCCCGAAGCCCTCGCCTATGCCGGCCAGGAGGTCGTCGTCATCCCGGCGCGCCGCCGCCCGGCGCCGGTGCCCGAGGCGGTCTGGACACTCTGGGCCGCGCCGGATTCCAGCCTTTCGCCGACCTACATGGCGGGCTTCGTGCCCGCCTACGAGCGGGCGCCGGACCGGTTTGCCGGCCTCTCGGCACACGACGCGGACCGCCTCCCGCGCATCGTCCGGGCCGGCCTGTCCGGCCAGACGCCACCGCCGGGACTGCCGCCGGCCGGGGCGGTCGCATCCGCCGAACGGCCGTGATCGCGCCCATGCGAAGCGCGCGGGGCACCGACCCGATGTGCGGCCCCGCACATCACGGCACCGCGCGCCCACCCATCTCAGTCCTCGACAGGGAGCGGCAGGGCACGAGCGCCCCTCCGCCCGCCGCGCCGGCCGCATTGACGCCGCCGCGGAGACCGGTTCCAGATCCGAGGGGATCGGACCATCCGAACGAAAACGATCCGCGATGACCATGTCGAGAAGTCCCGCGACGGACGACGGCCTGACGCTACGCTTCTGGGGCGTGCGCGGCTCGACGCCGGTATGCGGCCCCGAATACGCCGAGTTCGGCGGCAGCACCCCCTGCCTCGAGGTGCGTTGCGGCGAGCGCCTGTTCATCATCGACGCGGGCTCGGGTCTGTACAATTGCGGCCAGCACAACCGGACTGACCTGCCCAAGGAGATCGATCTCCTGTTCAGCCACCTCCATCTCGACCACACCGGCGGCCTGCCGTTCTTCAAGCCGGCGGTGTTCGACCCGGAGCGGGTGATCAACACGTGGTGTGGCAACCTCGACGGGGCGTCGGCCGAGGACGCGCTCGACCGGCTCTACGCGCCGCCGCTGTTCCCCGTCACCCTCGACGTCCTGCCCTGCACCCTGAAGCACCACGGCTTCCGCGCCGGCGAGACCCTGACGTTCCCCGACGGCGCACGGGTCGACACGATCCCGCTCAACCACCCGCAGGGTTCCGTCGGATACCGGTTCGAGCACGCGGGCAGGCGGCTCTGCATCGTCAGCGACGTCGAGCACACCGACCCCTGGCCGGACGCGGCGCTGATGCGCTTCGTCGCGGGCGCGGACCTGATGGTCTACGACGGCATGTTCACAGATTGCGAGTACCCGACCTGCCGCGGCTGGGGCCACTCGACCTGGCAGAAGGGCGTGGAGCTGGCGCAGGCCGCCGGCGTGAAGGCGCTGGCGATCATCCATCTCCACCCGGGCCATTCCGACGCGACGCTCCGCGGCGTCGAGGCCGACATGCAGGCGCTCATGCCGACCGCCTACATCGCCCGCGAACGCCAGAGCGTCCGGGTCGGCGCAGCGCAGGCCGTCGCGGGCCCTGCGGCCTTGCGCGAACCGCTGATGCGGATCGCCTGAAGACGCCCCGGTTCCGGGCGCCCGGCCGCGCGCCGGCCGCCCTCGCGCAGCCGGCGGGCGAAGAGCATGCCGGCGCTGCACAGGCCGCGATTCAGCGGTCCTGCGCCGCCCGCATCGCACCCGCGACCAGGGGCGCCAGGATCGCGCCCGCCGCGTGGGTGATCGCCGGGCCCGCCGAGGCGGGACGCCCCGCATCGAAGGGCGGGCGCGGGGCATACTCCGCCACGAGCTGGCTGGTACGGGCGTAGTCGCCGCCGCGGAGCCGCGCGGCGAGCGCGAGGGCGAAATCGAGCCCGGCGGAGATTCCGGCGGCGGTGACGCGGTTGCGGTCGAACACGACGCGCTCGTCGATTGGAACCGCGCCGAGCAGCGGCAGCACGGTGTCCCGCACGCACCAATGCGAGGTGGCACGGTAACCGTCGAGCAGGCCGGCAGCACCGAGGATCAGCGAGCCGGTGCAGACGCTGGTGACCCACGCGGTTCGCCCGGCGCGGTCGCGCAGGAAGGCGAGCGTCGCGGCATCGCGCATTTGATCCGGGGTGCCGTCCCCGCCGGGAACGAACAGCACGTCGAGATCGCGCGGGCAGGTCTCTAAATCGGCCGTCGCCGTCAGCGTCAGGCCGGCGTCGCTCGCGACCGGTCCGGCCTCCTTGGCCACTAGGTGCAGGCTGCCGGGCGCCAGGCCGGCAAGGATCTCGTGCGGCCCGACCACATCGAGCGCCGTCATGCCCGGGAAGAGCAGCATGGCGATGCCGACCGGGCGCGTGCCGGGAATCGGTCCCGGCGCCGCGACGGCCCGGGACGCCGGACCACCGAGGAGACCCGCGGAGGCGAGGCCCGCGGCGACGAGGTTCCGGCGGTTCAAGAGGCGGTTCAAGGGCCGTGTCCTCCGGACGGGCGAGGGCCGACGCCGCGGCCCTTCGTGCCGCAGGATGTAGGGCGGGCCCCCACGATCCGTGCGGCCCGGCCCGCCTCAAAACAACACGTGCGCGAACGGCGCCATGCACCGCATCGAAGCCGAGCCGGCGATCCTGGAGGCGAAGGGGCTTCCGGCCCGGGCACGAACGGCCGGCGGCCCGATCCACCCCGGCCGGTGCGAGGGCGGCCCGCCCTGCGACCTCGCCAAGACCCACCCGATCCGGTAGACCGCGCGCACGTCTTTGAACCGTTCCAGGTCCTCGAACGGAGCGGATCGAGCCGGGATCGGGAAGCGCCCATGCGGATCGGATTGTTCGTCCCCTGCTACGTCGACGCCTTCGAGCCGGAGGTGGGCGTCGCCACGCTCGAACTGCTGGAACGCTTCGGCCTCGACGTGGAATACCCCTTCGACCAGACCTGCTGCGGCCAGCCGATGACCAACACCGGCTGCCACGCGGAAGCGGCCGCGACCGAGGCGCTGTTCGTGAGGAACTTCGCCCCGTTCGACTACGTGGTCGCGCCCTCGGGAAGCTGCGTGCATCAGGTGCGCGAGCACCTCACCGCGATCCCGCAGACCGACGCGGTGGTCGGCGTCCGGCGGAAGACCTTCGAGCTGGTCGAGTTCCTGCACGACGTCCTGAAGATCGAGGCCCTGCCCTGGGCGGAATTCCCGCACAAGGTCGCCTACCATTCGAACTGCAACGCGCTGCGCGGCATCCATCACGCCCGCCCCTCCGAGATCGTCGCGCCGCACTACTCGAAGCCGCTCGATCTGCTCGCCAAGGTGAAGGGCATCGAGATCGTCACGCTGGCGCGGCCCGACGAGTGCTGCGGCTTCGGGGGCACCTTCTCGGTGTTCGAGCCGGCCGTCTCGGCCAAGATGGGCTACGACAAGGTGGCCGATCAGGCGCGTGCGGGGGCCGACTACGTCGTCTCGGCGGATTCCTCCTGCATGATGCACCAGAAGGGCTGCGCCGAGCGCCTCGGCGTGCCGCTGAAGTACATCCACATCGCGCAGGTCCTCAACGGAGCGGCGGCATGAGCATCGAAGACCTGTCGCCCCGCGGGAGCGAGGGCATGATCCACCCGGAGGTCCGGGCGCCCGCCGACGAGGGCGAGCGCGGCGCGGACGGCCAGCGGCTTCAGCACGCCGAGGCCGCGACGCGGCCGATCGCCGCGCCAAAGGTGCGCGAGAAGCAGCCGCGCGGCGCCAAGGTCCGCGGCGACCGGCCGATCGACCAGGCGGAGGCCGCCGAGCGGTTCCTCGCCGCGCCCCTGCATCAGGCGGCGCACGACGAGCGGCTGTGGGACCTGCGCAGGAAGCGCGATGCGTCGGCCCACGGCATCCCCGAATGGGAGGAGCTGCGCGAGATCGCCTCCGCGATCAAGGCGCACACGCTCACCCACCTCGACACCTACCTCGAACAGTTCGAGGCGGCGGCCACGGCCAACGGCGTGCACGTGCACTGGGCGGCCGACGGGGCCGAGCACAACCGCATCGTGCTCGGCATCCTGCGCGACCACGGCGCGAAGACGCTGGTCAAGTCGAAGTCGATGCTCACCGAGGAATGCGGCTTCCGCCACCACATGGCGGCCAACGGCATCGCGATCATCGAGACGGATCTCGGCGAGCGCATCCAGCAGCTCGACAACGAGGAGCCGAGCCACATCGTGGCGCCGGCCGTGCACAAGACCCGCATGGACGTCGCCGAGGTGTTCGCGCGCACCCTCGGCACCGACCCGGACAACGACGACATCCACTACCTCGCCGAGAGCCAGCGGGACACCACGCGCCCCCACATCCTCCAGGCGGATGCCGGCATGACCGGCTGCAACTTCGCCATCGCCGAGACCGGCACCGTCGTCACCTGCACCAACGAGGGCAACGCGGATCTCTCCGCCAACGTGCCGCCGCTGCTGATCCACTCGATCGGCATCGAGAAGATCATTCCGCGGATCGAGCACCTGGGCGTGTTCATCCGCATGCTGTCGCGCTCGGCGCTCGGCTCGCCGATCACCCAGTACACCTCGCACTTCCGCGGGCCGCGGCCCGGCACCGAGATGCACTACGTGCTGGTCGACAACGGCCGCTCGGCCCGCCTCGGGATGGAGGAATTCTGGACCTCGCTGAAGTGCATCCGCTGCGGCGCCTGCATGAACACCTGCCCGGTCTACCGGCGCTCGGGCGGACTCTCCTACGGCGCGACCTATTCCGGGCCGATCGGGCTGATCATCGATCCGACCTTCAACAAGCGGAAGTATTCCACGCTGCCGTTCTCCTCGACGATGAACGGCTCCTGCACCAACGTCTGCCCGGTGAAGATCAACATCCACGAGCAGATCTTCGCGTGGCGCAGGGTGCTTGCCGAGGAGCATCAGATCCCGCTGCTGAAGCAGGGCCTGATGAAGGCCGCGGGCGCCGTGCTGAGCCGGCCTGCCGCGTATCGCGCCGCGATCGGCAGCGCGGATTCGGTGCTCCGGGCGCTGCCGCGCTTTGCCGTCTACAACCCGCTCAACACCTGGGGGAAGAAGCGCGAGATGCCCGAGGCGCCCAAGCAGAGCTTTCACGCCTGGTACCGGCAGAACCGCATGAAGGACGCGGGCCAATGAGCGCGCGCGCGGCGACGCTTGCCGCGATCCGCGCCAACCGGCCGGCGGGCGATCACCCGCTCCCCGCCGTGCCGGACTTCGCGCCGCTGGTGGCCGACGACCGCGTCGCGGCGTTCACCGAGGCGCTCGCGCGGATGGGCGGCCGCGTCGTGGCGGCCGGACCGGCCGGCGATCCGCTGGCCGGCGTCCGCGAGCGGCTCGACGCGGCGGCGGTCGTCGCCTCCGCGGTCCCGGACTACACGGGCAACCGCGATCTTGCGGCCGTGGCGCGGCCCCAGGACGTGGACGACGTGGACGTCGCGGTGGTGCGCGCGGTGTTCGGCGTCGCCGAGACCGGCTCGGTGCTGTTCACCGAGGCCGAGCTGGTCGTCAACGCGGTGGCCTACCTCGCCCAGCACCTCGTCGTGCTGCTCGATCCCGCCGACATCCTCGTCAACATCCAGGCCGCCTACAAGCGGCCGGACTTCGCGCGCGCCGCCTACGCGGTGCTGCACACCGGGCCGTCCGCCACCGCCGACATCGAGGGCGTGCTGATCCACGGGGCGCAGGGCGTGCGCTCGCTGACGGTGGTGCTCCTGCCGCGCGGGCGCTGACCGCGCGGCCACCTGCGTTCAGGAGACGCCCGGAGCCGACATCATGCTGTCCGGCACGAGCTTCCGCATCCGCTTCGAGAGGCCGGTCGGCGCGTTGCAGATGGTCAGCAGGCGCCAGACGATGGACCAGCCGTCCTGCACCACGGCCTTGGTGTAGGACAGGTCTGCCGGGTTATGTTTCCGGGTGCCGTTCTGATCGAACAGGTAGTATTGCCACACCGAGTAGGGATTGGGCGTCGGCTCCGTGAAGGTCTGCGATAGCCGGTACATGCCCGGCGGGTAGGTGATCCCGGTCCGTCCCTTGAACGGCGCCGGATGATACTCAGCCAGCGAATTCACGATCTGATTCCCGTCGAAGACGAGAGAGGTATAAAAGAAATTCGGGTCGCTGGTGTAGAGATATTGCATGATCTCGCCGACCGTATTACCCTTGACCTGCGTCAAGTCGACGATGGTTTTGTAGAATATGCCGACGACACTGAAATCGACGCTCATCGCTTCCTCCTGAACGATCTTCGTGCCGCACATGCGTCATCGTTCGACAGTGCTGGGCTGTCATCGGCGACGCACGAATCAAGTCGGCGGCGCGAGGATTTGGCCATGGCGATTTGGAAATATCAATCTTAAATTTATTAGTTTCTTTGAGGTTGCTTTATCCGCCGTCGCGAGAGCGAGCCGCCCTGGCTGATGCAATCCCGCAGGCCGATACGCCGGCCGAACCACCGGGGGTCGCACGGCGTTCGGGTCTCGGGACGGGCCTGTTCCTTGCGAGATCAGCCACCGCCTCGACTGCAAGGAGTGATCGGTGCGCTACACCCTCGGCTGCAGCCTGTCGTACAACATCCTCTCGGACACGACCTTCATCTTCAACCTGGAGGTCGCGCGCCTCCGGAGCCTGGAAATCCTCAGCGAATCCCTGGTGCTGACGCCCAACCTCAAGCGCGACGTCTACACCACGCCGGACCTTCAGAACCGCTATCTCGGCGTCAACGTGCCGATGGGGCAGTTCGCGCTGGAATACGAGGCCGAGGTCGAGCTCACCGTGCACCGCGCCGATCCGGCGACCATCGACGAGACCCCGGTCTCGGCGCTGCCGCTCGACATCCTGCCGTTCCTGCTGCCGAGCCGCTTCGTCTCCTCCGACCGGCTGACGCCCTTCGCCCAGGCCGAGTTCGGCGCGCTGCCGAAGGGGCACAGCCGCGTCAACCAGATCTGCAACTGGATCCACGATCACCTCACCTACAAGCCGGGCACCAGCGACGGCGAGACCACCGCCGACGAGAGCCTGCTGAAGCGCGCCGGCGTCTGCCGCGACTTCGCGCATATCGGCACCGCCTTCTGCCGCGCGCTCGGCATCCCGGCGCGCTTCGTCTCGTGCTACGCGCACGGGCTGGTGCCGAGCGACTTCCACGCGGTGTTCGAGGCCTATCTCGACGGGCGCTGGTGGC